>CALWNI010000001.1 GCA_944382775.1 uncultured Allofournierella sp.
AGGACGGCAAGGTGTATGTAACGCTGTACAACCGTGACGGCAGTGTGGCGCTTCGAGATGTGGCGGTGGACGTGAGCAGCAAGATTGTACAGCGGGGTGACAAGTGGACGGCAGCGGCAGCAAATCTGCTGCTGCGGATTGGCGATGATGGACAGCCACAGCTTGCTTTGACGCCTGCACAGATTGGAGCCGCCACCGCTGCCCAAGGGGTTGCAACCTATATCCATGCCAAAAGCGGTACGGTACACACCTTGACCGGCACAGGCGACAACATTCGATTTGTGGCAACTGCAGATTTTACAGCCGGCGATACCGTAAAAGTGAACGGTACAACCTGCACAGCCAGCACCGCAGGCGGAGACGCTTTGTGGTCGGGCTTTTTTAAATCCGGTGCAGTGGTTGTCTGCTACAAAAACGGAAACAAGCTAACTTTTAACGGAGGGGGTCTGCCTGCCGCAGAGCTGGCAAAGCTGACCCCCGAAAACCTGAAAACCGGGGTATCGATAACCGCCAACGGAAAGACGGTGAATGGCAATTTTACCGCAGATGCAACCGGCGGCAATTGGGATTTGAGAGCCGGCAAAACTGCCTATGTAAATGGGCAGAAAATAAGCGGCGAGCTGATTTCCAGAGACACCGGAACACCCAACCCCATTGACCATATCCGATTGGCAAACGGTCGGGTTGAGGTTGCCCCACCTGCCGGTATCCACGGCTGTTGGTGGGATGGCGGACAGTATTCCTATTTAAGCTATGCACAGGTTGCAAATGCCATTGGTCTAACCCCGGACAAGCTGCGAAAAGGACAATCGGTGATTGGGGTAAATGGTGGTTATGTGGGCTGCTATTATCTTGGTACAGGAAAAAGCTTTAATGTTTCTTCTGTTCCGAACTACCGGAACTTAACCGCAGACAATTTCGTGGTGGAGCCTGCCAGCCTTTCCGGCGGTGGCAACAACGCACAGGGATTTGGCTGGTATGACAACGGGGTAAAGGTAAGCTGTTCCACCAGCTGCGGGGTAAATAAATGGTATGATCCCGGTAGCGGCACCTTGAGTTGTGAAAGCTATTTGAATTGGGATGCAGCCGGTATGAGCAACGGCGGCATGAAAACCCAAACAACGGGACGTAACACCGGCGATTGCCGTGTGTTTTTGATTATTGACGCATACAGCGTATAAAGAAAGGAAGTTTTAAGTATGAGAAAATCGAACGGAGAAGTATTGTTTGCATGGCCTTTGCAGGCTCACACCATCACCGCAGGCTGGCTTTACAACGACGGCACAAACCATGGCGCAATCGACCTGCGTGCAGCGGTTGGTACTCCCGTGTATGCAGCAGAAGATGGTACCGTAAACTGGGTGCAAGCCTGGGACGGCAAAACCAAAACCGGCAACCAGAGCTATGGCAATCTGGTGCGGATTCAGCACGCTGCTTATAAGGGGAAAAAGCTGGAAACCTACTATGCGCATCTTTTCAAGGTGTGCGTAAAGAACGGCGAAAAGGTCAAGGAGGGCCAGCTGATTGGCTACAGTGGCCAAACTGGCAACTGCTACGGTGCCCATCTGCATTTTGAGGTGCGTTTGGGCGGTACTCGTTACAATCCGCTGAACTGGTTGGATGCTGATTTCACCAAGGCAAGCACTGCCGTTAAGCTGGGCAGTTACACCAGTGTGGAACGTCCTGCCAAAAAGGCTGAGCTGTTCACCATTACCACCAGCGGTATGAGCAAGGGTGATCTGGATGCTGTGCAACAGTTTATTACCGACCGTGGCGGTATTACTGTTACCGTAAAGAATGCTTAAAGAAAGGAGAAAAGAGGATGCAGAATAATATTGTGAATGCAATCGGTGCGGTATCTGCCGGGTTGATTACATACCTGTTTGGTGTGCAGGATACCTTACTAAATGCGCTTTTGGCGGCGGTAGTGCTGGACTATGCAACCGGTGTTGTGGCGGCATATCTGGCAGGGACACTATCCAGCAAGGTGGGCTTTAAGGGGTTGGCTAAGAAGTTCTTTATTCTGTGCATTGTGGCAATGGCAAACATCTTGGACGATGCCACCGGCGCAGGTGGTATGATGCGGAACATGGTGCTGGGTTTCTACATTGCCAATGAAGCGTTGAGCCTTATTGAGAACGGCGCACGGTTAGGCGTTCCAATGCCCGAAAAGTTGAAGGATGCACTGGTGCAGATTAAGGGAGAAAAGTTGGAAACAGTATAATTCCTTTAACCATTCGATATTGATAAAAAAGATGTAGAACGAATACAATTAGTTGGAATGAAAATCGCTTCGTGATATAATAATCAAAGTTTCATGCAGAGAGAATGCGGCAAGGAGGAAGAATACCTTGAAAATTTGGGGGCATTTTTCGACAATTACATATCATAAATGGTTGGTTCTGAAAAATTGTTTTCGGATTGGTTTATACAAACAAGGACTGACACATGACTTATCCAAATATAGCATTACGGAGTTTTGGGCAGGCGTGAAATATTTTCAGGGAAATCGAAGCCCCAATGATGCACAGCGACAGGCGGAAGGTTACAGTGCCGCATGGTTGCATCATAAGGGAAGAAACCGACACCATCTGGAGTATTGGATTGACTATGACCCTTCCGGCAAGGAAACCTTGATTGGAGTTGAAATGCCGGTTCATTTTGTTGCGGAAATGTTTTGTGATCGAATTGCGGCAAGCAAAGTGTACATGAAAGAAAATTACACAGATGCATCCCCTTGGGAGTATTACGAACGGGGAAAAAATCACTATATTCTTCATGAAAAAACAAGGGAGCTACTGGAATATATGTTGCTGCTTTTAAAAGAAAAAGGAGAAGATGAGGCATTTCGCATCATCAAAAAGGAGATCTTGAAGCGATGAACCGAATAAAAGAAGGAATACAAAAAGAGCCGGTATTGACAATTGCGGCAATACTTGCAATACTATCCTGTTTTTTTGTAACGCCTGATTTACAGTATATAGGATACATTGATATGCGTGTATTAGCATTGCTGTATTGTCTTATGGTTGTAGTGGCGGGAATTGAACAAGCCGGTGTTTTTAATCGTATGGCAACAACGCTGCTGCAAAAGTGCAAAAGCGGAAAAACCTTATGTTTAACATTGGTAATGTTGTGCTTTTTTTCTGCTATGATTGTAACCAATGATGTGGCATTGATTACGTTTGTACCCTTTGCAATCTTGGTAATGTGTGCGAGCAGACAGGAACAATGGTTGCCGTGGGTGATCAGTTTGCAGACAGTGGCTGCAAACTTGGGAAGTATGCTGACACCGATTGGAAATCCGCAAAATTTATACCTATATAATTGTTATGGATTTGATGCGAAATCCTTTTTTGGAATCACATTTCCGCTTACCTTGGTGAGTTTTGTGGTGTTATGCGCATTGTGTTTTGTTGCACCGATTCGCAATGTATCCATGAAAACAGAACAAGAAAAACAGCCCATGACAAAAGAGCAAAAAAGGCAGACTCTGGAATGTTCGATTTTGTTTTCGCTATGTTTGGGAACGGTATTCCATCTAATTGAATGGCCGGTTTTGCTGGTTATGGTAATTATTGAATTGTTGCTTTTTAATCGAAAATTATTAAAAAGCGCAGATTTTAATTTACTGGTTACCTTTGTGTGCTTTTTTGTATTTGCAGGAAATTTGGCACGTATTCCGTTTTTGCAGGAGTTTTTATCTCAGATTATGCTGCAAAAAGAAGTGCTTGTATCGGCGATTGTTAGTCAGGTGATTAGTAATGTGCCGGCAGCGGTTCTGCTTTCCGGATTTACAGGCAATGGTGCCGGTTTATTGCTGGGTGTAAACATTGGAGGATTGGGAACTCCAATAGCCAGTTTGGCAAGCTTAATCAGCTTAAAAGCATATGCAAAAACAACAAATGCCAATATGGGAAAATATCTGACAATATTCAGTGTTTTGAATGTGGTACTACTAATTGTATTTTTATTACTAAGTTATACGTTTGTGAAATAAAGAAAGCCGCAAAGAATGTTTCTTTGCGGCTTTCTTTTTATAAAATATAAGCGTTTAGTTCTTCGGGGTCACTGGAGCGTTCCAATGCGGCAGCGTAATCAATACGGCCTGCTTGCACCAGTCTGGCCAGGTGCATATTAAGGGTTTGCATGCCCTCTTTGGCACCGGTTTGCATAACACTGGACAACTGATGGGCTTTGCCTTCACGAATTAAGTTCAGTGCAGCATCGGTACCCATAAGGATTTCCTGCACGGCAACACGTCCGCTGCCGTCGGCAAGAGGAATCAATTCCTGTGTAATACAGCCTTGCAGTACGCCGGCAAGCTGTGTGCGAACTTCCTGCTGGATTTCACCAGGGCAAGCGTTCACAATACGGTCTACCGTATTAGCTGCACCAATGGTATGCAAGGTACTGAATACTAAGTGACCGGTTTCCGCAGCAGTTAATGCGGCGGAAATGGTTTCGTAGTCACGCATTTCTCCCACCAGAATAACATCGGGGTCTTCACGCAGAGAGCTGCGCAGTGCAGAAGCAAAGGATTTGGTATCGGTACCTACCTCACGCTGATGAATGACGCAGCTTTGCGGTGTGTACACATATTCGATGGGGTCTTCAATGGTAACAATATGGGCACGGCGGGTGCTGTTGATGTGCTGAATCATGGCAGCCAGTGTGGTGGATTTACCACTGCCGGTGGGACCGGTAACCAAAACCAGGCCACGGGGACGGGAGGCCAATGCACGTACCGCACCCGGCAAACCCAATTCATCAATGGTGGGGATGCCATCGCGCAAAAGACGAATCGAGGCACAAAGATGACCTTGCTGGCGGAATACGTTTACACGTTGACGCTGACCATCTCGGGTGTGCATACAAAAGTCGGCATCGTCGCCGTTTTCAATGTTCGCCCGCATAGCTTCGGGCAAAGCATCCCAAATCATCTTTTCTGCTTCACCCGGGGCGAGGGGTTCAAAGGGAAAAAGCTGGCCCAACTTGCGGAAGGAAGGGGGTTGGTCATGGGTAACATGCAAATCGCTGGTGCCTTGTGCACGAGCGATAATAATTAAATCTTCTAATGTCATAAATAGGCTCCAAGAATTTAAGATTAGTCAGCACCATAGGTTAAGCGCACAACTTCGGCAGGGTCGGTTACGCCGTTTTGTACCAGACGAAGCAGACCGCCGCGCAGTGTGGTAGAATGTTGCGTTTCACGAACGTATTTTTGGATATCGTCAATATCTCGCTGTTCGGAAATCATACGGCGCATGGCTTTATCAATGGTAATAACTTCATGCACAGCAACACGACCTTTATAACCGGTATTGTTGCACATGTGGCAACCCTTTGCACGGTGAATTTGTGTGATATCAGGACCAAGAATTTCTTGCTCTTCAGGGGTGGGAACATCGGTATAGCAACAATTGGTGCAAAGTTTTTTAGCAAGACGCTGTGCCACAACGCCAACCAGACTGTTGGCAACCATGAAAGGTTCAACGCCCATATCTTCCATACGAACAATGGCACTGATGGCATCGTTGGTATGCAAGGTACTGAGAACCAAGTGGCCGGTGATGGCGCTTCGCACACTGATTTGAGCGGTTTGACTATCACGGGTCTCGCCCACCATGATAACGTCAGGGTCCTGACGCAAAAGGGCGCGCAGACCGATTTCGAAGGTTAGGCCGGCTTGCGGGTTTACCTGCATCTGATTGATACGGGGCAGGTTTTTTTCGACAGGGTCTTCGATGGTTGCCACGTTAATGGGCTTTTTGGTCAGACGTTCTAACATTAAGTAAAGGGTAGTGGTTTTACCGCTACCGGTGGGACCGGTGATGTAAACAACGCCATGGGGGTTTTGCAGAATTTCCAAACACTTCTGGTAGTTTTCCTGGTCCATACCAAAGGTATCGGCGCGCTCAATGGTTGCGTTAGTGTTCAAGAAACGCAAAACCGCTTTTTCGCCGTAAATGGTGGGAATTACGTTGGCACGCACGTTCATTTCCAGACCGTCAATGGTGGTTTTGACGTGACCGTCTTGTGGGAGGCGTTTTTCTGCAATGTCCATGCCGCACAAAATTTTTGTACGAGCAATAAGGGGTTGATGCAGCTGGGTTTGCAGGGTAACATAGTCAATCAACTGACCGTCGATACGCATACGAACCAGAAGTTCGGTTTCGTAGGGTTCAATGTGGATATCCGATACACCGGTGGTGTAACCGCGCAGCAATAGGCTGTTCAGCAGCTTTACCACCGGGGTTTGGTCATCCTCGGTTAGGTCAATTTGTTGTGCCATATTTTGCACGGCATCGGCATCAATTCCAGTGTTGCTGGCCTCGACTGCGCTGCGGGCCTCTAGTTCGGCATAATGGTACTCGATGGCAGACACAATGGCAGATTTAGAGGCAAGTGCGACCTCAACCTGCATACCGGTAACCAGCTTAATATCTTCGATTGCATAGAAGTTTAAAGGGTCGTTCATGGCAACCAAAAGCTGACCGTTTTGAATGGCAACCGGAATCAAATTATACCGCTGTGCCAGAGCTTTGGGCACTTTGGCAACAGCTTCTTGATTAACGGGATAGCTGTTTAAGGGGATGAAATCCAAGCCAAGTTTCTGGCCCAAAGCACTGAGCATTTGTGCTTCGGTGATGGCGCCCATTTCAATGAGCACCTCACCAAGGCGTTTGTCTTTGTTTTGTTTTTGATAGGCGAGTGCTTGCTCGACTTGGGCTTCTTTAATATAGCCATATTCGACCAAAACTTCGCCTAAGCGGATGTTTTTGGTAATCATAGTTGAAGGCCTCTCGTTGATTGGGGTTTAAGCTTTGAAGTTAATGGAGTCATATGTTGTCCACAGGGATTCGCCAGGGTCGCGATATTGAAGCGTTAGCGTATAGTTACGAGAAAACTTGCTTAGCGAACCAGAAGAAGTCGATTTTTTTATCTGAATAGAGCGACCGAAATCCTTAATATCATAATGGAAAGCATAATAGTTGATCCATAGTAGTTTATACTTATAGTAATCTCCACTTTGTGTTTCCGGAGAGATGGAGTAAATAGATGAACCATTGATAAGCCAACGAAACTCTTTGTTTTCCAGCATATCGACTGGTGTTTTTATGTTAAAATACCAGTTTTTTCGTTCTGGATCGCCAAATAATTTGGAAGTACCAATAATATTAAGCGGATCATTGGGGCCCTGTTGAACGTCTTTGTTTGAATAAAGAGTGGTCCAACTACGTAGTTTAGAATCTCGGATATACATGGTTAACTTAAGTTGTTTTTCTTCCAATGGAAGTGAGGCAGTGTCTGCTCTTGTAAAGGTAAGATATACCGTATATTGATCTTGCGAGGCATTTTCAGGGCGAATAGCTTCCAATTCCAGATGAGAAGTGCTGGTGCTGATTTCTTTTAAAACTGTTTCTTTCTGTCCAACAGGATAGCTGATGGACCAAGTACCGTCAACATTAGATGGGGTGCCACCATTTTTTCTTAAATACGCATATAAATCAATGGTGTCACCAAAATATGCAGTGAACGAATGATTGCCAGAGTTATATTCCGGAGTAGGGGGGTCATCCTTATCGTACTCATCCGAAAATGCAACGAGATAATCCGATTCTTTTACAACAAGGGTGAATGTTTTAGTAATGGGATTGTAAGGGGCAATGTTGCTGTTGAAGGTAACTTGGTAAATGCCGGCAGACAAGCCTTTGACTGCGGTGGCAGGGCAATATTCCTGATTTGTATAGCTGTTTTTACCAATAGTCCAAGTGCCGGTAAGACGATAAATTCCAGTGGGGTCATATGCGCAGAAAGAAAGTTCCTGCCCCTTATTGATGGAGAGTTCAGAGCCGATTTTTTTGCCGGAATTTGTTATACCGATATACAAGGTTATATCTGGAGGAGTAATGGTTACTGTGCAGCGGTTTGGCAATGTGGGGTCGAACACCGCAGCAATACCGCCTTGTATGGTCGAGTTTTGCATTGAAATCCAAGCATACAAGTCTGTTTCTGCATTAGAGGTTGGTATGGAATTCGAAAAAGCAAGCGGGAATGTGGCCTGATAGGTACCGTGCTCACTGGATGCAATCAGCGTTGTATTTTCTGGCTTAGCAATAGCAGAAACGTCAGACCAACTGGTCATAGACGTTTTAAAGGTACTCAGAGAAACGCTGGGAGGATTGCTTTCCAGTGCGTTGCGGATGATTTCTTCCACATTTACTTTGCTTTCATCCCAATTCCATTTTGGTACAACATCCAGAGAGAATGTTGCCTTTGCAAATACCTCGCCTTCGGCTGTATAAGCGGTTGTGATGGAATCGGATTTGGTTTCATCGGTACCAGTGGTAAGGGTAAGCGAAGATTTGAGCAATTCACTGGTGCCATTGGCAACCTTTTCGGCATCGTAGAAGATGATGGTGACTTGTGAAAAAGCATTTTGCAACGGATGGTGATAACCAACATAAGTGCCGGAATTCGTATAATAGTTGCCGGTTGCGGTATGCTTTAAAGTTACAATTCCTTCATTTTCAGCAAGAAGAATTAAAGGATAAGAAATATCTTTATTTAAATTTTCTTGCACAGAGGAAGCTAAGATGGTATCGGAAGGTTCTCCGGAAGGAGTTACGGATAAAGTGGAAGTCCATTTTCCAAAAAGTAAGTAGTCGCCAATATAATCAGGTGCATAGGAAGCTATCGGATAAGACTGACCAACAGGGATAAAAATTGTGTTACCCGAGAGTACGGGAGAATATCTGCCGACCCATTTTCCATTGTCTTGCACAACAACGGAATCTTGATTATGCTTATAAATTTGCGATAGTTCGGCAGTTACATTTACTATGCAAGGCTTATTATCAAAAATACAGCTGTAGGATCTATCTGCATAAGGCTTTTTTTGAAACCAGATATCATTTATGTTTCCCAATTGGCTATAGACCCAACAATAGATTTTATATTGCTGACTGGGCTTATGTGGAGTTATATCATCGAAATAGAGAGGGACGGTAGCCCGATATTCAGTTTCACTATAGGGTAGCAATAAGGCAGAAGATGGATTTTTTGTATAGTATGGCTTAGAATCTTCTTCCGGTTTCCAGGTATCAGGAATGGGTGGATTGGCGGGACCGCCTCCTACATAACCCTGAGTGGATAAGGTCACCGTGGGGGATTCATCTAATTTTTGTTTTATAGTATTAAAAATTTCTGGAATGTTGGCAACGATTTCTACTGAAAATACAACATTTGTGAAAGAAGTGTCCGAACGTTTAAAGGGGATCTCCAGTGCACTGCCATTATTTGTGGATTTTAGATGGTCAAAATAGTAATTAAGATGAATCAGACGAGAGTTTTTGGCATAGTCAGAAGCATCGTAAGAAATAATGGTAATTTTGGTTGTTTGGCCATCTAATGCGGGATTGTATGGAGTGTCCCACTGATATTTTTTGCCTGTAGCTGTGAAAGTAAGTTCGGCAACACCTTCACGCAAAGCGGATACACTAA
Organism: uncultured Allofournierella sp.; assembly: GCA_944382775.1. Lineage (GTDB taxonomy): Bacteria > Bacillota > Clostridia > Oscillospirales > Ruminococcaceae > Allofournierella. The sequence goes on from CALWNI010000001.1 coordinate 9,508, forward strand.
TGGTTCGATTGATGTGTGGTTGAGTAGGATCACTTGGACTGGTGGATACTACAGCAGTATCAGAACCGTCATAACAAATATTTTTTGTGATTTTCCAGATACCATCTATGGGATCGCTAAAAGTAGTACCATTATTGTCGAAATTAGGGAAATAAGAACCAAGAACAATGCCATTTGTACCTACAGGAACTAAAATAATTTGGTTTGAGTAATTAAAAGAATTAATATTATAGCTCCACTCGTTTAATTGGATTTTTAAAATACTATCACTGGTGGTAGGAGTATCAGGATTAGGTGTAGCAGGGGTCGGTGTGGCAGGGGTCGGTGTGGCAGGGGTCGGTGTGGCTGTAGGTTCTACAGTGGGGATAGGAGAGGGTGTGGCGGCAGTTGGTTGTGTAGTAGGAGTTTGGACCGGAGTGAAAACAGGAATCGTTTCATTTGCTGCGGATTGAAAATAAATTACCAACTGAGGAACAGAGCCTAAAGTTGAAATCTGACCAGAAGAATAACTCATGGTAGCAATTTCTGTACCGATACTGCCTTGGATGCAAGAAAAGGAAGAGGTGTTCATTCTGGCAGGAGAAAAGGCAGAAGATTGCGTGTATAAAACTTCCGATTGTTCACCAGTAACTTTTGTTAACTCCAGACCTAATTCGATATTGGTACGGCCAATACCATTTGCACTTAGTGTCAACATACAGCCATTCTGATAGTTGGCATCGTAAACAGCTGCTCCGTTTAGTAAAAGAACACCGTTTTCTACTGTAAGTTTAGACCAGCCGGCGGAATTGGTGGAAGGATCTGGCTGATTGTTTTTGTTATCACCAATCCAAATTTGGTCGGCAGTATCTAAGGTGTCAACAATGTATTTGTAAATGGATTCACCGACTTGTGAGGCTGAGGTAGTATTTTGGGTGCGGTACATCTGTTTTTGTGCGACAGGAAGCAATGGTACAAGACCTGCCAACAAAACAGAAGAAAGCACAATGACTACCACAACTTCAATCAGTGTAAATCCTTTTTTGTGCTTCACTATTTGGCACTCCTTTCATATAGTGATCAAAAATCAAGAAGAAAAGGTAAGTCCTGCAAGGATAATGCGAGCATATGCTTTGTCAAGTTCAAGAGAAAGCGATTCTTTTTGTTCAGAGGTAAGACTGTTGATATCTGTGGAATATAACATATAGTCTAATCGATAATCCGCAGGATTGCTTAATAAAGTTTCAAGTGTATTTTCAAAAGGAATCAAATACCACCCATGTGATAAACTGATATCGTTGATTGTGATGCTTTCGGGATCGACATACAGCAGGCAAGACTGACGGCTGCTTGGGCGGAATTTAAGCGTATTGGATGAAGTAGAAAAAGAATTGGTAAAAACAACGATTTCTTGCGAAAGTGTTTGATTTTTGGTTAAGTTGTTTTCGCTGAATATTAAAAATGGGCCATTTTCCGGGGCAGTTAGATCGCTTGGCAGTTGCAAGTTTGGAAGTTGCAATGGGTCGGCATAAGCAGAAGTCTGTGATGCATCGAGAGGTTGGTTAAAGAGATGAAAAAAACTATTTCCAACCCAATAAGGTTGAACCGAAAATAAAAACTGCGAACGAATTAAGGTGTCGGCTTGTGCTACCTTGCCATAAATTTTATAACCATTTGGTAAAATAGCATCGCCATTTGTAGTAGTAAAAGTTAAATTATCACTAATATTTGCTTGGAGTACGCCATTCAGCGATTGATTTGCTTGGGCATTTGTATCACGTTCGTCTTTAGCTGATAGCTGAAGATTGAGCGAGGCGCGGATAAATGTGGCAAGTATCAATGCGCCAAGAGAGAGAACCGTTAAACCAACAACAAATTCAACTAATGTAAAGCCTTGTTTACAACGCAATTATGTTCCCTCCTCTTGTGAATATGAAGACGTTTGGTCTACCACTCGTTGAACAGACACTAAATGAAAGTACGGTGTGGTTTTACCATTGCTTGCAGGAGCATTTAAAATAGATGTGTTATTTATTGTGATGGGTTCCAGATAAGAAAGGGTAAGAGTGGGAGTATCAGTACCGTTTGTTAGAATGTTTACGTTTACATTTTGCAAACAGCCATAAACGGTAGCACCACTGTCAATGTTTACAGTGCTGCTGGTATCACTGCCATAAACCATAAGATAAAAAGGTCCTTTGCCACTAAGCGTTAGAGTGGCATTGGGTTCTAAAACAATTATGCTACCCACTTTTGAGGTTCCGTTTATATCACAAGCAGGGGCATTGCTGATAGTGGCAGAAGAATTAGAGGTTACAATGCCATATAAGCCAACGTTATTTTCCGGTGTTTGGCCATTATCAAATGTTTTCATTGTGGAAGGAAAGGTAGGGATATACATAGATAACGGACTGGAAAGCACAGGAAAGTCTTGCCATGTTAAGGGAGCAAACCCGGTAGAGGATCGATAGCCATAAGAGTCACCACGGCGGTAGCCATTTGTTAGCGTATATACGCCGTTTCCGTCATTTCCGTAGACTGCATCGCCAACATCGACCGAGGCGCAATAAGCAGAGCCGGAAATGGAAGAGCCGCCTTCATAACGAAGGCTAGTGCTGTAAACATCTCCATTTACGATAACGCCAGGCTTTACGGTTAATTTTCCAAGTGAATAAATACCGGAAAGCCGGTTTACAGTGCTACCAGATACAGTACTTGCCACATTGCCAAATACCGAGTTACTGATGGTTAAATTTCGATTTGCAATGAGGATACCACCAATGGAACTATTTTCGATGGTGATTGTTGTATCAGATACTTGACCAGGGACTAAAACATTACCGCCGATAGTACTATCAATAAATGTTAGATTTTGTGTAGAATCTTGGTCAAACAGATATAAATCGGTATCTGCACCTAGATTTAAACGGAATGTATTAGAGCCGTTGCTGGCAGTAAGCTTACCGGCCAAACCGCTGCCATATAATACGGTATTGCTGTTGGATTGCTCGATGCTATAAAGCAGCGACGGAATGGTGTCGGCATCGTGATATTGTACAACCATTTGCACAGTTTCGCTTTGCGTACCCACATTGGCTGTGGCGGTTAAAGTAAAGCTGTTATTTTCTGCCGAAGCTATGGCGATATCAACAGGAATGGTTACCGTGATATCTTCGGATGTGGTAATAGTAATTTGGGTAGAAAGAGGGCTTTCTGCAGGAGAGTTGGTTAAGTATTGCAAATCCTGCCCGTTGAGTAAGCGTGTGGATTCGCCATCTACCAGCAGTTGCAATGCGCTAAGGGCGGCATTGTATGCCTGGTTATTGGTGCTGTATTCCAAACTGCGAACACGGTCATTATACGATGCGGAGAGCATGGCTGCACCAAGTACCATCATAAGCGTGATAAATACAACCGCTTCCAGCAGAATAAAGCCCCTTTTTTTCTTTTTTTTGCTGGGCAACATGGTGTCAGCCCCTCCTTTTTATAAGAGATTGAGGTGCAGTTACTGCACCTCATCCAACATATAGAGTTCTAATGTAACTTGAAAATCGCCGGTTTGAGAAACATCCACTTGGATAAACTGAACCGGTAAACGGTCGGCGATGTTGCTGATAAATTGCTCAAAATTGCTACGCTCGCCAACACAGGTTAGGGTAATGGAACTGTATAGAACCTGTGCGGTGGTTGCAGTGGTACTATCACCGGAGGAAGTTCCGCTGCCAGAACCGGTTTCGCCTGCTTGTGCGGCTTTAATCTGGTTGCCCCAGGTGTAGCCGTTTTCTTGCGGCAAAGAAAATTGACCGTTGGCAAGGTCTTTTACCCGGATATCAGAAACACTCATGGCAGTGGCAGAAAGATTGTAAGAATCCAGAAATCCGCTGATTAAGTCGGCAACCATATTGGTGGACATGGGTTCGTAAAACGCTTTGCCGGTTTGACGAGTTGTTTCTTTTGCAGTTTGCTGATCTTTTTGCAGTTGTGGTAGTTGTGCAATATTAGACTGCATTTCCATTTGCAGTGTGAGTTGTTCGTCCAGTTCTTGCTGTAACTCCAACTTGTGATCCAGTGCAGGCTGAATGAGCAGCATTAAGCCACCCACCAAAACTGCAAAAATAGATAGAACAAATATCAGGATTTTTTCGCGTTGTGTCAATTGGTAATTCATATTATGCTACCTCGTTTAAGACACAGGTCAAGTTAAAGGAATATTGACCGGTTTGGTTATTGAGTGTGTAGCCGGTATAGGAAACAGACCAATAATCGCCAATGCCGGAAAGACGCTCTACAATGGTGGGAATGGAGCGATAATCGGCGACCGAGCAACCATAGACAATGGTGTTGTTGCTTGCGGTATAGTGATATTCCAGTATGGAGCCGGCATCGCCAAAAACACTGGAAGCACGATACAGCAGTTCGGCGGTGATTTGAGGGTTAGATTCCAAGATGGAAATGGCACGATTAGCCTCAGCCGTTGCGGCATTGTAATAAGAAATAATGCTGCGGGTTGTTTGAGCTTGCTGATTTAAGTCAATATTATTTGCATCGGTTGTATAGGCTTTTACATCTTTGATTTGAGATTCAAGATGATAATTGCCAAAAAGCAGTACAGCCCAGCCTAGCATTACCAATCCAGCTAAAACACCCGGAACGGCCCAAGGAAGCTTTCCACTCTTTTTCTCTAAACTAGAGACTTCGCTTTGAGAAGAAGCTTCCAAAAAATTGACGGCTTTGTACTTGGTGTGCAGCATGCAGCCGCTCATGGGGAACATTTCAGGCAAAAGAATGCCGGCATGTGCGTTGTATGCTACCTGTTCCACATCAGGAAAAGGTTGTGCTGTGATATGAAAGGTATCGGCAATAACGCGGCAGCCAGGTTCTTCGTTGGGTTCCAGCCCACAAAAATAAACCGTTTGAGCAGGCTCAGCGGATTTATTGCTTTGGCTAAACTGCAACATGCTGCTGACACGGCCAAGCAGTTCTCCCAGAACAGCAGGAGTTCCGCGTTCGGTAATTAAACGGCTACGCGCATTCATAAGATAGCGGCCGCCTGCAAACAGATAAGTAACAACGGTTTGCCCATCTAAAACGCACAGAATAAAGCTGAGATTTGCCAGTTGAGGCAGAAATTGAACCATTTGCACACAACTACTTAAAGCACTGGTAATACCAGACAGCTTAATACCGGCTTTTTCAAACAATTCGGTGATCTGTGCCAATAAAGGACGTTCGATACCAAAACAGAGAAGTTCTTGCTGTTGGGTGGGAGGTAATTCGGTATAGTCAAATACCAAATCACGCTCACCTGAATCCAATTCACTTAATTCAGTGCGTACCACACCAGCTGTTTCTTTTGCCGAAAGAGAAAGAGGAACCGATAGCGTTTTTGCCATGATTTGGCTAGAGTCGATTACCAATCGAACTTTGGTAGAAGAAAGCTTGGCTTGTTTTTTTAACTGAACTAAACCGTCCACTAAGGCATCGGTATCGTTAATGATACCATTTAAAATAGTACCCTGCGGCAACTGCTGTTGCCACGAGGCTTCTACAGTAAGGAGTTTTTTGTTGGCGTGGCTTTTTACCAGCAAAAGCCGGTCATCAGCCAGATAAAGGGTGTGCTGTTTACTCATAAGCCCTCCGCAAGCGTATATTATAAGGAATTAACCAACATTGCCATACATGTTCCAAATGGGAACCAAAACACCAACCATGATCATACAAACAATAACTGCCATAAAGACAATCATGACAGGTTCGATCATACCGGTAAGCTTTGAAAGTGCCACATCGGCTTCGTATTCGTAATTGTCAGCGATGTTTTCCAGCATTTGATCCAAACGGCCGGTTTCTTCACCAACGTAGATGGTAGGAGCTAATTTGCTATCGAAGCCGTCAACCGATTGAATTGCTTGACTTAACATTTCACCACTGCGAACACGCTTAACCACCTGACCAAATTGACTGGTAAGATAGCTGTTGTTTAATGTGTAAGAAGCAATTTCAAGGCTTCGCAACATGGACAAACCGCTGGAATACAAACTGGATTGTGTGCGTGCAAAACGTGCGGTATAAATGATTTGCAGGTGCTTTTTGATAACGGGTGCCTTTAGTTTTGTTTTATCCCACCAAAAGCGAACTTCGGGAATGGTGAAAATAATCTGAACCGCTGCTGCAACACACAAACCGCCAATGATAAGCAGATACCAACGTTCTTTTAAAAATACAGAGAATGCCATCATGGCACGGGTCATTACAGGTAGAGTGGTGCCTTCGAACATGGGTTCAAGTTGTGGCATTACAAATAAAAAGATAATTAAAACCGCAGCTACGCAAACCAAGCCCAAAAGTTTGGGATACATGGTTGCACTTTTAATGCGGTTATTCATACGATGCTCTTTTTGGTAGTGGGTAGCGAGTTTTGAGGCAACTTGTTCTAACTGACCGCTTGCTTCACCTGCACGGAACATGTTAATCATCATTTCCGGAAAAATTTCCTGCTGTGCAAGGGAATCGCTGAGAGGCTGGCCCTGTTGTACGAGTTTTTGAACTTGTCGGTAAGCTTCTGCTGCTTCGGGTTTTAATTTGCCCATTAAAATAATATTCAGCGCACGGCTTAAAGTAATACCGGCACCGGTAAGATTGGCCAGCTGACGGCAAAATTCGCTGAGTTCCATAGAACCCAGCTGTTTTTTACGACTGGCGGCTTCTTTTTTTAGTTCGTACTGGGTTAGATAAATGCCCTCTTTTTTTAAGTTATCATATAAAGTTCGCTCATCGGCAGCGTTCATGGTACCTTTTACGGATTTACCTGTTTCGGTTTTGCCCCGATAATGATATTCTGGCATGAGAATCGCCTCCTTGCATTAGGATGGAAAGAACGATAGATAAAAGCGCAGTATAGTTGTGCCAAACAAAAGCGATAGATAGCATCCAGTGCAAAGTGCAGGCCCAAAAGGCATATGTGCACCTTGGCCAATTTTTGCTTTTCCGCGGACTAAAAGGAAAATTCCTTGAATGGAAGCAAAAATCAGACCAAAGAAAAAGCCAACCAAGGTAAGCTTCCATCCCAATAAAAAGCCACATACAGCCATCAATTGCACGTCACCGCCGCCAAAAGCATCGCCAATCAGAAGATTAATCAAAAGCATTGGCAGGCTAATGCATACTAAGCCAAGCAAACGCTGAGGAAGGGAAATATGGGGAAAAGCCCAAATGCTAAGCAGAGCAGGAATGCATAGATACAGAGTATAACGGTCGGGAATTTCCATGGTTAGGCTATCATATAACGCAATCAACAAAAGGCAGATAGCAGTTAACAAGCATATTGCAATTTTAGTAAACTGAAAAGGATAAGCCACAAAAGATAATACAAACGCAATGCCGCCAATGAGTTCACTAATGGGATACCAAACAGAAATTGAGCATCCACAATGACGACAACGTCCTTTGTGAAAAAGCCAGCTAAAAATAGGAATTAGGTCAGATGTGGTAAGCTCTGTACCGCAAGAATCGCAATGGCTACGTCCTTTATAAAACGGAATACTTTGTGGAATAGCAGCGCGATGCACAACCACAAATAAAAAACTGGCACAACAACTACCTAAAACAAACAGGTAGATAAAAATTATCAGCAAAAGAGAAAATGGAAGCTCAAACATAAAGAGAACCTCAATTAATATATTATATCGCAATTCAACAAAACAAAAAAGTACTGAAGTTGTGAAAAACAAGGTCAGAGTAGTAAATGGGGGAGATCATCGAATAAATTCGCCCTGATTGCCCGATAAATCGATATAGGGATCTCCGCTGCTAATCCAGCTGCAATCGGGGTTTTGGGGAGAGCGGCGTAAAGAGCGATCATTTTGCCAAAGCTGAATGGTAAAAACACCATCTTGTTGGGTTACGGTAAACCGATAGGTGGGGGCAGAATCAGATTGAGAGGCAACTTCAAAGTCCTCTAAAAGTCCAGAAAAATCGCTATTCAAAGTCATTCCACTGTCAGTAGGGAGATAACCGGTGAGGGCAGAGCGAAGCACAGCACCGTTTTCGTCGTCTTGGTCGGGAGTAAGAGCCAAATGATAAGAAAGGGAACCGTCCTCGTTTTGTTCCATTTTGTCATAGCAAGACAACATAGCAGTTTGAACCGAAACGCGAATCAAACGCAGGTTGCTTTGCAGGGTAATCAATTGTGCTTGTTTTACTACGGGTTGTATAAAAAACAAAAAAATAACCGAGGCCATGCCGACAATGACAACCCGAATCAATAGCTCTACAGCGCGAAATTCCTTTTGATGATTCAATTCACGGTCAAAATTTAATTCAATGCGTTCCTGTGCGGTGGGTTTGTGCGGTGTAGGGGTCACGGCGTATCCCTCCGATACAATAATAAAAGCGGTGCGGCATATTGCCACACCGCTTTGGGTTGTTGGGAATGATTAAGCTTGGCTAGTAGAGGTGGTATCCATTACGTCGGAACCTTGACCCGGGATCAGTTCAACGGTTTTAGGAGTGCTGCCATTCATTTGGTAGCAAGCAACAATTTTGGTAATAGCGCCATTGCTTAATACAATCTGATATTGGTCTTTTGCAGCAGGAGCAGTAGTAGTGTTAGTTGTAAATTTATCAGAACCCATATTGGACAGGTCAGCAACACGCTGAATAAAAGTGGTACCACTTTTTTTTCCATCAATAACAGTAGTGTATTCGGTAACGGTTACACCATTTGCGGCAGCTTCTGTTAAAGCACTTTGAGCAGCAGTGTAAACAGCGCGCATGTTGCTCAGGTAAGCAGCCTTACGGGAGTTCTCAACATAGCCCATGATGGTGGGGATAGCAGCAGCGGCCAGGATTACCATGATTACCAGAACAACAATCAGCTCGATCAGGGTAAAGCCTTTCTTTTTACGATTACGCAGTTTGTTTAACATAATGTGTGACTCCTTTACATAAAAAAATTAATGAGTTTTACAGTATCCTTTATGAGTTTCTTGCCTTTGAAACTCACCTTGAATTTGTACTAGAAATAATATATAGTAGGAATTATGAAAAGTCAAACAAAATTTATAAATTGTTTGCAAATTGTTAATTTGGTTTGATTTGCATAAAAAAATATATTGTGCTTTGTTAATAATGCGAATGGGTTAACTTTAACATGTGTAAACTAACTTACTTTAAGGGGGATGTTCATGCTTACAAAATGGAAAAAACAGAGCAAAAAAGGTTTTACACTTATTGAGCTTGTGGTAATAATGCTTGCACTGAGTATTTTGGCGGCAGCCGGTACAGCAAGTTATAATGGCATGGTAATCCACTTTACGGAACGTACTTGCATCGACAGCCGTACCGAAGCTGCACAAAGCCTGGTTTCGGCATGTTTACAAGGAGAACTTTCGGTAGACGTAAATGCAATTGAAACATGGTTACAGAACTATCCCACCAAAAATCAAACCAATGATAGCGAACATTGGGAATATGATGTTCAAGAAAATAACGGAAAAATTCAGGTGGAGATTCGCTGTAGAAGACATACCGACGAAACAGTTACTCGAACCATTTCAAAACCGCTTGGATAAAAATTATGCTGTAAGTCATAAAATGATTCTCAGTTGTGTAAATTTACATTTGTATCAGTATCGCATAATTTGTTTCGATGATTTAAAAAGCGTTAAAATAGTCATTGACAATTTATCAAAAAGCTGAGAAAATTTAAGAAATCGCCCAAATGCATTGAATCATAATTTAAATTTGTATTTGGTTAAAATAGGTGACGTGTAAAAAATACGCTTTTTAAAGTATTGTATATGGAGTTTACCAATGGAGAAAATTTTATTTCGGCGAATGAGCATAGTTTTTGCCGGTTTAACGTTGTTGCTGTTTGGGATAATTTCGGTTGTGATTTTTACACAACAGTCAGAGGCTGCTATTGACGATTTGGAGCAGATGTTGATACAGGTGGAACAGTCCTATGAAAATAGCCAAAAAAGCACCCAAGAGCTAACAGAAGAGTTGCGTGAAGAGTATATTCATAAAGCCAGAGCAGTGGATTTTATTTTGGAGCATGATATACAGAAAGAGCATACTTCCGATGAATTGAAACAAATTCGCGACTTAATGGAAGTCACCGAAATCTATTTAATTAATGCAAACGGCATTGTAGAGCATAGCAGCGATGAAAAATCGGAAGGGTTGGATTTAAATAATTACACCCAAGATGAGGCTGCTGTTATTTTGGGGTTACTGAAAACCGAAGATGTAAACGCTGTTGCAATTGATATGCAAGCAGAGAGCTTGATAGAAAAGAATGCGGTGATTTATATTGGCATTAAAGCCAGCCGAGATGAATATGAGATTGTTCAAATTGCAATTGACCATCAAATATTAGAGGAAGCATTAAAGCCGACTCGTATTGAGTGGATTATATCTCAAACGCCAAGCATATTCAGTAAAGCTTTGTTTGTTGTTAGCAGAGAAACCGGTGAGGTAACAGGGATCACAGCAAACAATGACCAAGAAGTAAACTTGCAGGGTGCAGATACACCACAGAAATTTGTAGAAGAACTGGATCATTATACCGAAGGTGGACTAGCAACAATTAATGGTAAAATCCGATATATGAAAACCTGTAATATGGGCGATGAAATTTTAGCAGCCTATGTAGATTCAGAGCGTGTTCATATGGCGGCAAGAATTCAATTGATTTATTCATTTGGTATTATTTGCATTGTAATGATATTTGTAATGCTGGTATTGCGCTATCATATCCGCGAATATGTGCTGAAAGATTTAAAAGCCATTGAACATAATGTACAAGTATTGGTAGGCAGTGACTACGAGGTGGAATTCAGCACAGAACATGACACCGAATTCCGCACGATATCAAAAGTTTTAAATAACTGGCGGGATAGTTATCGGCATAAAGAAGACCGTATGAGCCGTATTATGAATGCGGTAAATGAAAATGTTGGTGTTTTTGAATGTCTATACTCCATTGGACAGAACTTTTTTTCAAATAATTTGCAGCTTATTTTGGGTACAGATAATGCAATGTGGCAAAAAGTTAGCCGCACACCGGGGTCCTTTCAAACATATATTGATTCTTTGATGCAAATGGAAGAGACCGAGGGTTGTATCTATGTAAATGGTCAGTACTTAAAAATTTCGGTATTTAATAACGATGATGCTTGTTATGGTATGGTGATGAATAAAACCGAAGAGGTTTTACATAACAAAAAAATCAAAGAACAAGCAGAAACGGATCCGTTAACCGGATTGATTAACCGCAATGGATTTGAAAAGCGTGTACAAATGCATCTGGTTGAAAAGCCACAACAAGGTATGTTGCTGATTTTTGATTTAGACCATTTTAAAGCGGTTAACGACGCACAAGGTCACCCCGAAGGCGACCGCGTATTGCGCGTTTTTGCAAATGCACTGCAAGCATTTTTTGGTAAAGATGATATTGTAGGGCGCATTGGCGGCGATGAATTTGTTGTATTCATGGATGAGAATGTTTCGCTTCAGACCATTGAGTCAAAAATGCAGGCATTTTTGCAGCAATTTTTCAGCCATTTAAAAGAGTATCACGAAAAATATGGGCTTTCGGCCAGTGTTGGCATTGCATATGTAGACCATACAATTACTGATTATGAAAGTTTATACCGTTGTGCAGACGTGGCACTATACATTGCAAAAGACAATGGAAAAAATAGTTTTTATGTGAATAAGCAAACGCTTCGAAACAGCAACGGAAAAAATGAAATCAGCGAACAATTATAATAACTGATTTGTAATAAAAAGTTCGCCATAGAGAAAAACCAGGTTTGGTATAACACCAAACCTGGTTTTTTTACAAGTTACTTTTGCTCAAGTGTTTTGCTGAAGCTGTCCTTTAAGGTTACAATGCGGTTGAATACACCGGGATTTTTGGAATCGGGGGTAAAGTAACCCATGCGAACAAACTGGAACTTTTCACCGGCAGAAACAGAATCCAAAGCGGCTTCCAGTTTTGCGCCTTTCAGAATCTTTACAGAATCGGGATTCAAGAAATCCTGATAGCTGCTGCCCTCAGGCAAATCGCCCATATTTTCTTGGGTGAACAGGGTGTCGTACAGGCGAACTTCTGCATCAACAGCGTGTGCAGCACTAACCCAGTGAATGGTACCCTTTACCTTGCGGCCGTCAATAGGGTTGCCGTTGGAGGTTTCCAAGTCAGCAGTACAACGCAGCTCTACGATTTCGCCGTTTTCGTCCTTAATAACCTCGTTGCATTTTACGATGTAGGCACCCATCAGGCGAACCTCGCCATCGGGCTTTAAGCGCTGGAACTTGGGCGGCGGAACTTCGGCAAAGTCGCTCTTTTCAATGTACAAAGTACCCGAGAAAGCAACCTTACGGGTAGAACTGTCGTTTGCAGCCTTGTTGGGATTGTTGGGAATTTCAAAATACTCTACCTTGTCGGCAGGGTAGTTGGTAATGGTTAGCTTAATGGGTTCGGTAACTGCCATACGGCGCAGGGCGCAGGTTTCCAGCTCGGTGCGAATGCAGTACTCCAGCAAGCGGTAGTCAACCAAGCTGTATACCTTGGACACACCGGCCTTTTTTACAAATTCAAAAATGCTGGTGGGGGTGTAACCACGGCGGCGTAAACCACATAAAGTGGGCATACGGGGGTCGTCCCAACCGTCTACGATATTTTGCTCTACCAGCTCACGCAGATAGCGCTTGCTCATAACGGTGTTGGATACATTCAAACGGGCAAATTCACGCTGAATGGGGAAGGGACCCAGGTGCAGATTGTTGATGACCCACTCGTACAGGGGGCGATGGTTTTCAAATTCCAAGCTGCACATGCTGTGGGTAATGCCCTCGATTGCGTCCTGGATGGGGTGCGCGAAGTCATACAAGGGATAAATGCACCACTTGTCACCCTGGCGATGATGATGTGCACGAACAATGCGGTAAATGGCAGGGTCACGCAGGTTCATGTTGGGGCTTGCCATATCAATTTTAGCACGCAGAGTACGGCTGCCGTCCTCAAATTCGCCGGCACGCATGCGGCGGAACAAATCCAGATTTTCCTCTGGGGTACGATCACGCCAGGGGCTGGGCTTGCCGGGCTCGGTCAGTGTACCGCGGTATTCCTGCATCTGTTCGCGAGTCAAATCGCAAACATAGGCTTTGCCCTCTTTAATCAGCTGTTCAGCGTAGTTATAGCACTGTTCAAAATAATCACTGCCATAGTAGATGCCGCCGTTGGGGATTGCACCCAGCCAGCGCAAATCTTCCTCGATGCTTTTTACGTATTCATCGTCTTCGCGCACGGGGTTGGTGTCATCAAAACGCAGGTTAAACTTGCCGCCGTAAGCATTTGCAATGCTCCAGTTAATCCAGATTGCCTTGGCGCTGCCAATGTGCAGATAACCGTTGGGTTCGGGCGGAAAACGGGTGTGAATTTCTTTTACACGGCCTTCAGCGAGATCGGCATCGATAATCTCGGTGAGAAAATTGCTTGGCTTTTCTTCCATCATGCTTGTTCGCTCCTCTTATCTTAGGGCTATAAAACAGCCCGAAAACTCTATTTAATCATTTTACAAGATTTTTATCGGCTTTGCAATAACAAGCAGGCAGGGAATCAAAACAGCCTGTCAATCAGCGCAAGCTTTTTTCTTAGTTATGGCAAAAAATTCGACAGAACCCCCAAAGTGTTTGTCAAACATTGACATAGCTGCATGTCTGTGATAATTTTAAAAAGACCTTGTCTGTATATTTAATATTAAATATGTAAGAGTTGCATTGTTTTAAATGCGAAAAAGGCAGAAATACGCACCTATTCACCAAAATCGCTGCTCACGGTTTGTGCAGCGTTTTTTCTGTTTTGGGATGCAAAAAGGAGCGATTAAGCTTGAAACAATTAAACCGAAATCGGCGGCTGATTCCCTTTAAATGGGACGACAAAGCAACACCAAAAGAAGTGATACGCTATATTGTTTTGCTAAACTTGGGTTTGTTTTTAACAGCAGCCGGCATCCACCTGTTTAAAACTCCCAACCATTTTGCTATGGGCGGCACCAGTGGTATGTCTATTATTATGGCCACACTTTGGCCGGGCATGAATGTTGGCGGTGCCTTGTTTGTAATCAACGGAATTTTGGTGGCCCTTGGTATTGTGTTTTTGGGCGTAAAAACCATGGGGGTAACGATTTATTCTTCGTTTGCCTTATCTGCCTTTGTAAGTCTTTTGGAAAAAGTTTATCCCATGACAGCCCCTTTCACCAATGACACCCTGTTGGAACTGTGTTTTGCAGTAGCGTTGCCTGCTGCGGGTAGTGCCATTGTGTTTAACGTGGGCGCATCCACCGGCGGCACCGACATTGTGGCCATGATTCTTGCTAAGTACACCAGCATGGAGATTGGAAGAGCATTGTTGATTTCCGATTTGCTAATTGCCATGTGGGCAGGCGGATTGTACGGCATTGCAACCGGATTGTACTGTACTTTGGGCACCTTTGCAAAGGCCTTTATGGTGGATAGCGTAATTGAAAGTTTGAACCAGCGTAAGGTGGTTACCATCATCAGCAGTCAGCCGGACGATGTAAAAGCGTTTATTTTGCAAAAGCTGAATCGAAGCGCAACGGTTTATATGGCAAAAGGTGCTTATACAAACCGAGAAGAGCAGGTGTTTACCACCGTTTTAACACGCAGACAGGCCGTATTGCTGCGCAATCATCTGCGCCATATCGACCCGCATGCATTCCTGACCATTGTAAATTCCTCTGAAATTGTGGGCAAGGGATTCCGTGCACTGTAAGTTTAATTTTGTTTTCGGAGTTTTACAGAACTCTGTCCAATAGATAAGGAGTGTTTTCCATGCGGGTAGGCTTGGACATTGGTTCCACCACCATTAAATGTGTTGTTCTGAACGAACAAGATCAAGTTATTTATGACACTTACGAGCGTCATGGCAGTCATATCACCCAAAAAGCACAAGAGTTATTGCAGCGTTTGGCAAAAGAGCAGTTGAACGGAAAACCGGCCTATCTGGCCATTTCCGGCTCGGCAGGCATGGGCTTGGCAGATGGCTGCGGTGTTCCCTTTGTGCAGGAAGTGTTTGCAACGCGAGTTGCCGCCAAGCGATTGGCACCACAAGCGGACGTGGTGATTGAACTGGGTGGCGAAGATGCAAAGATTCTGTTTCTTTCCGGCGGTACCGAGGTTCGTATGAACGGCAGCTGTGCAGGCGGCACAGGTGCATTTATTGACCAGATGGCAACCCTGCTAAAGATGAGCCCCGAAGAACTGAACCAAGCCGCTGCTAACGCCCACAAAACCTACACCATTGCAAGCCGCTGTGGTGTATTTGCAAAAAGTGATATCCAGCCGCTGATTAACCAAGGTGCAGCAGCCGGCGATATTGCCGCAAGCATTTATCAAGCTGTGGTAAACCAGACCATTGCGGGCTTGGCGCAAGGTCGCCCCATTCAAGGTAATGTATTGTATCTGGGCGGCCCGCTCACCTTTAACAGTGTATTGCGCAAGAGTTTTGATGAAACCTTAGAGCTAACCGGTGTTTGCCCCGAGCATAGCTTGCATTTTGTGGCAATGGGTGCCGCATTCTATGCAGATAAAGAGATGGATTTGGAACAGGTGGCACACGCCATTGAAAAAATTGACCTTTCCGCCGATTACACCAGCCAGCCGCCTTTGTTTGAAAAGCAGCAGGAGTACGAGGAATTCCATGCAAGGCATCTAAAAGCCAGTGTGCCCTGTGTACCCTTTGGCAGCGATTGCGGCCCGGTGCATATCGGTGTGGATGCCGGTTCCACCACGGTTAAGGTTGCAGTGATTGACGACAATGCAAATCTGCTGTTTACCGACTACCAGCCCAACTTGGGTAACCCGCTGCCACTGGTTCGTCAAGTTTTGATGCAACTGTATCAAGAGCACCCCAATTTGAAGGTAGCAAGTCTGACCAGTACCGGTTACGGTGAAGAACTAATCAAAGAAGCCTTTCGTGGCGATAACGGCGTGGTAGAAACCGTTGCTCACTTTACCGCAGCCCGCCACTTTTTGCCGGATGTGGATTTTATTATTGACATTGGCGGCCAGGATATGAAGTGCTTTAAAATTGAAGATGGTGCCATTAGCGATATCTTCTTAAACGAGGCTTGTTCCAGCGGCTGCGGCAGCTTTTTGCAAACCTTTGCACAGGCATTGGGTTACGATGTAAAAGAGTTTGCCGCATTGGGCCTATTTGCCGATAAGCCGGTGGATTTGGGCAGCCGCTGCACCGTGTTTATGAATTCCAGCGTAAAGCAGGCACAAAAAGACGGTGCTTCTATTCAGAATATCTCAGCAGGTTTGTCGATTAGTGTTGTAAAAAATGCAATTTACAAGGTGATTCGTGCCGCCAGCCCGGAAGAGTTGGGTCGCCGCATTGTGGTGCAGGGCGGTACCTTCTACAATGAGGCTGTTCTGCGTGCCTTTGAAAAAGAAATGGGCGTAGAAGTGGTACGCCCGGATATTGCAGGCCTAATGGGTGCCTTTGGTGCTGCACTGCACGGCAAAGCCCTAGCAAAGCAGGGGCAAACCAGCACCATGCTCAGCGCAAAGGAATTGCAGGAGTTTACCCAGGAAATCAAGAATGTACAGTGTAATAGCTGTACCAACCACTGTCAGCTTACCATCAATACCTTTGCAGGCGGACGTAAGCTGATTAGCGGAAACCGCTGTGAAAAGCCCGTGAGCGGAAAAACTGCACAAAGTGATTTGAATATGTATGCCTATAAGCAGGAGTTGTTGGCAAGCTACAAAGCGGGCCCGGCAGTTCGCGGAACCATTGGCATTCCCATGTGCTTAAACATGTATGAATTGCTGCCGTTCTGGCACGCATTTTTCACCAACTTGGGCTTTGCTGTTGTAACCAGCCCGGTATCGACTCGTGCTATGTACATCAAAGGGCAGGCCAGCATTCCAAGCGATACCGTTTGTTTCCCTGCAAAGTTGGCACACGGTCACATTCGTGCCTTGGCAGATATGGGCGTTACCACAATTTTTTACCCCTGCATGAGCTACAATTTGGATGAACAAATGGGCGATAACCACTACAACTGCCCGGTTGTTGCCTATTACCCCGAAGTTTTGGCAGTAAATTGCCCGGAACTAGAAGGAAAAACCTTCATTAACGAGTATGTAGGTCTGCACCGTCCCCGTGATTTTAAAAAGAAGATGCATGAAATTTTGAGTCGCCATTTTGATGGCATCAAAAAGAGTGAGGTAGAGCGTGCTGCCGATTTGGGCTATGCAGAATACAATGCCCACATGCAAAAGCTGCGGGACAAAGCAGATGAAATGATGCAGCAAGCCCGTGAACAGGGCAAACGCATTATTGTGCTGGCAGGTCGTCCCTATCATGTGGACCCGGAAGTTAACCATGGTATTGATGCCTTGCTTTGCCGCCATGGTGCAGCGGTTCTCACCGAGGATAGTGTGGCTCATTACAGCGAAAAGGTACAAACCACGGTGCTGAACCAGTGGACCTATCACTCGCGCCTTTATGCGGCAGCAAAGTATTGCACCACACAGCCGGATATGGATTTGGTACAGCTGGTGAGCTTTGGTTGTGGCGTAGATGCCATTACCACCGATGAAACCAAAGAGATTCTGCATGCAGGCGGAAAGTTATACACTCAGTTGAAAATTGATGAAATTACCAATCTGGGTGCGGTGAACATTCGGTTGCGTAGTTTGTTTGCTGCCTTGGATGAAAAAGACCGAAAGGGGGAATAACCCATGGAACAAAACTATCCCCGTTTTACTCAAGAAATGAAATCCACTCACACCATATTGATTCCCAA
Organism: uncultured Allofournierella sp.; assembly: GCA_944382775.1. GTDB lineage: Bacteria > Bacillota > Clostridia > Oscillospirales > Ruminococcaceae > Allofournierella. Next base: position 27,339 of record CALWNI010000001.1, read on the forward strand.
CATGCTGCCGCTGCATTTTTCCATGCTTGCAGCAGCATTGGAATGCGAAGGATATAAGGTGGAGGTATTGGGCAACTGCGGAAGTCAGGTTGCACAGCTGGGATTAAAATACGTACATAATGATACCTGCTATCCTGCTTTGTTGGTCATTGGTCAGTTTTTGGATGCACTGCAAAGCGGTAAGTATGACCTGGAGCACACCGCCTTGCTGATTACCCAAACCGGCGGCGGTTGTCGTGCATCCAACTACATTCACCTGTTACGCAAAGCATTGCAGCGTGCAGGCTATGGCAATGTTCCGGTTGCCAGCTTGAATTTTTCCGGCTTAGAGAAAAATTCCGGTTTTCAAATGACACTGCCGCTGTTGAAAAAATGCCTTGCTGCTATTTTTTACGGTGATTTGATTATGGCACTGCGCAACCAAACCTCCCCCTATGAAACCACAAAAGGGCAGGCAAAACAGCTGGCGGAACAATGGGTCAATACCATTTGCGGATGGTTCCATCAAAACAAGGGTACAAGCGGCAAAGAGATGAAACAAACCTTTCATAAAATTGCCCAAGACTTTGCAGCCATTCCTGTAAAGCGTGTACCCAAAGTAAAAGTGGGCGTTGTGGGCGAGATTTATGTGAAGTATTCTCCGCTTGGCAACAATAATCTGGAAGAGTTTTTGGCAAGCCAAGATTGCGAAGTAAATATGCCGGGTCTTATGGGCTTTGTGGAATATTGCATCAGCAATATGGGCGATACCATTCGGATTTACGGCGGCAATGTGGCAGGCATTTGGGGCAGCGAAGCCTTACTGAAATATCTGGATGGTTTTGAGCGTTCCATGGGCGAAGCCATGCGGCAAGCGGGCTTCCATGCGCCTGCCCGTTTTCTGGACCTGCGGAAGATGGCAGACGGAATCATCAGCCGCGGCAATAAGATGGGAGAAGGCTGGCTGTTAACGGCAGAAATGGTGGAGCTGGTAACCGGCGGATACGAAAACATTGTTTGTGCACAGCCCTTTGGCTGTTTGCCCAACCACATCTGCGGCAAGGGAATGATTAGCCGTATCCGTGCGATTTATCCCAACGCCAACATTACCCCCATTGATTACGACCCCAGCGCAACCCCTGTAAACCAAGAAAACCGAATTAAACTGATGATTAGCGTTGGCAAAGAGCGTTTGCTGGAACAGGCAAATTCGCCTGCGCCCTCCTCGGTGCAAGAGCCGGTTGCAAAGCTGGAAACAAAGGTAGAAAGTTTGCCGGGCATACACTAATGCAAGCAAGAATGCCCCGCAAAGCAACGGAAAGGAAATCACAAATGAAAGATTTCGTTATTTTTGATATGGAGTGGAACATGGGCTATCAGCCCAAAATCTTTCAGTATCAAGGAATCGACCAAACCCTGCGGGGCGAAATTATTCAAATTGGTGCAGTAAAATTGGAAAACGGTAGGGTTGCCGACCGTTTTTCCATTAATTTAAAACCCCATATTTTCCCTAAATTGCATCATCATGTTGCAAAGGTTACCGGTTTAACCCAAGCCGATTTGGATGTAGGCATTCCTATTCAAGAAGGTCTGCGCCGATTCATGGAATGGTGTGGTCCGGATGCGGTTTTGGGCGAGTGGGGTCTGGATGATGTGCCGGTATTAAAGCAGAATATGGTGCTAAATGGCTTGTCGGAAGAATGGCCGCAACAGTGGTACGACATTCAGCGTATTTTTACAAGCCAAAAGCCCCGAAAAGAAGGGGAAGGCATGACCTTGGAAGCCGTGGTAGAGCGTTTGGGTATTCCCAAAAACGAAGCGTTCCACGATGCTTTGAGCGATGCGGAGTACACCGCAGCAATTTGCGGTTTTTTGAATTTGGAGCAGGGGCTGCAAGAATATCCCAGCGAAGAGCAACAGCTGCATGACCTGCTGTGCCCGGCGGAAAAAGACCGCCGTGATTTTACCATCTGGCGCGGCATTGTGGATGGTGAAGTGTGGACTACCAGTCAAGAGCTGCGGCAAGCAGTTTGCCCTGAGTGTGGGCAACCGTTGCAGCTGGATTCCGAGGATATTTGGTTGCGAAAAGGCAACAACTGCTTGTATAGCATGGGCCAGTGCAGCAGCCATGGGCCGGTGATGATTTGGTTGCGCCGTATGCGTTTGGATGGTTTGCGTTATACCTTTGCCCGTGTAACCGAGCCGGCAGACCAAACACTGCAAGCCAAATGGAAGAAAGAGAAGCAGGCAGCCATAGAGCGGGCACGGCGCAAAAAGGAGCATGAAGCAGCCGAAGCGTTGGAACGGGTGCGAAATGCAGGGCGATAATAAAACATCGATGTGATATCAAGGAGGCGATAGAATTGAGAAGAGACAGACTAATTTATTTTCGGCAGAAGATAGCAAAAATTGCAAGCATTATCGAAACCATTATCTCTGCGGTGGTGTTGTTAGCCATTGTGGTTGCAGGTGTTCGTGTTGCAGCCCAGCTGACGGGGCTTGTATTGGCACCGGATTTAAACGATACCTTTGAACTGTTTTTGAGCAATGCATTCAACATTGTAATTGGCATCGAGTTTGTAAAGATGCTTGCAAAACATAGCCCGGGCAGTGCCATTGAGGTGCTTTTGTTTGCGATTGCACGCCAAATGGTTGTGGAACACACCAGCCCCTTGGAAAATCTCATTAGCATCTTGGCAATTCTGTTAATCTTTGTGATTCGCAAATATTTGTTTGTACCTGCTTTTGGTGCGCACTTGCCCGGTGAGGATGCATTTTCACCCTCCAGCTTGCTGAACCAAAAAGAAGAAACCGATACCAAGCAATCGTAAGGGATTGCGTACAGTCGTTTGAATAAAGAACCCCCCTCTGTTTTCAGAGGGGGGTTCTTTATTCAAATACTACCAATTCAGGCGGAGTCAAAAAGCGGAATGGAACACCACTCATACCAATTCCACGGCTTACAAATAGTTCAGCCGCATGACTTGCTTGGGGACGATACAGTCCGTACGGGTACATTTTTCCGCCCGGGGGCAAAATCATCTTGGTTAGAATCGGCAGTTGTAGTTGACCGGCATGGGTATGACCGCTTAGCATTAAATCCACATTCTGCAAATTTAGATAACGTGCTTTATCCGGCATGTGGCATAAACAAATGCGCCAACCATCGGTGGGCATATTGCGCAGAATCTTGCCGTCAGAATAGGGGGCAAGGCCGCAAATGGTAATACCGGGGGCAGGGGTAACGATTTTGTCCCACAAGGGAACAAATCCACCATGTTCCATCAACATGCGATAAAAGGGAGCGGCCGCATGGCGAACATCATGGTTACCCCAAACGGCATATTTGCCCAGGGGGGCATGAATCCGCCGTAGCTGAGCGGTTAACCAAGAAAAAGAAAGCATGTGGGCATCGCGTAAGAATTTTGCAAAAAAGTCGCCGCCAAATAAAACCAGCTCAGGCTCTTGGGCGTTGATGGTGTCTACCAGTTGTTCTAAATGCTGTGGAGCATACATGGGGCCCAGATGAATATCCGAAAAGAATAAGGTTTTTACCGGTGGGCGCCGCAATACTTTGGGGCGAGTAATGCCCAGTTGTTCCGGTTCAATTTGAGAAGCATAGAAAGCCAAGGCACTGCCTGCAACGGCGGCACCTGCAACGGTTTTCCAGAAAAGTTTTATAGCTTGGTTTGCGTCCATGAAAATCCTCCCCCAAAAGAGTATATAGTGGCATTATAGCAAAAAAACATTGGATTTAGAAGCAAAGGCAAAAAAATAAACAGCCTGCTTTGCCGTTTTGGCAAAGCAGGCTGCTGTTCTTGAAATATGAGAATCAATATCCCACAATAATGCCGCCTTCTTGGGCATAAAAGCTGGTTAAGCCACTGCAAGGTACAATGTAAACCTGAGCGCCGTGCCATTTGTTCTCAATGCCGTTTTTCAGCAAACCGGCAGCAACCGGATTTAAGCAATGGCTGATAACCACAGGGGTTCCGTTGTAACCGCGGCGGTCCATTTCCTCTAAAATAAAGGCCAGTGTACGGGTTTCGCCACGGGTTTTGTGCAGCATTTCCAGCTTGCCTTCTTCGCTGCCGCGACCAACCAAACGCATACCCATTTTGCCTGCAACAAAGCCTACCACACGATTTAAGCGGCCGTTTTTCACCAGATTATCAAAGCAGGACAAGGCAAACAGAACCTGACGGGGCGCATAGTAAATCTCCAATTCTTTTACAACGCTTGCAAAATCAAGGCCTTGACCAATCAGTTCATTGGCTTTCAAAATGGCCAAAGCCATTTCGCCGCCGGTGGACAGGCTATCCATAACATAGATGTTTTTTTCGGGATGTGTTTCCAGTACCATTTCTTTGGCGATCATAGCACTGTTGTAACTACCGGATAAATTGCTGCTGATGGCAATAGCGATAATGTTATCGCCCAACAGGAACTTTTCGGCCCATTCTTCCGGGCTGGGGCAGGCGGTGGTGGAGGCACCGTTGAAATTGCGCATTTCTTCCATCATGGAAGGAATATCTAACATGGCATTATCCACAAATTCACGTTCGCCCACACGGATTTTTAAAGGTACAGTGGCAAAACCCACATTGGGGGTTGCTTGCGGTAAAGTACGTAGTTCACAAGAGGAGTCGCTCACGATCATCCAAGACATATTTCATACACTCCCTACTAGTTGCTCGAAATTGCACGGTTCATGTAGTTTTAAAAACTAGATTTAATTTATTATAAAGGATTTAAGCAAGGCAGTCAAGAGATATTACCACAAAGCCTGATAGGAATAAAAAGACAAAAAACACCTTGTGCAATTGAGAAAATTTGCTACAATGATAAAGAAAAAAAGCGTTTCGGTGGGAGAGTAGAATGAAGCAAAAAAGCATAGGTCCTTTGTTAGTATTAAGTGCAGCAATTGTAATGAGTGTAGGGGGCTTGTTAATCAAGGTAATTCCATGGAACCCCATAGCAATTAACAGTGGTAGAAATTTATTTGCGGCATTGGTCACGTTTGGTTACTTAAAGGCAATCGGCCATAAAATAAAATGGAACCCGGCGGTGTTTTTGTGTGCCGTGTGTATGGCAGGTTGCTGCATTACCTATACCATTGCGGCCCGTTTAACCACAGCAGCAAATGCCATTGTTTTGCAATATACCAGCCCTGTATTTATTCTTTTATATCTGTGGATTTGGTTTTCGCAAAAGCCAAAACGGCTGGATTTGCTGGCCTGTGCCGTGGTTTTTGCCGGTATGATTTGCTGTTTTGCAGGTGGCTTGTCCGGCGGAAAAATGGTGGGCAATTTGCTGGCATTGGCGGCGGGTGCCCTGTATGCCGTTGTATTTATGGTAAATATGTTTCCCGATGCAGACAGCTTTTCCAGCTATTTCTGGGGCCAGGTAATTAGTTTTGTGGTAGGTTTGCCCTGGTTGATTCGAGAACCCAATTTTAGCGCAGTGAGCTGGTGGGGAATTGTATTTATGGGTGTGATACAAGTTGGATTGGCTTACCTGTTAATGGCGCGCGGTTTGGCAGATACCAAGCCGGTGGCGGCAAATTTGATTTGTATGACCGAGCCGGTGTTAAATCCTATTTGGGTAGCAATTTTTTACGGCGAAACCATTGAACCAATTGGTGTAGTGGGTATTATTATTGTGCTGGTTGGGTTAATGGTGTATAACATTGCAAATGCGAAAAAGATGACATAAAAAAGAACACGGAGCAATTGCTCCGTGTTCTTTTTTATCAGTTAGCCCCACAGCGGGGAAGGATACAAACCGGCGGTGGTTTTTTCTGCAATGGCAGCAACAACCATGGGTTTATCCTCTTTGTAAGTAACACCGTGCCAGCGGTCGGTGCTGTGTAGCACCTTTACCCGTGCCTTTTCTTCGCTGATTAAGGCACTGACAACGCTGGGTAGATAAAATTCTGCTTTTAGCGGATTTTCTACCAGTGCTTTATCCAAAAAGGCAGGGAAACGGGCGGCAATTTCATCCACAAAACTGCGGGTAAAGCCCCATAGATTCATCGAAACAACACTTTCGCCGGCAATGTCGGTCCAAGTGGCACCGTCATCTTCGGAATAATGAATGCCTTGGGCATAGGTTTCAATGCGGGTGCGTTCGGTAACGCTTTCCAGATAGCCGGAATCATCGGTAACGCAAACGCCGCGGGATACATACCCGTTTTCGGTAACAGTGTTTTTGAGCAGATAGCCCACCATGCTGTATTCGTAAACTTCATCATCCGCATGGGTGGACAGATAGTCATAAATCAACTGAAAGGCTTCAGGGCCATAATAGTCATCGGCATTGATAACCGCAAAGGGTGCATCAATGGCAGCATCGGCACTTAAAATGGCGTGGCTGGTACCCCAAGGCTTGGTACGGCCTTCGGGAACAGCGTAACCTTGTGGCAGATTTTCCAGCTGCTGATAGGCATAACGAACTTCAATGTGCGGTGCAAGCCGTGCACCGATGGTGCTTTTGAAAGCCTCTTCAATCTCGTGCTTGATGATAAATACAACGGTTTCAAATCCGGCACGCTTGGCATCAAATACCGAATAATCCAAAATAGCTTCGCCGCAATTGCCAACCGGGTCAATTTGTTTTAAACCACCGTAACGGCTGCCCATACCGGCGGCCATAACAACTAAAATGGGTTTCTTTTGCAAGGGAAAACACTCCTTGTAAAATAATTATTCTTTGTAACCGTTGGGGTTCATGCTCTGCCATTTCCAGCTGTCGGCACACATCTCTTCAATGCCGTATTCGGCTTCCCAACCCAACTCATTTTTAGCCTTGCTGGGGTCTGCCCAACACTCGGCGATATCACCGGGACGGCGGGGGTCAATCACATAGGGCAGGGTTTTTCCGCATGCCTTTTCGTAAGCATGAATTACATCCAATACGCTGTAGCCGTGGCCGGTACCCAGATTGCAAACAAACAGGCCGGGTTTTTGCTCCAGCTTTTTAATGGCGGCAACATGACCACGGGCCAGATCAACCACATGGATGTAATCGCGCACGCCGGTGCCGTCGGGAGTGGGGTAGTCGTTGCCGAATACATGAACCTTTTCCAACTTACCTACTGCAACCTTTGCAATGTAAGGTACCAGGTTGTTGGGAATACCGTTGGGGTCTTCGCCAATCAGGCCGCTTTTGTGTGCGCCAATGGGGTTGAAGTAACGCAGCAATGCCACATTCAATTCTGGGTCTGCAACGCAGCAGTCAGCCAGCATACGCTCGTTGAATACCTTGCTGGTGCCGTAAGGGTTGGTGGTTGCACCAACGGGGAAGTCCTCGGTAATGGGCACACTGGCAGGATCGCCGTAAACGGTAGCAGAAGAAGAAAATACAATGTTGTGTACACCGTGGCGGCGCATGGCATCCAATACAACCAAGGTGGTTTGCAGGTTGTTGGTGTAATATTCAATGGGTTTGGCTACGCTTTCGCCAACAGCTTTGTATGCTGCAAACTGAATAACAGCATCAATATCCTTGTTGTTGGCAAACAGGGCTTCCACCTGTTCGGCATTGGTCAAGTCGACCTCAACAAAACGAAAATCTTTGCCGGAAATTTGGCGTACTCGCTCTACCGCAGCGGGACAAGAGTTGTAAAAATTGTCGGCTACAATAATATCGTAACCTGCTGCCAAAAGTTCCACACAAGTATGGCTGCCGATATATCCGGCACCACCACATACCAGAATTGCCATTGATAGGACACTCCATTCTATTTTAAATATTGTGGAAGCACCGTTCTTAATAGAACGGTACATAAAAAACGAGAAACCCAACGCATTTACAAACAATGGGATTCTCGTTGTTACATACAGTTTACGATAAAATTACGTTATCGTCAAATAGAGTTTTTCTCTTCGACATTTTGTGTCTGACGGCGATATTCTGCGGGAGAAAATCCGGTAGAACGCCGAAAACTTTGGCTGAAATAACTGGGGCTGGAAAAGCCCATTTGAATGCTGATTTCGTGAATGGGCGTATTGCCGGAAGAAAGCAGACGTTTGCTTTCGGCAATGCGGCGGTCAATTAGATAACTAATGGGGCTACATCCCATTTCGCGGTTAAATACGTGAACCAGATAGTATTTGTTCAGGTTGGCGTATTGCGCCAGATGATCCAATGTTAAGGGCTCGGTAAAGTGTTCGTCGATGTAAAGGCGAACACGGGCACACTCACGCGCGCTTTTTCGGCTGGTAGAAACAGCCTTGGAATGTTGGCAGCGTCGACTTAACTGAAGAATAATAACATCTGTTAATTTCTGACATAATTCCTCAAAATCATCTGATTTGTTAATTAATTCTGTTGAAATATCTTTCATGTAGGTACGAAAAATAGAGGCGTTTTCTTGCGCCGAAAGTAACGTATAATGATTTTCAGCAGAACCAAAAATACAAGGAGAACAAAGCTCTAATGTAAGAACTGACATTCCGTTGTTTCCCGCCCGAATGCCTTGGTGAACGACCTGTGGGTTAACTAAAATCAAATCATCCTGTTGTACCGGAACCAGTTCTTCCTCCAGCTGAAACCAACCTTCGCCCTCCAAAATATAAACCAGCTCGGTAAAAATATGGCTGTGGGGATTGCTTTGCCAAGAAGAGCCATATTCCACGGCAGTGGCGTGCAATAATTGGGTATTGGGAACCTTTGATTGCTTACCCGACTTTTCATCAAAATAATGTGTAATCAAAAGATTGCAACTCCTTTGCTATGAAAATAAACAAAGCGTAAAATAACAGAAAGCAGTTTAGGAACGTTGACGTTAAAGAATCAGCTGCTTACTAGGATGCAATCTTTAAAGTCGAATTTTCAGTACGCTTTGTATAACATGTGTATCTCTAAGTATGCAACTTGTTGGGCGTAACGTCAAGTACAAAAGTGCAAAGTAACGAATAATAGCGGTTTATGTCAAATTTTGCGAATTGAAAAAATGAACGGTAAAAAGGTTAATTTAATGCAGTAAATTTGTTGGTGTTCATATTGAACCCATGTGGGGAGTGGGGTATAATGAAACCAATGCAATAAAAGAAAAACGAAGCAAAATCAAGTGATATTCATTAGGGAGAGGAAATGTATGCCGACCTATCGTGAGTTTCGAGAACAAATAAAACGCCGGCAGCGCAAGCGTATGGTAAGGCGCGGAATTATTGTTCTGCTGGCAATGCTTGGCGTACTGGTTGCGGCAGTAGCAGCAATAAAAATATGGGCACAAAAGCACCCTGCCTCGGTGCAAACACAAACGAATTCAATCCAATCACAAAGTACCGCACAAAACGATGTATCAACAAGTGAATCAACAACCGAAAGCCAACAAGCAGTGGATTCACAGGTGAATTGGAATGTTTCGTATCCGATTGAAAAAACCTTAGACCAAACCATTCGCATGCCGGATTTTCGTATGCTTGCCTTACCGGAAAACGGACAGGTTGATATGAAATACTTTGACCGAACCGCAATTTTGGGCGACAGCGTAAGCCAAGGCTGGAATGTGTTTAATACATCGGATATGAAAGAACATGCCTTTATCTGCGCCTACAAAAACATTGGCCCCAGCCAGGTTGTCAACAATGAAATGGCGGACCCGGGCACAGGTTCCGGCCGTGAACAGGAGCCGATTTTTGATACCATTATCAACAGCAAACCCAAACGGCTGTACATTTTGTTGGGAACCAATGCACTGGTACGCAACGATGAAACATCGGAACAATCTTATCTGGCGTATTATGGCCAGATGCTGGATAAATTCCGTGAGGCTTTGGGCAGCGAGGTTGCAATTTATGTGCAGTCGGTCACACCGGTACGGCCGGGAGTAAGTCAGCCGGGATTGTATAAAGAGCGCATTCAGCAGGTCAATAATAAGTTGGCACAGCTGGCAGTGGAAAAGGGTTGCTATTTCATCAATCTGCATGAAATTCTGGCAGATGAAAACGGTGATTTGCGCGCCGACTTGGCAGCAGCCGATGGGGTGCATTTAAACGAAACCGCCTACCCGCTGATTCGGGATTATCTCACAACCCATACCGCGTATCATCCGGAAAATCCCTATCTGCCCGGGAGCCCGTACTACAAAGCACCCACAGAATAACAAACGAGCATATGCATAAAGATAGGAGAAAGCATGGCAAACAGCTATCGTGAATTTAATCAACAACCAAGAACACGGGCACGCCGCAACCAAAACAAAACACAGCGCATGGCAGCGTTTGTGATTATGGTTATTTTGGTTTTGGCTGTGTCGGGATTTATCACCTTGATTATTGAATCGCTTAGCGGTTCCAACCAAGATGCAAGTGCCCAGCCCGAACCCGTTACACCGGGGATTTCGGGCAGTGTGTTGGCACCCTTGCCCATGGAAAATCCGGTGGTGGAAGTGAATGAAACCGGATTTGAGCATATGGGCCCGGTACAGCAAACCCAAAATTACAGCATTAAAACCTTAACGTATGAGGATTTGTGCCAGCCGGAATGCGGTCTTGTGGACAGCACGGCTTATTTCCCTAATGTAATGTTTTTGGGTGACAGTGTAACCGAAGGTTTGGCACTGTATGAAAACCCTGCCAAAGATGTGGCAACGGTGGGCGGCTACCGTGGTGCCGTGCCCAGCGATATTGTAAACCGCAAGATTATGGGCCGTTATCTGGATACCCAGCGTACCGACGAGGTTCCGCTGGAGGTTATGGCACAAAAGCAGCCCAAGGTGGTTTATTTGATGTTTGGTGCCAACGCTTTGGCAAACAGTTCGGACGAATCGGTGGAAAAGGGCTATTTTGCCTATTATCGTCAGATGATTGCGGCAATTCGCGAGGTTGCAGGGCAGGATGTTGTGATTTATGTGCAGTCCATGACACCGGTAACAACCGATTACACCAACGCAAACTTAAACAACGAGCGCATCCAGCGCATCAATCAGCAGTTGGCACAAATGGCTTTGGAAGAGGGTTGCCACTATCTAAATGTATACAGTGCCTTGGTGGACGAAAGCGGCGGATTGAATCCCAGCTACACAACCGAAGGCTTGCACATGAATGCAGCAGGGTACAAAGCTTGGATTGATTATCTGCTGCGCCATGTGGCATATAGTCCCGATGTTCCCTATGTAATGGGCAGCGAGTATTACATTGCCAAATAAAGTTATAAACAAATCCCCGCCCTACTTGTGGAAAAGTAGAGCGGGGATTTTTCTGTAATGATGAATTTTAGAAAAGACCGATGATGCGACCGTTTTCATCCACATCAATGGATTCGGCAGCGGGTTTTTTGGGCAAACCGGGCATGGTCATGATATTACCCATAATAATAACCACAAATCCGGCGCCGGCCGACAAACGAACATCCCGAACTGTCATGGTAAATCCTTCGGGTGCGGCCAAAAGTTTTGCGTCATCGCTAAAGGAATATTGGGTTTTTGCAATGCAAACGGGCAGGTTGCCATAACCCATTGCCTCAATTTCAGCAATAGCCTTTTGTGCGGCAGGATTCCACACTACGTCCTTTGCGCGGTAGATTTTTTGGGCTACTGCACGCACCTTATCTTGCAGGGGCATTTCGTCCGGGTAGGTAAAGTGAATTGCAGTGTTCTCCTGCATAATATCCAAAACTGTTTGGGCAAGTGCCAATCCGCCTTGGCTGCCCTTTGCAAATACCTCAGCCAAAGCACAAGGTACCCCAATTTCAGCACATAGTTCCTTTAAGCAATCATGCTCTGCCGCAGTATCGGTGGGGAATGCGTTGATGGCAACGCAAACAGGCAGGCCAAAGTTTTGAATGTTCTCAACGTGGCGGCGCAGGTTTGCAGCACCTGCGGTCAGATACTCCAGGCTTTCCACGCCCAGTTGCTCTTTGGGGCAGCCGCCATGGTGCTTCAATGCACGAACGGTGGCAACAATAACAACCGCATTGGGAGAAAGTCCGGTTTTGCGGCACTTGATATCCAGGAATTTCTCGGCACCCAAATCAGCACCGAAGCCGGCTTCGGTTACCACATAATCTGCCAGATTTAAGCTGAGCTGTGTGGCCATAGCACTGTTGCAGCCGTGGGCGATGTTGGCAAAGGGACCGCCGTGAATAATGGCAGGATTATGCTCCAAGGTCTGTACCAGGTTGGGGTCAAAGGCATCTTTTAACAGTGCGGTCATTGCACCGGCTGCGCCAATTTGCCCGGCGGTTACCGGTTCGCCGCTGTAGCTGTAAGCCACCACAATGCGGGAAAGCCGCTCTTTTAAGTCGGCCAAATCGGTTGCCAAACAGAAAATTGCCATCACTTCGCTGGCAACGGTAATATCGAAACCATCTTCACGGGGAACACCGTTCACCTTGCCGCCCAGTCCGTCGGTAACAAAACGAAGCTGGCGGTCGTTCATATCCACGCAGCGTTTCCAAACAATGCGGCGGGGGTCGATGTTGTAGGGGTTGCCTTGGTATACGCTGTTGTCTACCATGGCAGCCAACAGGTTATTTGCTGCACCAATGGCGTGCAAATCGCCGGTGAAATGCAGGTTAATGTCCTCCATGGGAACAACCTGAGCGTAACCACCGCCGGCCGCACCGCCTTTTACACCGAATACGGGGCCAAGGCTGGGCTCGCGCAAACACAGCATGGTTTGTTTTCCCAAAGCGTTTAAGCTATCAGCCAAACCGGTGCTGATGGTGGTTTTTCCCTCACCCGCAGGGGTAGGGCTGATAGCAGTAACCAAAATCAATTTGCCTTGCTTACCAGACTGTTTGGCAAGTTTGTGGTCAATTTTGGCTTTGTATTTGCCATAAAGATTTATGTTATCTTCGGTCAGACCAAGTTGATTTGCTACCTGAGAAATGGGAAGCAGGGTGGCTTCCTGTGCGATTTGGATATCCGATTTCATGGTATTCATCCTTTCTGATGGCGGGTGACCATAACGTAAAAAACAACATGCAGCAACCACTGCACTTTAATCCTACCAAAAGTGACATTGTGTTACAAGCAAAAATAAAGAAGTAACACTTTATCTCGAAAAAATTAACTAAGAATCTATGGCAAATTGCCAGTTTTTCGCAGGCAGAATCCTAGGTTTTTGGCTGTACGAATTTTTGGGTGTGTGATATACTTATTCTGTATGATTATTTACCTTGTATGCGGATGAAAAACGCATCTTTCGATAACAACGGCAAGGCGAAGGGAAAGAAGCATGTTACAAAACGAAACACTGCATTATCTGGACAATGCAGCCACTACTATGGTAAACCCGGCGGTGGCAGAGTCCATTCACAAAACCATGTTGGAGCATTGGGCAAACCCGTCCAGCTTGTATACACCCGGTTATGAAAGCAAAAAGCTGCTGGAAAAAGCACGGGCAGCGGTTGCCAAAACCTTGGGCGCATCGGCAGAAGAGATTTTTTTCACCGGATGCGGAAGCGAGAGCAACAACATTGGTATTTTGGGTGCAGTGTTGGCGCGCCGCAGTTGGGGCAACCGCATTGTAGTCAGCGGATACGAACATCCCAGTGTGGCGTTGCCCGTTGAGCGGCTGCGTCAGCAGGGGTTTGATGTGGTTGTGATTGAGCCGGACGAAGAAGGGCATATTGCAATCGAAGATTTTGTGCAGGCGGTGGACAAAAATACAATTTTGGTTACCTGTATGCATGTAAACAACGAAATCGGCGCAGTGGTGGATGTGAACACCTTGGCACAGCGTGTCAAAGAAAAAAATCCCCGAACCGCTGTACATGTGGACGGAGTGCAGGCATGGTTGCGGATGCCCATCAACCTGCAATGGATTGACAGCTATGCAGTAAGCGGTCATAAAATCCATGCACCCAAAGGCGTGGGTGCCTTGTATTTGCGCAAAGGTTACAACATCCAGCCGCCGTATCTGGGCGGTGGACAGGAAAAGGGAAAAGGCGGTGGTCAAGAAGTTGGCGTGCGCCCCGGTACCGAAAATATTCCCTATGCGGTGGGCTTGGCAAAAGCAGCCGTTACCCTGCATAAGACCTTGAAAGAACGCGAAAAGCATTTGAGCGGGTTGAATGCGTATTTGCGCCAAGGTTTGGCAGAACTACCTGAAGTGGTTCTGAACAGCCCGCAAGATGCCGTTGCCGAAGTGGTGAACTTTAGCACAAACTGCATCAAAAGCGAAACCATGCTGCATTTTCTGGAGCGTAAAAACATCTATGTTTCCAGCGGTTCGGCCTGTTCCAAAGGTGGCGCAAGCCATACCTTGCAGGCAATGGGGTTGTCCGCACTGCGTGCAGATACCGCAATTCGCGTTAGCTTTTGTGCAGACAATACCAAGCAAGATGTGGATGCACTGTTGCAAGAGTTAAAACAGGGCCTTGCAACCTTGGCCCGTATTAAGTAATAAGTTTCCGATTATAAGGAGTTAAGCAAAATGAAAGAAATTATCATGTGTTATCAGGGCGAAATGGCCCTGAAAGGATTAAACCGTGCCAGCTTTGAGTCGGTGCTGAGCAAATCGCTGCGTTGGCGTATGAAGGATTTGGGCGACTTTAAGGTTTACAAGGCACAAAGCACCATGTACGTTGAGCCGCAGGACGAGCAGGCACAGAGCAACATGAACGAAGCCTACGACCGTGTAAGCAAGGTGTTTGGCTTGGCAGCCTTGAGCCGTGCAGCGGTATGCGAAAAGGATATGGACATCATCAAGGCAACGGCTGAGGAGTACCTGGGCCAGACCCTGCGAACCATCAAGACCTTTAAGGTAGAGGCGAAGCGTTCGGATAAGTCGTTCCCCTTAAAAAGCCCTGAGCTGTGCCGTGAGCTGGGCGGATTTTTGTTGAGCAAGCACCCCCATTTGCGGGTAGATGTGCGCAATCCGGATTTGGTGGTTATGGTGGAAGTGCGTGATTTTGGCGCATACGTTCACGGCCCCAAAGAGCCCGGCGCAGGCGGTTTACCCGTTGGCACCAGCGGCCGTGCCATTACCATGCTGAGCGGCGGCATTGACAGCCCGGTTGCTGCTTGGTACATGGCACGCCGTGGCTTGGCATTGCATCACATTCATTTTGCAAGCCCGCCGTACACCTCTCAGGCAGCACAGGATAAGGTAAAAACACTGGCACAGCAGATTAGCCCCTATACCGGCAACTGCATTCTGTATGTTGTGCCTTACACCACACCCCAAGAGTACATTCGTGACCATGCGCCAGATGTGCTGTTTACCGTTTTGATGCGCCGCAGTATGATGCGTATTGCAAACCGCATTGCAAAGGAAATTGACGCAAAAGCATTGATTACCGGCGAAAGCTTGGCACAGGTTGCAAGCCAGACCTTACATGCGCTGGCATGTACCGATGCTGCGCAGGATTTGCCGGTTCTGCGTCCCCTGATTGGTATGGACAAAAGCGAGATTACCGTGGTAGCCCGTAAAATCGGTACGTTTGAAACCAGCATTCTGCCCTTTGAGGATTGCTGCACCATCTTTACTCCGCCGCATCCCAAAACCAAGCCCACGCTGGAAGAGATTTTGGAGGCAGAAGCAGCAATGCCCGGCTTAGCAGAGCTGGAGGAAAAGGCAGCCGCCGAGGTAGAGCGGATTCGCATTGATATGCGTCAAACCGAAGAAGACGAGTTTTAATGGATTGCAGTAAATGAGGTGTGTGCATTGAAAGCAGAAATTATCTGTGTGGGAACCGAGTTATTATTGGGCGATATTTTGAATACAAATGCACAGTTTTTGGCTAAGGAATTGGCAGCACTGGGCATTACCGTGCATCATCAATGGGTTGTTGGCGACAACGAAAGCCGTTTGGCAGAGTTGGTACAGCAGGCAATGCAGCGCAGCGACCTTTTGGTGTTTTCGGGCGGCTTAGGCCCCACCGCAGACGATTTGACCAAAGAAACCGTAGCACGCTGTTTTGGTGATACTCTGGTGTTGGAGCCGGAGATTTTGCAGCAGATTCAGCAGTATTATGCTTCTACCGGTCGGCACATGCCTCAAAGCAATGAAAAACAAGCCTTGATTCCCCAACAAGGCGGCTGGTTTGACAATAAAAACGGAACAGCCCCCGGAATTTGGTTTTATCGGCAGGGAAAACGTGCTGTTTTACTGCCCGGGCCACCCAACGAGTTGTGTCCGCTCTGGCATGAAAAAGTGAAACCGTGGCTGGCAGCGGAACAAAATCAGGCGTTGTATAGTCTGGTGTTGCGTATCACAGGCATTGGCGAAAGCCATGTGGAAGAGCTGGTTGGTCATTTATTTGAAAATGCCAACCCCACGGCGGCTATTTATGCCAAAACAGGCGAGGTGCATATTCGCATTACCGCAATGGCAGAAAATCAGCAGAGGGGCGAGGAAATGTGCCGCGCCTATGCAGAGAAATTCTATGCCCTGTTGGGAAATGCCATCTATGCAGAAAATGACTGCACCTTACAGCAGGCGGTGGTGGAAAGCTTGAAAAAACAGGGGCTTACCATTGCAACGGCAGAAAGCTGCACTGGTGGCTTGGTTAGCCAGATGATTACCCAAGTGGCAGGCGCAAGCGAGGTGTTCGGTTTTGGTTTTTGCACTTATGCCAACCAGGCCAAGCATAAATTGCTGGGCGTAAGTACAGAGTTATTGGACACCGTAGGCGCGGTGAGCAGTCAGGTTGCTTCGCAAATGGCAACGGGTGCAGCAAAGGTGAGCGGTGCAGATATTGGCGTATCGCTTACCGGCATTGCAGGCCCGGGCGGTGGAACCGAACAAAAACCGGTGGGGCTGGTATACATTGCCGCATGCAAAGGCGATGATGTGTACGTTGCAAAACTACTGGTGGGCAACCGCAGCCGAGAAACCGTGCGAACCTGTGCCGCAAAACGTGCGCTGGATATGGCCCGGCGGTTGGCTTTGGGTTTGCCTCTGCCTCATACAAAAAAGTTTTCTGCAACCGAGATTGCAGTGTTGGAAGAATAAAATAGATGGGTGGTGAGAACGTGGAAGAAAATTGCATCATAGCACTGCGACTGTTTGGTCTGCCACAGCAACAGGTGGAAAGCGTATTGCAGCAGGCAGCGCAAGAGGGATGCCCAGGTTTGCGGCTGTTGAGCAAGCAGGACGAATTTGTGGTGTGTGTGAATGCCAAAGCAGAAACCAAGCAACAGGCCGAAGAAATTTGTGCCAAGTGGGAAGAATGGTTTCGGCAAGAATTTGGCGAAGCGGTATTCGGTCGGGATGAAGTGGGCTTGCCCACTGCGGCACTAACTGCCTTGGCACAGCAGCACAAGCTGTTTGTGGCAGCCGATGAGCCCACGGGTCGTATGCTGGAAGAACAGATTGGCCAAGAAGAGCTGGCACGGGTTGTGTATGACTTTGGATACGAAAGCTATCGGCACCCCAAAAAGTCGCAGCGCATCCGCTCTGCAAATCAAATGGCAAAAAAATACCCCGGCTGTCCGGTACAGCCTGTAGCAGAAGCCGCCCATGAGGCATTGGCGGCATCCGGGGCAGATTGGGCTGTTAGTTACAGCAAACAAAAGGGCAGCCAACCCGCGTTTGTTTTGGTATGCGATGCAAAACGTGTGTGGCTGAAAACACTGGCCCAAAGCGAAGAAATCGATGCACTTGCCATGAACTGGCTGCTGGATATGCTGCGTCGTTTGGGGCAGGATTTGCCCATGGAGGAAACCGTGCAAAGCTTTTTGTACGGCAAAGCAGCACCGGAATTGCCCACACTTATCGAGACGGTGGTAACCGGTTCGGCATGGGCAAGTACAGCACCTGTAACCAAACAGCAGATTGACGCATCGGCTAAGGTGTCAGAAGTGGTACAGGATGCAGCACAAAAATTGTTTGATGAACAGGCGGAACTGTCCGAACAGCCGGTAAAGCGAAACGGGTATGCAAGCCGCAAACAGATGGCCTTTTATGCGGCTATGGTTGTGGCAATTGCCGCCATTGCAATTCTTGCCTATGAGCTGGTTTTAAGTGTAAAAAACAATAGCTTGGGCAATGTGGGATATGGCACAGCGGACTATGATACCGCAGCCCGCGATTATCTGCTGGAAGCCCAGAGCAACAATGGACAGGTTGCGGCATATTTGGCACTGCCCAAATTGGGCGGCACACTGATTTATCAACAAGGCGCAGCCCAGCCTGTGGAAAACACAGCGGTAGTATCGGCGGCACAGGGCGAAAGCATTGCCACCTTTACAAGTAAGATACAGCCGGGGACCCCCCATTCCAATGTGGTGTTAACCTGCCCTGCCGATGCCATAGAACAATTGGGTAAGTTGGATGAGCAGGAACTTCTCAGCCAAAACAGTGGCTTTACCATTTACACCAATGCCGATGTATACCGTTATAAAATTGCAGCGGTGTATTATTGGGACCCCAACGAAACCGGTCGAACCGCTTTTGACTTGTATAACTTACAGGATTTAACCAATTATCAAGACTTTTTGACCTTTGTGTTGGGAATGAAAGCCCGTAGTTTGTATGACATGCCGGTGGATTTGCAAGACAGCGATTGTTTTGCAACACTGGTGGCGGATGCCGCCGATGGTTCAGGCAAAAAGCTGGTGATCACCGGCCGTCAACAGCGCGAGGACGAAACCGGCATTCTGTATGGGAAGTTGATTACACAGGCAGACCAGCCTTTGTTACCCATGGTGGTTTATCAGCAAACACAACAAGACGTACCTTCCATTGAAACCTTACAACAGTACTGGGTGAACTGGTACCTCACAGGAGGAGCTACCAGCAGCGATGTGCAGGAACAAAGCGGTATGCCGCAGGAGGATAGCGCAGTGCCCGATGTGCAGGAGCTGGAGCCTTCGGATACGGCAGAACCCACACAAGAGCCGGATGCATCGGAGCAGCCCCAAGAAAGTGGGCAGCCTAGCGCACAGCCCAGTGCACAACCCAGTGCAACGCCGGGAGTAACGGCCACACCAAAGCCGTCGGCAAGTTCTGAAGCATCTTCCGGCAGCAGCGCAACCCAAGCACCCACGGCTACAAAGGCCCCCACAACGGCAGCACCCACAGCGGCGCCCACCGCAGCACCTACCACTGCCCCAACAACAGCACCTACCCCGACTCCCACACCAAAGCCGGCAGGTGCAACCATCACCGTAACCATGAACGGCGTGCGGCAGGAAATGGATTTGGTAGAGTGTCTTGCCATGATTGCCCGTGCAGAAATGGGTGCAGGTGCTCCCATTGAGGCGTATAAAGCGCAGATGATTGCAGCCCATTCTTGGATTTTAAGCCAAGGTGGTGCCCCCAGCGTTACCGGTCGTGAGCCAAACGAAAGCATTCGGCAGGCAGCCCGTGAGGTGGCAAACATCATTGTTACTTACAACGGCAAGGTGGCATTTACTCCGTATTTTGCAAGTGCGGCATTCGGAACCAACCCAAGCCAAGAGGTATGGGGTTCCTCTCGTCCGTATCTGGTGGCGGTAGAAAGCCCCTATGACCAGCAGTATGCAACTAACTGGAAAAATACCCGTGTGTTCACGGTGGAAGAAGTGGCAACCCGTGCAAGCGAAAAACTGGGCGAAGACCTGTATGCCTACAGCGAAGACCCTGCCGATTGGATGGGCGATTTGGTGAAAAACTCGTCTGGCTATGTATTAAGCATGCGAATCGGCAATTCAACCATTACCGGTATGAAATTACAGGAAAATGTATTGGCAGGTTTTTCGGGCCGCGCCATTCGCAGTGCAGCCTTTGATATTTCTTACAACGACGGCACATTCAGCATTACCACCTATGGATATGGCCATGGCTGCGGTATGTCGCAGTATGGCGCATGGGGCTATGCAGCAAACGGATGGAGCTATGCACAAATATTGGCGCATTATTACCCGGGTACAACCCTTTCTACCATTGGCTAACAAAGAGAACCCACCCTGTATGGGGTGGGTTCTCTTTTGCTATATTTGGAAAAAATGGTGTTTGATTGCTGTTTTAAAATCAAAAAATTGTTAAAAAGATTAAAAAAAACAATAAAGTATGTATTAGGTTTATGATTTAAGGCAAAAATCACACAAAATACTCCCAAAAAGTGCATGTTTGGGGTATAATATGCGTTGTAACTTTTTTGATATCTTTTCGATGAGATACATACATCTACTTGCTTTTATGACATATTATTTGAGAACATCAACGGTCAAAAAAGAAGAGAACAGAAAGAAGAGGGCAGCCTTATGGAAAAACCGGGTAAAAAACGACTGCTGAAAATTATTGGTATTATTTTAGCCGTGATTATTTTGGCAAGCTGCGGAACTGCAGCATTCTTTTACAGCCAAATTGCAGGGGTATTTGATGAGGGCGATGCAGGCACCTTAAATCAAGAAACCGAAGATGCAGAGGAATTGAACATTGAAAGCGGCGGCGATCGGTTCTATAACCTGCTGTTGTTGGGCATTGATTACGATGCCGATGATGACGGACGTGACTATGCCAACGGCAAAGGCATGACAGACGTAATTTTGTACCTGCAAATCGACCGTCAAAATTATACCATTAACGCATTCCAGATTCCCCGCGACAGTTACACCGGCGAGGATATCGGTGACGGCATTCAAACCCAAACAGGCAAAATTAACGAAGTATTTGCCAATGGTCCCGACCAGGAAAACAAAATCAACAACATTGCCAACAAAATTTACGATATGTTTAAGTTGCCGGTTGATGACTACATTACCATTGATATGAAGGCATTTAAAACCATGCTGAATACCATGGGCGGCATTGAAATGTATGTACCTTGGGATATTGTTACCGTGGATAAAGAAACCGGTAAGGAAGATTTGGTGTGCAAACAAGGCTTGCACCGAATCAGCGGCGATACCGCGGAGCTGATTTTGCGCAACCGCAATTACAGCACCGCAGACTATAAGCGGCTGGAAACCCAGCAGTATTTCTATGCAGCGTTGGTGAAAAGCCTGCTCAATGATTACACCTTAGCCGATTATTACAATACCTGTAAGGTGGTTGCCCATTATATCAATACCAGCTTAGACATCACTGAAATTTGGGGCTTGTACGCCACCATGTTAAAGGTACAGCCGGAAAATATTTATATCGTGCGTGCACCCGGCGGTTCGGCGCACATTAACGGTCATCAATGGGTTTATTACATTGACCGTGACAGCTGTGCTGATATTTTAAATGAGCATTTCCGCAGCCAGGAAAATCCTGTTTCGGCAGAGAATTTAGGTTTAACCACAGGTCAAACCTACTTGTACGGCATGAACATTGACCCAGGCCGCACCATGGGCGATGTAATGCAGGAATCCGAGCAGGGAGAAGCAGAACTGGAGCAGCAAGCAGAATCCGCAGCTTCTGCATCCGAAGAGAACGCAGCATAATAAAAAGCCAGTACTTCAACCGAAGTACTGGCTTTTTTGTTTAGTCGTCGTGGTCCTGTTCAAATTTTAAGATGCTGCCATCTTGTGCATTTACTTCATATTCGTATTCCATTCCGTTGGCTTTAAACTCAACGGAATAGTAGGCAGGCTGCTTGTGCAGTTTGTTGTCAATATCCAAATCATAAATTTCACTTTGTGATACACCTGCATGGGCAAGCGCAGCAGCAAGAGCAGCGTTCTGACCGATTGTGTTGGCAGGGGTGCTGGTTGTGTTACCGGAATTGTTGGAGCTGTTTTGCCCGTGAATTTCTTGCTTAATAATCTGGCCGTTGTTGGCATTAACTGCATAGAAATATTGCGTGTTGTTAACCCAGAATTTTACCTTGTAAATGGTTTGTCCGTCGTCACGGTCGGGAATAACCACCATGCCGTCTACTTGATCCTGTGTGAGGCCGGCAGCTTGCAGGGCAATTGTGGTTGCCTCGGCTTCGCTTACGGTTGCAGCAGTGGTATCACTGGGAGTAGTGGTAGCGGTAGAATTACTTGGTGTATTCACAGTACTGCTTGCAGAAATATCAGCGTTGGCTTTGCTCTTTTGGCTCTTCTTTAAAACAGCACCGGATGTGGCATCAATGTCGTATTCGTATTCCACGCCATTGGCCCAAAATTCTACCTCATAGGCCATGATACCGTCGTCCAAATCGAATTCTACCACATCAAAGGTGGCAGCATCTGCCGATACACCTGCATCAGCCAGTGCAGCGGATTTTGCGGCTTCGGTGCCAATATAGGAACCATCGCTTGCGGAACCAATCGAGGTTACATTGGCAATGCCATTGCCTTGGTTGGAGGCCAGCAAATTCAAATCGTTAACACTTTTGTTGGCCAGTTCGTCAAAGGTCAGGGTCGGATTTTCGGCAAGAATGGAATCAATCAGCTGTGCCTTGCCCAAAGAAATGGCGTATTGTTCGGCCTTTTGGGTCAGTTCCTGTGTTTTTTGCACAGTTTGGCTCAAAATGGCACCATTCACCGAGCTGGACTGCATGACACTGTTTACGGTTTCGGTTAGCTCGGTTTGCAATTGAGCGGCACGGGTGGCATCATCATCTTCAACGGTAATCAAAATTGAGTTTGCAAGCTCATCAATATAGCCGTTTTTCAAAAGAGAACCCATGAGGGCGTTTACAGCAACATCCAGCGTGGTGCCCTTTAAATCCATGTCGGCTAAAATAATGTTTGCATCGTCATTTAGGGGGGTTGCTTTTAAAACCCGTTCTTTGTTGTTTAAGGTTAGTTCAATGCTGGGGTTTACGTCCAGCGATACAATGGATGCAACGGATTGCAGCTGGTGATAAGCATATCCGCCAAATCCGGCAATGCCCACCATAAGGCAGGCGGCCGCTGCGGCGGCAAAGATTAAGGGGCGTTTAGATTTGTTTGGTGTCATAGGAAAGACGACTCCTTTCTGTGATTCACATTTTGCAAGGATTTGCTCAAACTGCTGCGGTGCGGCATGTTCAAGCGCAGTGCGAAGCATTTCTTCGGGACGATTTTGTTTCATTGGTTCTCATCTCCTTGCAGTGTGTTTTTTAACTTTTTCAGAGCCCTATGATATTTGGAAAGCACGGTTGCCAAAGGCAATTCCAGTAAATCAGCAATTTCTCGATGCTTTAAGCCGGACACCGCATGAAGCAGAATAATGCGGCGTTCCTGGTCAGACAATACACCAAAAGCAGCAGTAAGCACGGCTCGGTCTTCGGTGGTAAGGTGCGGCGATTCTATGGCGAGGGATTCCCACACATCTTGCGGCAGATCTTGCAAATGATTTTGCTTGCGAATTCGCATCAAAGAAAGATTGCGTGCAATGGTCAAAATCCATGCCATTGGTTTGCCGTGGTGCTGATACCGATGTGCGTTGTGCCAAATCTGAACAAAGGTATCTTGGGCAATGTCCTCGGCTTCGGCACTGTTTTTCAGATAAGAAAGCGCAAGGCCGTAAACAGCAGGGTTGGTGCGCTGATAAAGCAGAGCAAACGCATCTTGTTCGCCGTTCGCAGTACGGTCAATAAGAGCATCCAGCTCGTGGGCAGGGTTGCAACGAGCTGCCTGATTGGCCATAGTGCTTAGTACAAATATCATAGTAATAAGCTCCTGTCATTTAGGTAATGTATCAGAATAAGATTTTATTGCACAGAAAGAAAAATTTTTTTATATACTGGTTTGATTATAGTATGCCTTCACCCGAATAACAAGGTTCGATGAAAAACAAAAAAGAGTTGGCAAAATTGCCAACTCTTTTTTTGTTGATTATTAACGACGTCCGGTAACTTTTAGACGAGCCATAGCACGGGCCAGCGCAGCCTTAGAATAATAGTATTCTTCAATGCTCTTCTTTTGGCGCATACGTTCCTCGGCACGCTCTTTGGCTTCCTGAGCACGCTTTGCGTCAATTTCATCGGGATTTTCGGCTGTGCTTACCAACACAATGGCACGTTCGGGCATGATTTCTACAAAGCCTTGGCCAATTGCAGCAACACGCCATTCACCATCTACCTTAAAACGCAGCTCGCCGGGTTCCATGGCGGTAACCGCAGGCTCGTGGCCGGGTTGTACACCATACAAACCATCAATGGCAGGCAGAATCAGTTCTTCTGCCGGGCCAATATAAAACTGACGTTCCGGTGTGATGATTTCTAAGAAAAAAGTAGCCATTAAATCGCCCCCTGTGCGCGAGCTTTTTCACGTACTTCGTCAATGGTACCAACCATGGAGAATGCGGTTTCGGGGTATTTATCCAATTCACCGCCCAAAATTGCCTCAAAGCTGTTAATGGTTTGCTCCAGCGGAACATAACGGCCCTCTAAGCCGGTAAAGGTTTCGGCAACGAAGAAGGGCTGGCTGAAGAACTGCTGAATACGACGAGCACGCTCAACGGTCTTTTTATCGTTGTCGCTCAGTTCTTCCATACCCAGAATTGCAATGATGTCCTGCAATTCCTTATAACGCTGTAACAGCTCCTGTGTGCCGCGTGCAACCTTGTAGTGGCGAGAGCCAACCACATCGGGCTCCAGAATACGGCTGGTGGACTCCAGCGGGTCAACCGCAGGGTAGATGCCCTGTTCTACAATCTTACGGCTCAGAACGGTGGTGGCATCCAGGTGGGTAAAGGTGGTTGCAGGAGCAGGGTCGGTCAAGTCGTCGGCAGGCACATAAACAGCCTGAACACTGGTAATAGCACCGTCACGGGTAGAGGTGATACGCTCTTGCAGTGCACCAACTTCGTTTGCCAAAGTGGGCTGATAACCTACGGCGCTGGGCATACGGCCCATCAAAGCGGATACCTCACTGCCTGCCTGAACATAACGGAAGATGTTGTCAATAAACAGCAGAACGTTGCGCTTTTCCTGATCACGGAAGTATTCTGCCATGGTCAGACCGGTTAATGCAACGCGCATACGGGCTCCCGGGGGCTCGTTCATCTGACCGAATACCAAGGCGGTTTTTGCCAAAACGCCGGATTCGCTCATTTCACGCCACAAATCGTTGCCCTCACGGGTACGCTCGCCAACGCCGGTAAAAATGGAATAACCGCCGTGCTCGGTGGCAATGTTACGAATCAGCTCCTGAATCAGAACAGTTTTACCAACACCGGCACCGCCGAACAGACCGATTTTACCGCCGCGGGCATAGGGAGCCAGCAGGTCGATTACTTTAATACCGGTTTCCTGAATTTGAACAACAGGGCTTTGGTCAACAAATTTGGGAGGTTCGCGGTGAATGGACCACTTTTGTGCGTCGGTTACATTTTCGCCGCCGTCGATGGCGTTGCCCAGTACGTTAAACATACGACCCAAGCATTTTTCGCCAACCGGAACTTGGATAGGCGCACCGGTAGAAACTACTTCTACACCGCGGCCTAAGCCCTCGCTGGGGCTAAGCATGATGCAACGCACAGTGTTGCCGCCAACGTGTTGGGCAACCTCCATAGTCTGTTCAGTGCCATTCAGCTGCACCTTCAGGGCCTCGTTAATTTCAGGCAGTTTGCCGTTTTGAAATTCAACGTCTACAATGGGGCCGAGAACCTGTGCGATGGTGCCTTTGTTTTGCATATCGGTTCCTCGCTTTCGGAATAAATCAAACGGATGGGATTACCCTTTGTTCAGCACAGTGCCGTCGGCCGATACCAGCATGGTAAGGGCAGGAGTTGTGTGGTTTGTGGGGCGAATCCGAGTTTTCTTTTGTTGTGAGCCGCCCACAATTTCGGTAATTTCCTGTGTAATTGCAGACTGGCGTGCACGGTTGTACTCTAACGAAAGGGTACGAATCATTTCGCGGGCGTTTTTGGTGGAAGAATCCATTGCAGTCATGCGGGCATTTTGCTCGCTGCAAAAGGATTCAACCAAACAGCCAAACACAACGCCCTTTAAATAACCGGGTACGATTTTGTCCATAACCTTGGAAGGAGAGGGAACATAGGTAACCCGGCGCAGATACTGCCCGCTGGTTTGTGCAGGTTCGGTGTAATCAAACTGGTTAATATCCAGCGGAAGCAGCTGGTAGGTCATGGGACGCATTACCAAAGGAGTAACCATTTCGGTAAAAATCACATGTACTTCGTCCAGCTCACCGGATAAAAACAGCGATGCAATTTCTTCGCTGATATCACGGGCACGGGTAACGGTGGGGTCTTGTGCAGAATACAAAAATTCGCCTGCAACGGGGATGTGTTTGCCTGCAAAATAAGCACGGCCCACCTGACCGATTAAGAACAGCATGGCGTTTTCGGTTTGTGCCAGCTTTTGCTCTGCCAATTTCAGCACGTTGTGGTTGTAAGCACCGGCAAGGCCTTTGTCGCCGGTGATTACAATGTAACCGATTTTACGGTTGGTTTTGGCAGCGCGCTTATCCATAAACGGATGATCCAGCTCTTGCGAGTGATTCAAAATATCCGCAATGGTATCTTGAATCTTTTTAAAATAAGGCTCTACGCCATTTAATTGTTGGCGTGCCTTGCGCATTTTTGAAGAAGAAATCAGATACATCGCATTGGTGATTTTTAATGTCTGATCTACACTTTTAATGCGGGTACGAATTTCTTTTATGCTTGCCATTGTGCGCTCACCTGTCCCTTATAGGCATCCAGTGCGGCGCGGATACTTTCGGCAACAGCGGCGGAAAGTGCGCCGGTGGATTCGATTTCTTCCAACAATTGCGGCTGGGTATTTTCCAAATGGTCCACAAAGCCCTGTGCAACCTCACGCACTTTGTTCAAAGGAACATCGCTTAACAGGTTGTTGGTGGCAACGTACAAAATGGTTGCCTGACGGCTTACGCTCATGGGGTTGTAAAGGGGCTGCTTTAAAATTTCCATCAGCTGTTTGCCGTGGTCCAAAGCACTTTTGGTGGCTTTGTCCAGGTCAGAGCTAAACTGGGTAAATACCTCCAGCTCGCGGAAACGAGCCAGGTCGATACGCAGGGTACCGGCAGTCTTTTTCACAGCCTTAGTCTGTGCAGAACCACCTACACGGCTAACCGAAAGACCCACGTTAACGGCAGGACGCTGACCGGCAAAGAACAGGTTGCTTTCCAGATAAATCTGACCGTCGGTAATGGAAATTACGTTGGTGGGAATGTAAGCGGATACGTCGCCTGCCTGGGTTTCAATGATGGGCAAAGCAGTCATGGAACCGCCGCCGTACTCTTTGGTCAAACGGCAGGAACGCTCCAACAAACGGCTGTGCAGATAGAAAACGTCGCCGGGATAAGCCTCACGGCCGGGGCTGCGATGCAGAAGCAAGCTCAAAGCACGGTAAGCAACCGCATGCTTGGACAAATCGTCGTATACAATCAGAACGTCTTTGCCCTTGCTCATGAAGTACTCGCCGATTGCGGTAGCAGCGTAGGGCGCAATGTACTGCAAGGGAGCAGACTCACTTGCGGGGCTGGATACGATGATGGTGTAATCCATAGCACCGTATTTGATAAAGTTGTTGCGCAGCTGTGCAACGGTGGAAGCCTTTTGACCAATGGCAACATAGATGCAGATGACATCTTTGCCTTTCTGGTTCAGAATGGTATCCACAGCAATGGCGGTTTTACCGGTTTGACGGTCACCGATGATCAGCTCACGCTGACCGCGGCCGATGGGAACCATAGCGTCAATGGCCAGAATACCGGTTTGCATGGGTACGTTAACGGGCTCACGGGATACAACACCGGAAGCTTCGCGCTCGATGGGGCGGGTTTCGGTGGTTTCAATGGGGCCCAAGCCGTCAATGGGCTGTGCCAATGCGTTTACGGTACGGCCGATGATGGCATCGCCAACTGCAACGTCG
This sequence comes from uncultured Allofournierella sp., assembly GCA_944382775.1. Lineage (GTDB taxonomy): Bacteria > Bacillota > Clostridia > Oscillospirales > Ruminococcaceae > Allofournierella. Next base: position 54,963 of record CALWNI010000001.1, read on the forward strand.
GCAGCACGACCGGTGCGCTTAACAATGCTGCCCTCGGTCAAACCATCTTCGCTGCCCAGCAAAACAACGCCCACGTTGTCGCGCTCCAGGTTCAAAACAATACCTTTGGCACCGGTTTCAAATTCTACCAGCTCGCCATATACAGCATTATTTAAGCCGTATACGGTTGCAATGCCGTCGCCGATTTCGATGATGGAACCGGTTTCGTCGTGGCTTGCACGGCTGTCGTACTGTTCAATCTCCTCGCGGAGAATGGAAATAATCTCTTCGGATTGATTCACAGTGGTTTCACCTCTCTTGCAAGCGGCGTGCCAAACGGTGCAGCTGGCCACTTACACTCTTGTTGTAGGTCGTCCCGTCAATTTCCAGGACGAAACCGCCCAAAAGGGACGGATCAATGGAAACCTGCATTTCCACAGCAGACCGATTGTGCTGTTTGCACATGGCTTTTGCAATGTCCACCACCATGTCTTCGCTGGGCATTTTGGCACAGCGCATATGGCAGATGGTTTGGTTGTTTGCTGCAAGAACCAGCAGGTGATACTCGTATAAAATGTCGGAGAGCAGAGCAAAACGGCCCTTCTCGGCCAGCAGTTCATAAAAATGCATCAGCTGTTCCGGGCAGTTTGCAAAAGGCAGGCGGTGCAATACCGCCTGCTTTTCTTTGAAACGAACCGCCGGGCTGATGAGTGCCTCGCACAACTCTTTGCTGCTCAGAACCAAGGCTGCGGTATCACGCAGGGTTTGCTCCGGGCAACCGGTTTCATACAGGGCTTTTGCATATCGGGCGGCTGTTTGGCTCATGCTTGTTCCTCCACTTCAGCTAAAAAGGCATTTACCAAGGCACGGTCGGCATCGCTGTTCATGTTTTGCTGCGATACCTTAGAAGCAGCCAGCAATGCCAGCATGGCAATTTCCTGGCGGGCACCTTCCAGCATGGCGGCACGGTCGGCTTCGGCCTGCTGCTGGGCAGCGGCCTGCATGCGTGCAATGTCTTGACGAGCTTTTTCGATTTGCAGCTCGTATTCCTTTTGACCACGTTTTTTTGCTTCGTCCAAAATGGTTTGTGCTTCCTTTTTGGCTTGCAGCAACTGTGCCTCGTATTCTTCTTTGGTTTTTAATGCCTCATCCATCTTGGTATTTGCATCATCGATGGTATCGGAAATTTCTTTTGAGCGTTCATCTAACATTTTGGTAACAGGCCCAAACAGAACCTTTTTTAAGATGAAAACCAAAATGCCAAGGTTAATAAATACCCAAATGATTTCCCAATTCAGGTTTAAAATATCCACGGCTCATCGCCCCCGATCATTGCATGAAGATCAGCAGCAGAGCAACCAACAGACCGTAAATAGCGGTAGCTTCGGCCAGAGCACAACCCAACAGCAGGTTGCTGGTGATTTTGCCGGCAGCCTCGGGCTGACGAGCAATGGCTTCGTTGGATTTACCGGTTGCAATACCGATACCCAAACCAGCACCAATACCAACCAAAACAGCAATAGCAGCACCAATAGCAGCGTACATAATCATTTCCTCCTAAGATAACAACAAGTTTAAAAGTTTTTATTCAATGGCTTCGCCCAGGAACAAGGTGGTTAGGAATACAAATACCACAGCCTGGATTAGACCGTCGAATGCGTCAAAGTAAAGACTGAGCGGAATGGGAACAATGGCCGGTACAACGATTTTAATTAGCTCCATAATAACAAAGGATGCAAAAACGTTGCCGAACAGTCGCATACAAAGCGACAACGGCCGAATGCCGATTTCCAATACATTTAGGGGAGCAACAATGGGCGAAGGTTCGGCAAATTTTTTCAAACCGCCCTTTAAGCCATTGATGCGGAAACTTGCCCCGTAAATCATTACCACCGAGATAAAGGCTAAGCCGGCAGTAACATTAAAATCCTTTGTGGGTGGTGTTAACCCTACAAATTCCGACAAGTTGGCAAAAGCCAAGTAGATACCCATGGTACCCAGATACGGTGCAAAACTGCGCCAGTGTTCACCAAGGTTTTGCTTGCAAAAGTTGTTGATGAAGCCTACCAGCATTTCGGCTACCATTTGTTTGCGACCGGGTACCTTTTTCATGTTATGGGTAAGCCAAAGTGCAAGCGCCGTAATGGCAGCAATTAAAATCCAGCTTACTACTGTGGATTCCGGTACGGGGATACCGCCAAACAAAGGGATTTCAAACGCCGTTTTGTTTTGCAGTGCCGCAGTAAGTTCTTCTTTGATGTTCAAATAGATTTCCCCCCTTTGCTACTTGCCTATTTTATATGGTAAGAATGGATAGAACAAGGCTTACGAAAGTAAAAAAAGTAAAAAAAACAAGAGAAAAAAAGATGGTGGAAAAGTCATGGGATATTGCACAATAGCTCTGCTCAAATGGGTAAAAAAAGAGGCAACAATACCAGGTTTGCTCTACCTAGTCTAAATTGAGCAAAACTCTATAATATGGTATGATAACAAACAGATAGGAGGAAGAACGATGACAAGCAAATGGCTTTCGCGTGTGCGGCGCACCTTGCGGGCACAGCTTTATCTATTAAGCGTACTGGGCATTGCAATTGCCTTGTTGTTGGCAATGGGCAGCAGTTTATGGTTAAATGTGTCCAACAGCTACCGATTGATGGACCAGCATATGAAAGAGGTTGCGGCAATGCTGGCAAAAACACAGCAGGTACAGCAAGCCATTGATAACCCCGAGCATCAACAAGACTTGGAACAGTTGCTGCAAAACATAGCGGAGCAGATGCAAGACTTGGACATGGTTGCGGTTGTGGATGCCGGTGGAAGTATATTGGCGGTAGGCAGCATTGAAAGTAAAATTAAAGAGATTGCCCTACCGGTATTGGAAGGCGATGAAGGGGCCGTATTTTTAAAAGATGGACAATCGGAAGAGGGCATGGAGCGATGTGCCTATGCCAAGATATACAGCAGCGACGGAACCCTGAAAGGATTTGTAATTGCAGGCGTATATATGCGCGCGGTGTATAAAACCGTTGTTTGGATGGTGTTACAGTATCTGTTGATTGCCTTTGTGGCCTTGGGCATTGGTGCCGTTCTGGCGCATCGCTTGGCGAGTTATATTAAAAGCGAGCTGCAAGGCTATGAGCCGGACGCCTTTCGTGAATTGCTGGCACAGCGTACCGAGATATGGGATGCCTTGGAAGAAGGTGTTATGGCCATTGATAAACAGGAAAATATTATCTATTTAAACGCAGCGGCAAAGGAAATGCTGCATCTGAATACGGTGCAGCCAATCGGAAAGTCGCTGCACGAGGTGTATCCCGCCAGCACGTTGGGTCGGGTATTGCGAAGTGGTCAAGCAGAATACAGCATCCCCATGAAATCGTTAGCGGATGCCAAGGTGCTTTCGGACCGTATGCCCATTATGCGCAATGGAACAATCATGGGGGCGGTGGCAATTTTCCGCAACCGAACCGAAGTAACCAAAATGGCGGAAGATTTAACGGGCGTGCGGCATATTGTGGAGGCACTGCGTGCTAATACCCATGAGTTTATGAACAAGCTGCATGTAATTTTAGGACTGCTTCAGCTGGAGGAATACCAGGAAGCCGAGCGGTATGTGCTGGAACTAACCAAGGTTCGGGCGCAGTCCATGGGCGGAATTACCGAGCGGATTCAAGAGCCTGCGGTGGCGGCTTTGTTAATTGGAAAATTGAGTAGGGCACAGGAGCAGCAGGTAGTTTTTAAATTGGATTCTGCCAGCCGTTTTCCCCATCAAAGCCGCTGCTTGCCGGAAGATGCCATGATTTCGGTGCTGGGAAACTTGATTGAAAATGCCTTTGATTCCTTTCGGCATGTGGCGAGCGGTGCCTTGCGGGAAGTGGAAGTATATATCATGGAAGAAGCCGAAAAAGGCTTGCTGATTTGTGTGGAAGATACCGGGTCGGGCATTACCCCGGCGGTGGAAGAGCGCATGTTTGAGCGAGGATTTTCCACAAAAGGAAAAGATCGTGGAACCGGCTTGGCGTTGGTACAGGAGATTGTACAGGCATACGGCGGAACCATGCGGGTGGAATCCACCCCGGGAATGGGCACCACCTTTACCATTAACATTCCCATTCAAAAGGAGGGAGAAGAACCGTGTATCAAGTTGTAATTGTAGAAGATGACCCAATGGTGGCCATGCTAAACCGCCGTTACACCGAAAAGGATACCCGTTTTACGGTGGTGAAAGAGTTTAAAACAGGCCAATCTGCCTTGGACTATTTGCGGTTTCATCCGGTTGACCTGGTCATTTTGGATATGTATATGCCCCAGATGAACGGTTTGGACGTATTGCGGGAATTGCGAAGTGCAGGTGTGGGTGTGGATGTGATTATGATTACCGCAGCACGCGATACTGCAACGGTGGAAGCGGCCATGCGTTTGGGCGTTGTGGATTATTTAGTAAAGCCCTTTGAATACGAGCGATTCCGCCAAGCACTGGAAACCTTTGACCGCAGACGTGCTGCCATTCAAGGCGAGCGGGTAAACCAACAAGCCTTGGATGAGCTATTGCACCATACCGCAACAACGCCACCATCCACACAGGCGGTGCCCAAGGGATTGCAGGAAAAAACCTTGCAATATATACAAACCTATCTAAAGGAACAACACGAAGGAAAAACCTGTGACCAAATTGCCCAAGGTGTGGGATTATCGGTGGTTACGGTACGACATTATATGAGTTATTTGTCGCAAATGGGACAGGTGCAGTCCCAAGTCGATTACAGCACAGGCGGTCGGCCCAGCGTGGTGTACTGGATTGAACAATAAATGTTGTTAAAATGGTAAGCCAATTATGGCAATGCACATTGACTTTATCGATTAAAATCGTTATATTTAAGAAAATACAATGGTTTTTTTGACTGATAAAACAATGCCCCAAAAGGGTTGATAAAGGAAATAAATCGATGATAGATCAATTTGGCAGAACAATCGACTATATGCGGATTTCGGTTACCGACCTCTGTAATTTGCGTTGCAAATATTGCATGCCGGAACCATTTGACTGGCTGAGTCACAGCGAAATTTTGTCTTACGAAGAGATTCTTCGCATTGCACAGGCTGCAATTCGGTTGGGAATTACTCATTTTAAGGTAACCGGCGGAGAACCCTTGGTGCGTAAGGATATTGTGCAATTCATTGGACGGCTTCGGGCCTTGCCGGGCTGCAAAGCGGTAACGCTTACAACAAACGGCGTGCTGCTTGGTGAGTTGGCACAGCCCCTAAAACAGGCGGGATTGGATGCGGTTAATATTAGCTTAGATACACCGGATGCAGACCGTTATGCACAAATCAGTGGGGTAGATGCCTTGCCAAAGGTGATGCAGGGCATTGATGCGGCACTGGATGCAGGGCTAAAAACAAAGCTGAATTGTGTACTGCTGCAAGACACAAAAGACCAAGTAGTAGCATTGGCAGAGTTGGCAGAACATCGACCGCTGGATGTGCGGTTCATTGAATTGATGCCCATTGGAGAGGGGATGCAGGGCGGTGGATTTTCTCCGCAGCAAGCAAGAGCTTGTTTGCTTCAGCGTTGGCCCGACCTTCACCCCATCAACGAGCAGCGAGGTTATGGCCCTGCCCGTTACGAAGCAAGCGAAAAACTGATGGGTAGAATTGGTTGGATTGATGCAGTCAGCCATGGATTTTGCGAACAATGCAATCGAGTGCGCTTGACCTGCACAGGGCAGCTGAAACCGTGCCTTTGTTATGAAAGCGGCACCGACTTGCGTGCTTTAATTCGCAGCGGTGCAGGGGAAGAAACGCTATACAAAGCATTGCAGCAGGCGATTTATAAAAAGCCAAGTGCACACTGTTTTGCACAGCAAGATGAAATTACCGAAAATAGAATCATGGCACAAATTGGAGGATAAAACAATGGGCGTTATAAAGGCGATTTGCATTTCGGAAGTACGGGGTGTACAAAAAAAGCAGGTACCAAGTGCCATGTTTAACCCGGAATGGGGCATTGAAGGCGATGCCCATGGTGGAAACTGGCATCGACAGGTTAGTTTGCTGTCGTTTGATAAAATCGAGGCATTTCGTGCCAAGGGTGCAGAGATTGACTTTGGTGCCTTTGGTGAAAACTTGGTGGTGTCGGGATTTGATTTTCGGGCATTGCCGGTGGGAACTTTGCTGCGTTGTGGCGAAGTTTTGCTGGAGATGACACAAATCGGCAAAGAATGCCATACCCATTGCGAGATTTATAAGGTAATGGGCGACTGCATTATGCCCCGTGAAGGCGTGTTTGCACGGGTATTGCAGGGTGGCAAAATACAGGTTGGCGACACTATGGAAATTGAACCACGCAAAGCACCGCGGCCCTTTCAAGCGGCGGTTATCACCTTGTCGGATAAGAGCGTAAAAGGCGAGCGTGAGGACAAGAGTGGCCCCGCAATTGTGGAGCGTTTGCAGCAAGAGGGCTACGAAATTGCCGAAACTCTTTTGCTGGCAGATGAACAGGCAGTGCTGCAAAAGCAGTTGATTCGTTTGTGTGACCAAAGACAGTTGGATTTAATTTTGACCACAGGCGGCACCGGATTTGCGCCCCGTGATGTTACCCCGGAGGCTACGCTGGCGGTGGCACATCGGCAGGCACCCGGCATTGCTGAGGCAATTCGGGCGGCAAGTATGCAGATTACACCGCGGGCTATGCTATCCCGTGGAGTGTCGGTAATTCGTGGTAAAACATTGATTATCAATCTGCCGGGCAGCCCCAAAGCAGTGGCAGAAAGCATGGATGTATTTTTGGATACCATTCCCCATGCATTGACCCTATTGCGTGGCCAAGGCGGCGAGTGTGCTCGCAAATAAAACGTAAGAAAAAATCCCCTCCGAGATTTCTCGGAGGGGATTTTGCTATTCTGGAATCTTACAGGTCAGAATGGTATTCTGCACAGGTGCATTTCTTCCACTTCAAACCGCTGCCACAGGGACAATCGTCGTTGCGGCCGATTTTGGTTACCTTTACAGGGCCGGAAGAACCGGTGCTCTTTACATTTCCGCTGGGAGTAGCAGCATCACCGGCAGGCTTTGCAACCTGGGTACGCTGCATCATGGGCTGTTGCTGTTGTTCCAGCTTCAACTCTACGGTCAACAACATGCGAACGGTGTCTTCCTTGATGCTGTCAACCATGGCGTCGAACATCTCAAAGCCTTCCATACGGTATTCAACAACGGGGTCACGCTGACCGTAGCTGCGCAGATAGATGCCTTGACGCAACTGGTCCATGCTGTCGATGTGGTCCATCCACTTGCTGTCTACGTTGCGCAGCAGGCAGATGCGCTCCAGCTCACGCATGATTTCGGCACCGTAGCGGCTTTCCTTGCTGTCCAAAATCTGATTGCCACGGTCCAGCAGAACATTGGCAACGTCGGTTTTGGTCAACTTAGCCAGCTCGTCAGATTCGTAATGGAAATCGCTTTCGCTGGTGAGCCAGCCCAGATAATGGCGGCGCAGGGCAGCCAAATCCCACTCGGTGGACTTATCACCGGCACAGAAGCTTTGTACGCTGGCGTTGATGTTGTCGCTCAGCATAGTGCGCAGGGTGTTCTTCAAATCGTCGCCGTTTAATACCTTGCGGCGCTGACCATAGATGATTTCGCGCTGCTTGTTCATAACGTCGTCAAACTGAAGCACGTTTTTACGGATGCTGAAGTTTTGGCCTTCCAGCTTCTTCTGTGCGCTTTCGATGGTGTTGGTAATCATCTTGTTCTCGATGGGGGTGTCTTCGTCCAGACCCAGTGTATCCATCAAAGACTGAACACGCTCACCGCCAAACAGACGCATCAGGTCGTCTTCCAAGCTCAGGAAGAAACGAGAGGAACCGGGGTCGCCCTGACGACCGGAACGACCACGCAGCTGGTTGTCGATACGGCGGCTTTCGTGACGCTCGGTACCAATGATATACAAACCGCCGGCAGCACGCACTTCTTCGGCTTCCTTGGCAATTTCAGCTTTGTGTTCGTCCAAAAGCTGTTTGAAACGGGCGCGAATTGCCAGAATATCGGCGTTATCGGTTTCGGCGTGGCTGTCGGATTCGGCAATCAGAGCTTCATCATAGCCCTCTTTGCGCAGCTGAGCTTTTGCCATGTATTCGGCGTTACCGCCCAGCATAATGTCAGTACCACGGCCTGCCATGTTGGTGGCAATGGTAACGGCATTCTTTTTGCCGGCCTGTGCAATGATTTCGGCTTCTTTTTCGTGATTCTTGGCGTTCAGCACGTTGTGCTTAATGCCCTGACGGCTCAGCAGCTTGCTGATCAGTTCGCTCTTTTCGATGCTTACGGTACCAACCAGAACCGGCTGACCTTTTTCGTGGCACTCAATTACCTGGCGAACCACAGCGTCGTACTTGCCCTTTACGGTTTTGTATACGCTGTCCGGCTCGTCCTTACGCAGGTTGGGCTTGTTGGTGGGTACGGTAACAATGTGCAAACCGTAAATCTCGATGAATTCATCGGCTTCGGTTTTTGCAGTACCGGTCATACCAGCCAGCTTTTCGTACATGCGGAAGTAGTTCTGGAAGGTAATGGTGGCCAGGGTTTTGCTTTCGGCGGCAACCTTTACGCCTTCCTTTGCTTCGATGGCTTGATGCAGACCCTCGTTGTAGCGGCGGCCAATCATCAAACGGCCGGTGAATTCGTCAACAATGATAACTTCGCCATCGCGTACCACGTAGTCAATGTCGCGGCGCATAACGCCACGGGCTTTGATTGCCTGGTTGATGTGATGGGACAGGGTCATGTTGTTGGCATCGGAGAGGTTTTCCACATGGAAGTAAGCCTCGGCCTTTTTGATGCCGCGCTCGGTTAAGGTTGCGGTTTTGTGCTTTTCGTCCACAACATAATCGCCGTCAACCTGGTCGTCTTGCTCGGCTTTTTCGTCCAGCTCAACGATTTTGCTCATTTGCAGGGTTTTTACAAAGGCATCGGCCTGCTGATACAGGCTGCTGGAATCGTCGCCCTTACCGCTGATAATCAAGGGGGTACGGGCTTCGTCGATTAAAATGCTGTCAACCTCGTCCACAATGGCAAAGTAATGACCGCGCTGCACCATGTTTTCTTTGTAAACAACCATGTTGTCACGCAGGTAGTCAAAACCAAACTCGTTGTTGGTACCGTAGGTGATGTCGGCGTTATAAGCCGCATGGCGTTGGTCGTTGCTCATGCCCTGCACAATCAGACCAACCGACAAACCCAGCCAACGGTACAGCTTGCCCATTAACGCAGAGTCACGGCGAGCCAAGTAGTCGTTAACGGTAATAACGTGAACGCCTTTGCCGGTTAGGGCGTTTAAGTATACAGGCAGGGTTGCAACCAGCGTTTTACCTTCACCGGTTTGCATTTCGGCAATGCAGGCACGGTGCAGGGCAATACCACCGATAATCTGAACGGGGAAGTGCTTCATGCCCAGCACACGCCAGCTGGCTTCGCGGCAAACAGCAAAAGCGGTGGGCAAAATATCATCCAGGCTTTCGCCGTTTTCCAAACGCTGTTTCAGTGCAGGGGTCATTGCCTGCAACTCAGCGTCAGACTTTTGCTCCATTTCAGCTTCCAGAGCCAAAACCTGGTCAGCAATGGGGCGGATACGTTTTAGCTCCTTATCCGAAAAGGAACCAAAGAGTTTCTCTAATAAACCCAAATCGATCACTCACATTCTATAAGAATAAAGGGAAGTACAGCTTACGGGTAAGCTGCATAGAATAGCCCATACTATGCTATTCTAATATAATACATCAAGCTATGGCACATGTCAAAGTAGGGGGTGAAAAAATGTTAATTTTTTTAAAAACCGATTGTTTTCGCTAAACATATAGTTATAATAAATATATAATATAGTTTTTGAAACTACATAATACAAAAAGGGGGAGAGTGTATGAGTCGTTATTTTGCAAAAGGGCGTGAGCCTATGAGTAGTTATACGCATTTTTGGGGCGCAATTGGTGGATTGATTGCCACTGTTCTATTATTGGTACGCAGCTTGCTGAACAACAGCGGTGGTTTGATTGTGTTGGGGGTTGTGCTGTTTGGGGTATCGTTGGTTGCACTGTATTCGGCCAGCAGCATTTATCACTATGCCGTGTGTGCTGCAAAACCGCTGCGCCGTTTGCGCAAGCTGGACCACGCAATGATTTATGTGCTGATTGCAGGCAGCTACACACCGTTTTGCATGGCATATATGCCCCAGGGAAAACGGGAAGTGTTTTTGCTTTGCCTGTGGATTGCGGCGGCTTTGGGGATTGTGTTCAAGCTGGTTTGGCTGGATGCACCCCGTTGGATTGGCACCCTGATTTATCTGGCAATGGGTTGGTCAATTCTGGTGGATTTGCCTGCCTTCGCATCCATGCCATCGGCTTGCTTGGCCCTGGTGGCGGCCGGTGGTGTGAGTTATTCCGTTGGTGCAGTTTTTTATATTGCCAAGTGGCCCAACATTAACCGTCAATGGGGATTCCATGAACTGTTTCACCTGTTTATTTTAGCAGGAAGCCTGTTGCACTTTTTGGCGGTTTTTTTATTTGTAGCATAACAAAAGCGATGCTTGCAGCCTTTGCAAGCATCGCTTTTTTGTACTTAGGATAATGTAAAAAGCTTTGGCAATTCACACAGGGTATCAATTACCGGCACACCGCAACTGCTTAGGCGGCTGCGGCTTTGATGACCGGCCGCACACAGAATGGAATTGGTGCCCATGGCACAGGCAACCTCATAGTCATGCAATGTGTCGCCAATCATAACCACTTGGCTGCGGTCAATGGTGTGTTCTGCCATAAACGCAAGCCCTGCTTCTTTTTTGCTGTGGGCGTAGATGTTATTCTGACCGAGCAACTTATCAAAAAAATCAGAAAGACCCAATGCCGCAACTTGATTTTGTAACACATTAAGGGGAGAAGCAGAAAGAATAATTTGAGGAATGCCCGCCGAACGAATGGCGGTTAGTGCCTCTTTTGCACCCGGACAAAGGGTGCATTCGGCAGAAGCGGGCAGGTAAAGCTCCATAAAACGGGCGGAAAGCTGTTCAAAAGAATGCTGTGTGAAATCAAATCCGGCTTTTTGGTAGTAATCAACAATGGGAAAACCGAAAATTTCTTGGTAACGGGCACGGTCATACTGTTGCGGATAACCGTGTTCGGATAAAAGCTGATTTAAACAATCGTTGCACAGTGCCAGATCATCCAGCAAGGTGCCGTTCCAGTCCCAAATAACAAGCGATGGTTTCACAATACCGCCTCCGAATTGATCAACGAAACTGCCTTATTCGCAGAACAAGCGATGCAAAGCTTGATTGTGCTCGATGAGCCAAACCAATGCAACACCCAGAATACCACAGCTGATGACCTCGCCAATGCCAACGGTAACGGCATTCCACAATGCGATGGGCAGAGTAACCACGCCATCCGAGAAGAAGAAGGTGATAACAAATGCGCCAACAATCACCGCATTAAACAAGATGGGAGGAATGGATGCAGCAATGGCCAGCTTTGCTTTGCCAACACGCAGGTTGCGCAGCTTGTAAGTTACTACGCAGGCCAGCAGGGTAGCCAGGGTACCAAACACCACGTCGATGATGGTGGAGCCCAGTAGGTTGGACAAAAAGCAGCCCAAGGTAACGCCCACGATATATTCCGGGCCGAACACGGGCAGCAGGCACAGTACTTCGGCAAGGCGAACCTGAACCGCACCGTAGCTAAAGGGGGCAAGTGCCAGACACAGCACTGTGTAAACAGCGGCAATTAAGGCACAGCGAACAAGACGTTTTGTATTCATACTAATAATCTCCGGCAGAAAGATTTTAACCGTTTGGAACTGCCAACGCCAAACGGGTGGGCCCGAACCGCAAGATTCGGGAGAGCCTAAAATCCTAAGTTGCTCTGTACGCGCAAACGTACCGCAATAGTATAGCAAACTTTATTGGGGTTCTGCAAGCAAAAAGAAAAAGATTCCGAAAGAATTTCGGAATCTTTTGTAGAATGGTGTATTAGTTGCGGGGTTTGCCCAGATAAGCAATGGCAAGAGCATCGGGGCCGGTGTTGCTTGCAATGGCGGCGCCCAGTTTAAATACATACAGCGGCTCACAGCCAAATTCTTTTTTACACTGCTTCACCAAATCGTCCACTGCATCAATGTCGGTGCAGCCAATCATGTATTCAAAGGAATCGTCCAGGTTTGCGGCACGCTCGCGCACCAAGCGAATCATGGCAGCAGGTACGCCGGCATCGCCGCGAACCTTGGCTTCTACCTTGGTTTTGCCATCAATCAAGCTGATAATGGGGCGAAGACCAAGCAGCTCGCCTGCAAAGGCGGCGGCAGCAGAAACGCGGCCGCTTTTTTTCATAACTTTCAAGCTAAAGGCAGAAAGCACAATTTCGGCACTAGAGAACCATGCGTTCATCTTTTCCAGCACATAGGAAAGCTCGGCACCGTTTTGCAGCAGGCGGGCAGCCTCGCAGATCGGCCAGCCGTAAACAAAGGAGTAGGTATGGCTGTCCACCAGATGAATCTTCATCTCATGGTTGGGACGTTCTTCCCGCAAAAGGTTTTCTGCCATGCGGGCGGCATCGTAAGTGGCACTGCCGGAAGCATTAATGGTAACGTGCAGCACATCGGTGTAGCCCTCGTCTACATATTTGCAGTACTGCTCGCAGAACTGAATTGCGGTAATGTGTGCGGTGCTGGGAATGCCCTTGGCGGTACGCAGCATCTGGTAGTATTCGTCGCTGGTAAAGTCTTTACGCTCCACATAGCTTGTGCCATCCAAGGTGATGATAAAGGGCAGAATGTCAATGTTGTACTTCTCTTGTAAATGAGCAGGAATATCACAAGCGGAATCGGTCAAAATGGCTATCTTACGCATTGTTATTCATCACTTCCATTCGTATTTTGTTAATTGGCCTTGATTTTCCAGATCGGCAAAATCCCATTGGCGCAGGGCTTCGTAAACACCAACCGCAACCGAGTTGGATAAATTTAAGCAGCGTACACCTTTGCGCATAGGCATGCGTACACAGTGTTCCGGGTTTTCGTAAAGCAACTGTTCCGGCAGGCCCGCATCTTCGCGGCCAAATACCAGATAACTGCCATCGGGATAGGATACATCGGTATGGCGATGCAAGCCTTTGCTGGTAAAGTAAAAATAAGGGCCTTCGGTTTTGGCAAAGAAATCTTGCAGGTTATCGTAATAGGTGATGTCCAGCAGGTTCCAATAATCCAAACCGGCACGCTTGAGGTGCTTGTCGGTAACTTCAAAGCCCAGCGGACGAATTAAGTGCAGCCGTGCGCCGGTAACGGCACAGGTGCGTGCAATGTTGCCCGTATTATCGGGGATTTGGGGCTCGACCAAAACAATGTTTAAAACAGGCATGGTTAGTTCCTCTCACACAAGCGACCCAAAAGCGGCTCAAACCATACGCCTAAGGCAGGTTCGGCGGCGGGGTCGGTATAGTTAATGGCTTCGGCAACAAAACCGGCAGCGGCATCAACGGCGGCAGATAGTGCATTGCCGCGCAGCAGTGCGCCAACCAAAACACTGGCAAACAAATCGCCGGTGCCCGGATAGTTGCGGTTAATGCGAAGGCGTTTGACCAAAAAGCGTTCGCGCCCATATGAGCCGGCACAGGCAAGGTGTTTGCCCATGGGCAGGCCGGTTACAACCGCCTTTTGAATGGTGTCGCTTAATGCATCAGCCAGTTGCTGTGCCTGTTCCGGTTCAAAATCCATTTCAGTATAGGGTTGCTGCAACAGCAGACAAGCCTCGGTTTGGTTGGGCAAAATTAAATCGGCTTTGCGGCACAGTTCACGCATGCCGTCAAGCAGCGATTCCATGCCGCTGTAGAATTTGCCATGATCGCCCAAAACGGGGTCCACGATTTTTAGTGCATTGGGCCACAGGTCAAAGGCCTTATGTACCAACTGCTGGTCTTGCGGTGCAGCAAGGTAACCGGAATAAATGCAGTCAAATTCAATGCCCAGTTCTTTGTAATGCTGCAAAGCGGCTTCGCCATAGTCGGGCAGATTGTGAATGGCCGGTTTGCCTAACCCGCCGGTATGGGTGGAAAGCAATGCAGTGGGCAACAAGATTGGCTGATGCCCCATAGCGGCTAAAACCGGGGCGGCTACCGCAAGGCTGCAACGGCCCATGCCGGAAAGGTCGTGAATGCACAAAATTGTTTTTGGTGCGGATTGTTTCAAAAAAAGGTCACTCCTTTAAATTGCAAAAAACAACGCGTGTGCCGTTTACAGCCGGCAACGCATAAAGAGAAGATACTCTCAATTTTTATAGTTTATCATAAAACAGGCATTAAAAAAAGACGTATAGCACAAGAAAAATAGTAAATACTAAACTTGCAGGGCTTGTTCGGTAAAATCGCAGAGATTGTTTGCGATGTTCGGGCAAAGACAAACACAAAAGGAGGAAAGAGCAATGGAAATGAAAACCATGATGGCGGCTGCAGGCCTTACCGCAGCAACAATGGCAGTGGCAGCAGGGGTGGCAACCAACAACAAAAAGAGCCGCAAGATGAAAAAGATGGTGAAAAAGGTTACCAAAGGCGCAGAGCGTGCGGTAATGGATTTGGATAAGATGATGGGCCGATATTACCACTAAGCAAAAGAGAGGATGCCGAGAAAACGGCATCCTCTCTTTTTATAAAATTTACAAATCGTTTTTGTTTATCCATATGTTTTTTAAAGAAATATATTATAATATGAAATAAAGTATAAGTTTATGGGAGGCAACGCCAATGGAACAATCAAGTACATTGATTTTAGAAGGTGGGGCACTGCGCGGAGTATATACTTCGGGCGTGTTGGATGCACTGATGGAACACGGCATTTATATCCCCAATGTGGTAGGTGTTTCGGCAGGTTCGCTGAATGCGTTGAGTTATCTTTCGCATCAGCCGGGGCGAAGCCAGGAAATCAACATGAAATATGTTCACGATGCACGGTACATGGGGCCTTCGCATCTGCTGAAAACCTTTAGTTTTTTTAATTTTGATTTTATCTTTAACGAGGTTTTTCACGACCTGGTTCCCTTTGATTACGCTGCATTTTACCAAAGTAAGCAAAGCATGTGGGCGGTTGCCACCGATTGCCGTACCGGGCGTCCTGTTTTTTATCATGATAAGCAAATGGGCGACCACTTTTTTAATGCTTGCCGCGCCAGCTCCAGCATGCCGTTGTTGTGCAGCATGGTAAAGGTGGGCAACGATGTATGTTTGGATGGCGGCATTGCCTGCGCAATTCCCCTGCCGGAGGAATTGCCCTTTGAGAGCGGCAAAAAAGTGGTGGTGTTAACCCGACATAAGGGTGCCAAAAAAGCAAGACCCGGTTCTGCCATTGAAAAAATGTACCGCCGTCGGTATAAAAAATATCCGGAATTGATGGAAGCTTGCTTGAATCAGCCGGAAGATTATAACCGACGTCTTGCCGAGATTGAAGCTTTGGAAGAGGCGGGTGAGATTTTTGTGCTGCGTCCGCAATCGGTGGTAACGGTAGGCCATACCGAGCGCGATTTGGAAAAATTGCAGGCATTGTATGAACAAGGCTATCAGGAAACACTGGAACAGATGGATGCACTAAAGGCGTATTTGGGAATCACAACCGATTGCAAGCCCCAAAAAATGCAGTTGGATGTGGCAGGGGTATGCAATCCCTTGGGTATGCCCAAAGCGGCAAAACATGCAGCCACAATGCAGGTAGAGCATGCGGAACACTATCCTGACCCAGACTGCACCAAGCTGCGTCAGGCCATTGCAGAACACTATGATATTTTAGCAAAGGGCGTTATGGTGGGCGCAGGTTCCGACGATTTGTTATATCGTCTGGTATTGGCGACCAAGCCCAAGCGCGCCTTGCTGTTGGAGCCTACCTATGAGGAATATCGGCGTGCTTTTGAATTGGTGGGATGTGAGGTCATCTCCTATGCGTTAAAACCGGAACAACAGTTCCGGCCGAATTTGGAAGAGCTGCTCAAACAAGCCGAGGATGTGGATGCAATTGTTGTTTGCAACCCCAACAACCCCACCGGTCAGATTATTTCCCGAGAAAACATGATGCAGCTGCTTGGGCATTGCACCGAACGGGGTATTTACTGCGTAGTAGATGAAAGCTTTATGGATTTGAGCGGAGAAAGCGAGGCATGCTCTCTCAAGCAGGATGCCATGTATAATTCCAAGCTGATTGTTTTGGATAGCTTTGCAAAAACATGGGCAATGCCCGGCCTGCGGGTAGGGTTCTGTGTTTGTTCCGATACCGAACTGCTAAAAAAGATGGCGCAATGGGGCCAACCTTTTGCAGTAAGCAGACCGGCACAGGCAGCTGCCTATGAAGTGTTGCAGGATACCGAACATCTAGCCAATACCCACGCTTTGCTGCAGCAGGAACGGCAGTGGCTGCAAGAGCAGCTGCAGCAATTAGGGTTGCGTGTGTTTGAAAGCAAAACCAACTTTATTTTGGTACAGGGCCCGGCGGAATTTGAGCCGATGCTGCAAACACACGGAATTTTAGTGCGAAACTGCTGCCAAATGGGCGGTTTGGATTCATCGTATTGCCGCATTGCCGTGAAAAGCCACAGAGAAAACGAAAAATTGATTGCCCGTTTACAACAGATTTTGCAAGAACAGAAATAAACAAAAAAGCTCCCGCTTTGTACGGGAGCTTTTTTGTTATAAACCAAATAATAAGCCGACACAGCGAACCACAAACGCAACTAGCCAAGCAATGGCACACTGACCAAGTGCAACGGTCAAGGCAGCCTTTGCGCCGCCCATCTCTCGTTTTACCGCCGCAATGGCTGCAACACAGGGGGTGTATAGCAGGGTGAAGGTAAGGAACACAAAGGCGGTAAAGGGGCTGAAGATGGCGGAAAGTGCCTGGGGCAGATTGCTTAGGCTGGAGCCGGTTAAAACAGCCAAGGTGGAAACAACGGCTTCCTTTGCAGTGAAACCGGTAATCAGCGCGGTGGAGATGCGCCAATCGCCAAATCCCAGAGGTGCAAAAATAGGAGCAAGCAAACCGCCCAGTAAAGCCAGCAAACTGGTGGAAGAATCGCTGACAACATTAAAATGAGCATCGAAGGTTTGCAAGAACCAGATGATGATGGAAGCAACAAAAATTACGGTAAAGGCTTTGGTTAAAAAGTCCTTTGCTTTGTCCCACATCAGGCGGAATACACTGGTGTAGCTGGGCAAGCGGTAGTTGGGCAGTTCCATAACAAAGGGAACCGGCTCGCCTTTAAATGCAGTGCCTTTTAACAATAAGCCAAATAGAATACCAACCACAATTCCCATTACATATAGCCCCACCATAACCAATGCTTGATAGCGGGGGAAGAATGCGGCGGTGAACATGGCGTAAATGGGCAGCTTTGCCGAACAGCTCATAAACGGAGTAAGCAAAATGGTCATTTTGCGGTCACGCTCACTGGAAAGGGTGCGGGTGGCCATAATGGCAGGTACACTGCATCCGAATCCAATCAGCATGGGGACAAAGCTGCGGCCCGAAAGCCCGATTTTACGCAGCAATTTATCCATAACAAAGGCAACACGTGCCATATAGCCGGAATCTTCCAAAATCGAAAGGAAGAAAAAGAGGGTAACAATAATAGGCAAAAAGCTCAATACGCTGCCCACGCCGGCAAAAATACCGTCGATAATCAGACTATGTACCACAGGATTGATACCATAGTGGGTTAAACCGGTATCCACAAGACCGGTAAGCCAATCTAACCCCATGCTGAGCCAATCGCTCAAAGTTTGCCCAATTAGGCCGAAGGTGAGCCAGAAGACAAGCCCCATAATGCCCAGGAAAATGGGGATAGCAAAAAAGCGGTGAGTCAGCCAGTTGTCGATTTTTACGCTGCGGGCATGCTCTTTGTTTTCGCCCCGCTTGATTACGGTGTTTTCGCACAAAGCACCAATAAACGCATAGCGCATATCTGCCAAGGCAGCTTCACGGTCGGTGCCTAGTTCGGTTTCCATTTCGGTGATGGCGTGTTCCAGCATATCGGTTTCGTTGCTGGAAAGTGCCAACCGATGCAGCATGAGTTCATCGCCCTCCACCAATTTTGTGGCGGCAAATCGGGCAGGAACCTTTGCACGCTGCGCGTGGTCTTCAATCAGATGGGAGATGGCATGGATGCAACGGTGCATTGCGCCCGAGCAAAAATCCAACCGTGCCGGCGGTTCTTGGTTTAAGGCAACCTGCATGGCGTGCTCAATCAGTTCGTCAATGCCTTCGTTTTTGGCAGCACTGATGGGGACTACCGGAATACCCAGTTCCTGCTCTAACTGGTTGACCAGTACGGTATTGCCGTTGGCGCGCATTTCATCCATCATGTTCAACGCAAGCACCATGGGAATGCCCAGTTCAATCAGTTGCAGGGTAAGGTAAAGGTTGCGCTCAATGTTGGTGGCATCCACAATGTTGATAATGCCCTGCGGCTTTTCGTTTAGTAAAAAGTCGCGGGTAACAATTTCCTCGCTGGAATAGGGAGAAAGCGAGTAAATACCCGGCAAATCCACCACGGTGGCCTGCGGATGCTTGCGAATCTGACCGTCCTTTCGGTCCACGGTAACACCGGGGAAGTTGCCTACATGCTGGTTAGAACCGGTTAGCTGATTAAACAGGGTAGTTTTACCGCAGTTCTGGTTGCCGGCCAGTGCAAAGGTAATCGGTGTATTGGCGGAAAGGGCTGTGTGGGTTCGGTTGCGGCCGTGCAGTGTTTCGCCGCGACCGGGGTGGGCAATGGGTTCTAAGTCGCGTAAATCCCGATGGTGTTCTGCTGCGGCTTCTTCCGGTGTGCGGGTATGTACATCAACAATATCAATGCTTTTGGCATCTTCCAAACGCAAAGTAAGCTCATAACCTCGCAATTCCACCTCGATGGGGTCGCCCATGGGGGCAACTTTGCGCAGGGTTACTTGGGTACGGGGCGTTAGGCCCATATCCAAAAAATGACGGCGCAACGCGCCGGAACCGTGTACGGCTTGTATTTTTGCTGATTTGCCAATAGGCAGTTGGTCTAATGTCATATATATTACCTCTTTTATACATAGAGAGTTCGCATTAGTTTAGCATTGTAAAGTGAAAATGTCAATAGAACGAAATTGGTTTTACAACAGAAAATAAAAACACGTTTTTTGCATAAAACAGTGCATAAAATGAAAATATACATAAAAATCAGATGAATATTCATTTTTAAAAATAAAAAAATGAACCATGGAAAAGAAAAATAAAGATGGTTTATACGAAAAAATAGCATAAAACAAACAAAAGTTACAATTAGGGTGTGATTATTGAGTGAAAAATGTGTAAAATATCGAAAAAAAGAAATCTAATAAAAATTCATTGACATAGAATAAATATACATGTATACTGGTGATACGGTTAAACAAACAAAAAAACAGCGATAGATAAAATGTGATTAAGGGAGTGTATGTTTCATGAAAAAACTAATTGCTTTGACCATGGCAGCATTGCTGGCATTTAGCATGACTGCATGCGGTGGTGCAAAAACAAATTCGGGCAGCACTGCTGCTTCTTCCAATGTACAAGCTGCTACTGTTGACCTGAGCGGTGACCCGGTAGCCTTTTTGAAGGGCAAAAAGGTAGCAGTTCAGCAGGGTACCACCGGCGATTCTTTTGTTGCGGACCCTGACTTGGGCTGTGAGGTAATGCAGTTCAGCAAATATGCCGATGCCGTTACCGCATTGGAGCAGGGCAAGGTAGATGCCATTGTAATTGATAAGTATCCTGCCGAGGCTTTTGTGGCACAAAAGGGCGATTTGGCAACCTTTGAAACCCCGCTGACCAGCGATTCTTTTGCCATTGCACTGAAAAAGGGCAACACCGAGTTGACTGAAAAATTCAACCAGGCAATTGCAGAGCTGAAGGCCGACGGAACTCTGGACGCCATCATGGATAAGTACATCAACGGCGTAGAGGGTGCCACCGGTTATGTAACTCCCGAAGGCACCGAGTACCCCAACGGTAAGCTGGTTATGGCAACCAACGCAACCTATCCTCCCTATGAGTATCTGGAAGGCGAAAACATTGTGGGCATTGACCCGGAAGTTGCCAAGGCTATCTGCGATAAGCTGGGCTACGAGCTGGAAATTCAGGATATGGAATTTGATGCAATTTTTGCAGCGGTTAGCAGCGGCAAGGCTGACTTTGGCGCAGCCGGTTTGACCGTTACCCCCGACCGTGAAAAGAACGTGGATTTCACCGAGGAATACTCCGAGGGTATTCTGGTTTGCATGGTAAAGAAATAAAATAACCCAAAGCAGGGGCCGGCTTAGGTTGGTCCCTGCTTATGTGTGTGATTGGTAAAACAGATAAAGGAGAAATTGTATGAACGCTGCATTGGCTGAGTTTTGGCAAAACCATATTTACCAAAACTTTATTGCAGAAAATCGCTGGAAATACCTTGTAAGCGGTTTGCAAAATACTTTTATTATCACATTTTTTGCGTTGCTGCTGGGCATTGTTTTGGGTGCTTTGGTGGCGGTGGTTCGTGTAAGCCACGATAAATCCGACCGTCCCGGTGCGGTGCTGAAAGTTTTAAATGCAATTTGCAAATGCTACTTAACCATTATCCGCGGTACACCCGTTATGATTCAGCTTTTGATTATGTACTTTGTCATTTTTGGCAGCGTAAACATCAGCTCAGTGGTTGTGGCATGTTTTGCATTCGGCATCAACTCCGGTGCTTATGTGGCAGAAACCATCCGCAGCGGTATTATGAGCATTGACCCGGGCCAGATGGAAGCAGGCCGCAGCTTGGGCTTGCCTTATGGCATGGTTATGAAAAACATTATCCTGCCGCAGGCGGTAAAAAACGTGCTGCCTGCCCTGGCAAACGAATTTATTGCCCTGCTGAAAGAAACCTCGGTTTCCGGCTACATCGGTCTGCGTGATTTGACCCGTGGCGGCGATATTATCCGCAGCCAAACATGGGACGCATTCCCGCCCTTGCTGGCAGTTGCGGTGATTTATCTCATCTTGGTATTGTTGATTGAAAAAGGAATTCATGCAATGGAAAGGAGGCTGGCTCAAAGTGATCGAGGTTAAGAATCTTGAAAAAAGCTTTGGTTCGGTTAAAGTATTAAATCAGTTGAATTTAACCATCAACAAAGGCGACAAAGTGGTATTGGTTGGCCCCTCCGGTTGCGGCAAGTCCACCTTTTTGCGTTGCTTGAATTTGCTCGAGCATCCCACCGGCGGCGAAATCTATTTTGAAGGTCAATTGGTTAATGGCCCTGATACCGACATCAACCAGCTGCGCCGCAAAATGGGTATGGTGTTCCAGCATTTTAACCTGTTTCCGCACCTTACCGTAAAGCAAAATATTACCTTGGCACCGGTTAAATTAAAGCTGAAAACCCAGCAGGAAGCCGATGCACAGGCAATGAAACTGTTGGAGCGAATTGGCTTGGCAGACAAAGCCGATGTATACCCCAATAAGCTGTCGGGTGGTCAAAAGCAGCGCATTGCCATTGTGCGCGCTCTGGCAATGGACCCCGATGTATTGCTGTTTGACGAACCCACCAGTGCCTTAGACCCCGAAATGGTAGGCGAGGTACTGGAGCTAATGAAAGAACTGGCAGACAGCGGCATGACTATGGTGGTAGTAACCCACGAAATGGGCTTTGCCCGTGAGGTGGCAAACCGTGTTATCTTCATCAACGAAGGCAAAGTGCAGGAAGATGAACCGCCTCAGGAATTTTTCACCAACCCGAAAAATCCCCGTTTGCGCGAGTTTTTGGCAAAAGTATTATAAAAATGAAAAAGAATCGCAAGGCAAAAGCTTTGCGATTCTTTTTTGTTTGTTGCAGTAGAATGGTTAGAAAAAATCATAGTAATGGTAAAAATTTTAGTAACACAATACAAAAATGGACGAAAGTGCAAATAGTAAAGCCGCTTTGCAATAGACGTTCTCCGATTGCTGTACTACAATGAAAACAGAAATAATACGCCGAACACTTGCAACCCAAATAAGCAGATGGTTGCAAGCAAGGCGGTTGCAACGATACGAAAGGACGGAACAACATGAAGTTTTTAAACGTTGAAATTCCCGTAAAAAATGTACCGGAGCTGGACCAGGGCTTTGTACCGCTGGGTCTGTTTTTTAAGCATTATGCAGTGGGCGCAACCAAGCCTTTGTGCATTGCGGTAGAGCGCAGCGGCGGCCAGATTGGTACATGGGAATGCAAAGTACATGGAACCCCCGAAATGGCACAGGCCGATGCATACTATGTTGACCGTTTGGTAAAATTTTTGCTGTGGAGCTGGGGCGGCTTTAAGGTTTATATCTGCGGCGACGATGCACTGGCAGAAGGCGTGAAAAAGGCATATTCCGTAGGCGGCAGCCGTGAGTTTGATAAAAACTTTATGGAAGGTGTTTACGAGCGTGCCTTTGAGGTTGTGGCATTGCCCTATGACCAAAAGCCAACCGCATTCCAAAAAACCGAAAGCGTTGGCCGCCATACCAACGGTGCCCGCATCGGTTTTGATGCAGGCGGTTCAGACCGTAAGGTAAGCGCCGTAATCGACGGTGAAACCATCTACAGCGAAGAAGTGGTATGGTATCCCAAGGTCAACGAAAATCCCGACTATCACTATCTTGGCATTTTGGCTGCTATGGAAACCGCAGCAGCTAAAATTTTGGAAAAAGGCCGCAAGGTAGACGGCATTGGCGTATCCTCTGCCGGTGTTTACATCGACAATAAGTGCATGGTGGCAAGCCTGTTCCTCAAGGTGAACAAGCAGGACTTTGATGCCAAGGTAAAAAATATCTATACCCGTGCAGCGGAAGATTTGTCCCGTATTTTGGGCTATGAAATTCCCGTTGTTGTGGCAAACGACGGCGACGTTTCGGCTTTGGCAGGCGCAATGGGTCTGGGCGAAAACGGCATTATGGGCATTGCAATGGGCACCAGCGAAGCCGTGGGCTATGTGGACGGCGAAGGCAACATCTGCGGCTGGCTCAACGAATTGGCCTTTGCTCCGGTGGACGGTCAGCCCGATGCCATGGAAGACGAGTGGAGTGGCGACATTGGCTGTGGTGTAAAATACTTTAGCCAAGATGGTGTGAACAAGTTGGCACCCCGTGCCGGCATTGAGCTGGACGAAAGCGAACCCCCTGCAAAACGCTTAAAGGTAGTGCAGGCTTTGATGGAACAAAACGACGAGCGTGCCATCAAGGTATATGAGAGCATCGGCGTCTATCTGGGCCATACCATGGGCTTGTATGCACAGTTCTACGACATTCACCATGTGCAGATGATGGGCCGTGTTATGAGCGGCCGCGGCGGCGATATTATTCTGGAAACGGCAAGCCGTGTTATGGACGAAGAATACCCTGAAATTGCATTCCGTCCCGAAGCACCCGACGAAATGACCCGTCGTGTGGGCCAAAGTGCAGCAGCCGCAAGCTTGCCCGAAGTAAAATAAAAGATTGTGAAAACATTTTGTAACTTTTTGCCCGCCCCTTTTTGGGGCGGGCATTTTGTGCTATAATAGAACGCAAGAAACTGTTTATTAAGCATAGAGAGAAAGGGGAAGGTTCCCTATGAAACGATACAATTGGGTTTTTGCGGCAATTTGCTTTGTCGTTGGCACCTTGCTGGCGGTATTGCCTATGCCGTTTTACGGTGTAAGAATGGCAATGCGTGTAATCTCGCTGCCGGTTATGGTGGGCGCAGTGCTGTTTGTGGTGAATGGTCTGGCAAGCAGTGTGCCCAAGGTGCAGTTTGCACAGGAAAAGGCACGCATAAATTTTGTACCTGGTCAGGTGCCGGCACCGCCCATGATTCCGCAGGAGTTACCCTTGGAGCAAAAAGTAACCGGAAGCCTGCGTGGTGCGCTTACTGCTATGAGCCGTATGGAAGGTACATTTGCACAGTCGCCTATGCTTGCGTGGCAGTTTGAGCGCATTGTGAACGCTTGCAAATCCGTTTTGGAATTGGTGGAAAGCGAGCAAAACCAGCCCCAGCAAGCTGCAGATTTTGCGGTGCAGTATCTGCCCAATGTAATGCAGTACTTAATGGCATGCCAAAGAGAGGGCTGCCCCCAAAACAGCGTGGAAACAATGGCACGCATTGCGGTGGCTTGCGAACGTCAGCAGGATGCACTGCTGCAAAATCAGTATGTAACCTTTGAACGGGAATATTATGCACTGCGGACCGATATGCACGAAGCTGCATTTTCTTGGGACGTATAAAGCGGTTGTGTTTTCAACAATAAAAAAAGACGAGGTGGAAAACCTCGTCTTTTTTTCGTTTTTAAGGTTGACACAGCGGTAAAATAGCATCGGAATCAAGGTACAGCGTGTTCGGAAGCATTGGTTTTTCGCTGCTCAGGGTGTGTTTGCTCACCTTCCACCACAGGGGCAGAGAACAGTTGTTGACCGAAAAACGGAAGGTAAAGAAAAAGGGGTCTTCCATTTGTTGGGTAAGTTCCACCGGAATGGGATTTTCCTGCCCATTTGGGGAAAAATCATGGGCACGGATTCCGATTCCCATAAGCCCATCGGGAACCACCCACCTCGTTTGCAAGGTATGGTTCCAATCGGGCAGAAAAATGCTGTGATCGCCCTGTTTTTTTGCGGACAGAATGTTTTTGCATCCGGTTAGCTTGGCGGCAGTAACGGATTTTGGGCTGTGAAATAGTTCTTTGGTATTGCCGCAAGCAACCACTTTGCCTTGTTCCATTACAACGGTGTTTTCGCAAAGCCGATAAATTTCATCTCGGTCATGGCTTACCAAAATAGCAGGGCCGCCAAAGCGGGCCAAGGTGGATTGTAATTCAAGCTGTAAGCCTTCGCGCAAGTTGGCATCCAGCGCAGAAAAGGGTTCGTCCAAAAGGGTGGCATTGGGCTGGGCAGCAAGCATGCGAGCCAAAGCAACACGCTGTTGCTGACCGCCCGAAAGCTGATAGGGCCGATGCCGTTCTAACCCGTTTAGATGAAATGCGGCAATCAGTTGTGCGGTTTGCTGCTGACGCATGGCTTTGTTATAGTGCGAGGGCAAAACCGCTTGAATGTTTTGCTGTACCGTCATGTTGGGGAATAGGGCATAGTTTTGAAACAAAAAGCCAACCCTGCGTTTTTGCGGCGGTAAGTCAATGCCCTGCTGCGAGTCAAACAGTACCGTATCATTTAATACAATCCGCCCCTTGTCCGGCCGTAAAATGCCTGCAATGCACCGCAGGGTCAGACTTTTTCCACACCCTGAAGCCCCTAAAATGCCCAGGATTCCGTTTGGGGCGGTAAAGGCAACATCCAAACAAAAGGTATCGAACTTTTTTTGAATTTGTACTTCCAGTGCCATAGGTCAATGCCCCTTTCTTTGGGTGGTGTTGCGTTTTTCCAGCAAGTTGACCGCAAGCAGTACAACGGCGGAAATGGCAAGGTTAATCAGTACCCAGCGGAAAGCAAGGGCATCGTTATTGGTGCGCCACAATTGATACACCGTGGTGGAAATGGTTGCAGTTTTGCCCGGGGTATAGCCGGCAATCATGCTGGTGGCACCGTATTCGCCCAAGGCACGGGCAAAGGAGAGCACTGCACCGGCTAGGATTCCCTGCCGACAGGCAGGCATCCGAACACGCCAAAACAAATAGGTGTTGGATAAGCCTAGTGTTTTGCCGCAATCGGTAAGGGTTTCGTCAAAACTTTCAAATGTACCACGGGCGGTGCGATACATGAGGGGAAAGGCCACCACAACAGCGGCAAAGATAGCGGAGTACCAGGTCATAACCAGTTTTATGCCGAAATGCTCTTGAAACCAGATGCCAACAGGGCGACGACTGCCCAGCAAAACCAGCAAAAAATACCCCACTACGGTGGGAGGTAAAACCAAAGGCAGGGTGAATACAACATCCAAAAGGCCTTTCAGCCAACGGGGAAGCTTTGCCACATAATAGGCCGCAAAAATGCCCAGAAAAAAGACGATTACACCGGAAATAACGGCAATGCGCAGGGAATTATACAGGGGATACCAATCCATATATGGCTCCTTTCAAAGAAAAAGGGGTGAAGCAATGGCTTCACCCCGCATGTGTGGTTATTCCACAATTGTAAAGCCGACCTCTTGCAAAATGGCGTGGGCTTTTTCGTTGGTTTTTAAAAAGGTTAAAAAGGCCTGTGCCTCTTGGGGGTGTTGGCTGTTTTTTAGTGCAGCGGCAGGGTAAATGACCTGACTGCACATGTCGGCGGTGGCTTTGTCCACCACGGTTAAACCGGCACGAAAGGCATCGGTGGCGTAGATAATGCCGCAATCGGCAGAACCTTCGGATACCTGTGTGGTTACCTCTTTTACGTTGGAGCCGTAGGTGATTTTTTGGTTTTCCTCCAGTGTAGTTAAAACGCCCAGATGGGTCAGAATTTCGGTGGAGTAAGCACCCACCGGTACATCTTCGTTGCCAAGGGCAATTAGGTTTAATTTGTCGCTGGTTAAATCGGCAAAGGATTGAATGTTAGCAGGGTTGTTTTGCGGAACCACCAGTACAACCTGATTTTCCAAGAAATTAAAGCGTGTGGAATGGTCGATGAAATCCAGCCCATCAGTGTTCACCGATGCATCGGCTTGGATGTCCAGCTGATCCATTTGTTTTTGTGCGGCACTTATAAATACGTCGCAGGCTGCGCCTTCTTCAATCTGGGTTTTCAGTGTGCCGGAAGAATCAAAGGTGAATTGAAGGGAAACATTGGGGGCTTCGGTTTTGTAAAGCTCGGCAATTTCTTCAAAGGTTTCAGTTAAGCTGGCGGCAGCAAACACCGTTAGTTCAACCGACTGTGCCTGAGAAGATGCAGTGGCTGCGCTGCTGCCGGAAGAAACCGAAGTGGCATTGGTGCAGCTTGCAAGCATACCACCGCATAGTACCAGAGCAATTGCAGAGAACAACATTTTTTTCATGCCAACACTCCTTTTTTAAATCAAAAACAAAAATCGCCGCTTTTGCCGCCGTGTTTTTCCTGTAAATGAATGTTGCAAATTTCCATGCGCTTATCAATGGCTTTGCACATGTCGTATACCGTGAGCAATGCCACCGAAACACCGGTAAGGGCTTCCATTTCCACACCGGTTTTGCCTTCACATTTTACGGTGCAGCGTGCTTCAATTTCGCACTGCTGGGGATGAAGCGTAAATTCTACACCGGTTTTGCTTAGGTTTAACAGATGACACAAGGGGATTAAATCGCTGGTGCGTTTGGCAGCCATAATACCGGCAACCTGTGCAACGCCCAGTACATCGCCCTTTTTGGCGCGGCCCTGTGCCACCGCTTCAAAGCATTCGGGGCTCATGCGAATGATTCCCACCGCAACTGCAGTGCGGCTGGTCACGTCCTTTTCGGATACGTCCACCATTTGGGCATTGCCCGCAGCATCAATATGGGTAAACTCTGCCATAGCGTTACACTCCTTTGCCAAAACCACAGTTGGGCCAGGTGCAAACCGAACAGTTTAAGCACAAGCCACCGTGCCCCAAGGCGGCAAGGTCTTTTGCCGAAACCGGAACATCCGCCATAATGCGGGGCAGAACCAAATCGAAAATGGTACGCTTTGCGTACATTACACAGCCGGGCAAACCCATGACGGGGCGACCGTCCGCCATGTAAGACAGCAAGAACATGGCGCCGGGCAGCACCGGGGCACCATAGCTGACGATATTTGCACCGGTATTGCGAATGGCAAGGGGGGTCTTGTCGTCCGGGTCAACGCTCATACCGCCGGTGCAGATTACCATATCCACGCCCTGGTCCAACATCTGCTGAATGGCAGCGGTGATTTTTTCATGGTCATCGTTTAGCACAACGTGCTGTGTCATAACGCTGCCGTACTCAGCCAGTTTTTGTTCAATCACCGGGGTGAAGGTATCTTCAATGCGGCCATAAAATACTTCGTTTCCGGTGGTTACCACACCCACCTTTTTTGGGGTAAAGGGAATGAGTTTTAAAAGCGGAGTATCCCCGGCGGTTTGCTTGGCACGCTCCATTTTTTCCTTTTCAATGACAAGGGGAATGATGCGGGTGCCGGCCAACTTATCGCCCTTTTTTACAGGAAAACCCGAAGAATGGGTGGCAATCATCATTTCGCCCAGCTCGTTGATGGCACGCAACCGCTCCACATCAATCAGCAGCAGACCGTCACAGTCTGCCACCAGCTCAATTTTTCCCTCTTTTACAGGGGTAGGGTGCATGTGCTCGTTTTGGCAGATACCTCGCAGAATTTCGGCGGCATCGTTTTCATGCAGGCGGGTTTCGCCTTTTTCCCAAACATATAAATGGTCTTTGCCCACGCTGAGCAAAACCGGAATATCCGCTTCGGTTACCACATGGCCCTTGCGAAAAACGGCGTCTTTGGTTACGCCTTTGATGATTTGTGTAATATCGTGGCAGAGCACATGTCCAACGGCGTCTTTGGTATCAATCAGTTTCATAAAACGGATACACTCCCTATACAAAGTATGATATAATAAAAAGCGTTATAT
The DNA here is from genome assembly GCA_944382775.1 of uncultured Allofournierella sp. Lineage (GTDB taxonomy): Bacteria > Bacillota > Clostridia > Oscillospirales > Ruminococcaceae > Allofournierella. The sequence goes on from CALWNI010000001.1 coordinate 83,474, forward strand.
ATTTTAAAATATAATGATTTTTTAATATGATACCATTTTTTTGAATCATTGACAAGATGAAAAGGGCTTTTGTCAGCCTTGGATATGCTATACTGAGAAAAAGAAAACGGAACAGAAAAAGGAGCAAAATACAATGAACGAAATGTGGAAAGAACTGATTCGGCGGTTGCCGCAAGAAGATGCTGTTTTGGTTACCATTGTTGAAAGCATGGGATCAGCACCACGGCATACCGGTGCAGTTATGGCCGTTTTTGCAGACGGCAGCCTGCTGGGCACCGTGGGCGGCGGTAAGGTGGAGGCAGTGTGCCAACAGCGTGCGGCAGAAGTTTTGCAGCAAAAAGCCGATGCGGTGGAAGAATACAATCTTTCGGATTCCGGCAAAAATCGCTTGGACATGGCATGCGGCGGAGCGGTAAAGGTGGAGTTTTGCTATCTGGCAGCAGGGGAGCAATCGGCAAAGCGGATGCAAGCTTTGGCAGAGCAGCAAAAGCGTAACCGTGTATTGTTGTTTGGGGCCGGGCATGTAAGCCGTGCTTTGGCGGCGTTGTTGCCTGCCTTGGAATTTGATTATGTGGTGGTAGATGACCGCCCGGAGTTCGCAAAACCCGAAGCTTTTGCAGGGGCTACAGCCGTACTGTGTCAGGACATGGAAAAAGCGGTGGCGCAGTTGCAGGTAAACGAGGATGATTTTATTGTAATTATGACACGGGGGCATGTGCATGACCAGGAGGTACTGCGTGAGGCATTGCGCACACCTGCCTCGTATATCGGTTTAATGGGCAGCCGCAGAAAAATTGCCATGACCCGTGCATTGCTGCAAGAACAGGGCTTTGATGAACAAGCCTTTGCACGGGTATCCACCCCCATTGGTTTAAACATTGGGGCAGAAACGCCGGCAGAAATTGCAATCAGTGTGGCGGCACAATTAATTGAAACACGGGCTTCTTTGCACAAACACACAGAAAAACCACTGCACCTGATTCACAGCTAAAACAAAAGCGTCGGCAATGCTGACGCTTTTGTTTTAGGATTCCATACCGCGGTGGCGGTAAAATTCAATTAAGGCTTGGGTTCCTTCTTCCGATCCGCCCTGTTCTGCAAAGGCTTGGTATAGGTTTAATACACTGTCCAACATATCCAGTTCAATGCCGTTTGCCTGCGCTTCCTGCTGTACAATTTTCATGTCTTTGATAAAATGCTTTACAAAAAAGCCGGGGGCAAAATCACCCTGTAACGCACGGGGTGCCATGTTGGCAATCTGCCAGCTTCCGGCAGCACCACCGCCAATGGCATTGAGCATTTTTTGCGGGTCAAGACCTGCTTTTTCGGCATATAAAATGGCTTCGGTATAGGCGGCAGTGGCACCGGCAACCGCAATTTGATTGCAGGCTTTGGTGTGCTGACCAAACCCGGCAGGGCCCATGTGCAGAATGGTCTTGCCCATACATTGCAGCAATGGCAGAGCCTGCTCAAATACGGCTTCATCGCCGCCAACCATAATGGACAAGGTTCCCTCACGGGCACCCTTATCACCGCCCGAAACAGGGGCATCCAACACAAAGATTCCCTTTTCTTTGCCGCGTTCATACAAGGTTTGGGCCAAGGTAGGGCTGGAGGTGGTCATGTCCACCACAACGGTACCGGGGGCGGCATGCTCCAAAATTCCGCCAGTGCCGCAAAATACCTGTTCCACGTCGGCAGGGTAGCCCACCATAACAAAAACAAAGTCCGCTTGGTCTACGGCTTCGGCAATGGTGCGGCAGGGGGTATACCCCAAGGTTTTTGCCTGTTCACATACTACCTCGTAGCGGCGGCTGTATGCCTTTACCGAATAGCCTGCCTTTACCAGATGACCGGCTTGCTGGCTGCCCATAACACCGGTGCCAATCCATGCAACTGTTTTCATAGCAATTTCTCCCTACATTAAAATTATGTGTTATCTCTTGTAACCACGCGAATCCAGCGGCCGCTTTTCAGACGAATCAGGCCCACAATGCTTTTAACGATATTATCACACCGCAGCAAGAAAAATACCACCGGCGCACTGAAATGAAACACAAAAGCACCCAGTACACCAAGCGGAATAGCAAGGCCCCATAAAAAGCCGCTGTCCAAAATCAAGTTGGTGCGAACATCACCGCCGCCACGCAAAACGCCGATAATCATTACCGTACTTACTGCCTGGAAGGGCTGCATCAAGGCTAAGATGCCCAGCATGGAAAAGGCGGTGTCGTATGCCAGCTGGCTTACGTTGTACATGCTTAAAAAATAGGGGCGAATCGTCAAAAGCACGCTCATGCAAACAAAGCTTAAAGCAAGACCAACCAAAACCGAGCTATTGGCAGCACGGTGGGCATCGGAAAAACGGCCTTCGCCAATGGTTTTACCAACCACAACGGCACTGGCAGCAGCCATACCAAAGGTGAATACGCTGACCAGCTGGTTTAATACGCTCACAATGCTCATGGCACTGGTGTAGCTTGCACCCATGCGCCCAATGATTAAATTCAGCAAAGAAAAACCAACACCCCAAAGCAGCTCGTTGCTTACAACCGGCAGGCTGTTCTTTAAGTAGTCTTGTGCAAGGCCGCTTTTTAAGTTAAGCAGCCAACGGGGGGTAAAGCAAACCTTTTTTTCAATAAAGCACATGTAAAAAATGGTGGCGCAGCATTCAAACAAACGCGCCATAATGGTGCCAAAGGCGGCACCCCGTACACCCCATGCAGGGGCACCCAATTTACCAAAGATAAAACAGTAGTTGAAAAATACGTTGATAAAAAAGCTACTGGAATAAATCACCATGCTGATGCGTACCTGTTCCACCGCGCGCAAACACATAATGTAGCAGTTGGAAAAGCTGAACAGCACAAAGCTAATGGACAGCAGGCTCAGATACTCGGCACCGGATGCAATTACAGCGGCATCTTTGGTATAAAGGCTGATGACTTGACGGGGAAAAAAGTGGCCGACCAAAGCAAATAGGCTGGAAGCCACTAAAACAATCCGCAAAGTTAGGGCGAAAATTTGCCGAATACGCAGCATATCTTTTTTACCCCAATATTGCGAAATCAAAACGGCGGCACCGCTGGCAAAGCCAAAGCCCAACACATCCAAAATGGTAAAAAGCTGACCGCCCAAGTTGGCCGAAGCAATTGCAACGTCGCCCAATTGACCCAACATAATGGTGTCCATCATATTTACACTTAAACTGATTACGTTTTGCAACGCAATGGGAATGGTAATGGCAAGCATATGCTTGTAAAAAGACCAGTCGGTGTAAAAAAACTTACGAAATTGTTGCATAAATCCTCCTTTGCACACTGCATTCTTCCTTTTATATAACGTACTATATTACTATAGCATATTGTGAACAAAGGGTTTCGTCAATAGCGGATGGATTAGCACAAAAAGAAAGTATTTGCACAATCGGACATTTTCCGATATACTACAAGCATAAGCCAATTGATGTTTGTGATTATCACAACCGATGCGCGAGAGGAGCAGGTGCAAAATGGGGTATAAGCCACTGGAACTGGAAAAGGTAATTCGAATTGATAAAATTTATTCGGTACACTATTTTGAATATGGGCCAGACTATGCCTTTACCGGCGAAAGCCATGATTTTTGGGAGCTGGTATATGCGGATAAAGGCGAGGTATATGTAACCGCAGACGACCATGAATTGCTGCTGAAAAAGGGGCAGATGATTTTTCATAAACCGGGGGAATTCCACAACATTCGCGCCACAGGCAAAGATGCGCCCAACATTGTGATTGTATCCTTTGAGTGCAACAGCCCGGCGATGGAATTTTTCAATGGCCGTCAGGTGGCAGTGGGTGATTCCGAACGGGTGTTGATGGCACGCATTGTGGAAATGGCAGGGGCTGCATTCAGCACTCCGCTGGACGACCCTCTGGCGCAGGAATTGGTGCGCAAACCGGATGCTGCTTTTGGCGCAGAACAGGTGATTGGCCTTTCGCTGGAAACCATGCTGCTGGATATGATTCGCCGTGGCGACAACCCGGCAGTGGGTCGCCCCACCAGTTTGATTCGGGAGCGCAGCCAGAACGAGTTTTTGAATCGGGTACAAACCTATCTGGAAAATAACATTCAGCGCAGACTAACTTTGAGCGATATCTGTCGGGATAACTTGGTAGGACGCAGTTACTTACAAAAGGTATTTCGCGAAAAAACTGGCGGCGGTGCCATGGAGTATTTTGGCAACCTGAAGATTCAAAAGGCCAAAGAAATGATTCGCGAAGGCAGCCACAATTTTACCGAGATTGCATCTTTGCTGGGATACAACTCCATTCATTATTTTTCCCGCCACTTTAAAAAGGTAACGGGAATGACCCCGTCGGAATATGCAAGCAGCGTTAAGGTGCTGGCACGCCGTGGCCGAGGGGAAGAGTAATACAGCCAAAAGCGGTAGGAGGAATGTTATGCTGCCATTTATCTTAGGGGCACTGGTGGTTATTCTGTTGGTGCTTTCGGTTTATTCCACCTTACAATCACGCAAACGGGACCAAGCTATGTTAGAGCGACGGGAACAAGAGCGAAAAACCCGGCGGTTTACCACAGGCTTGCCGGAAATGCATGGATTCCATACAAAAAACGATACCGGATTCTGGCAGCTTGTGTTGGACGGACAAGCCGCAACCGAGCCCACAGACTCGCAACAGCTGACCGAAGCGGTAGAAGCCTTGGGGCTAACCGCAGGCTATCTGCTGTTAACGCCGCCGCAGCCGATGCAGAATTGCTTAAACATGCGCATTACCCCAGACCCAAACGGGGGTATGGCGGTTTTGCTAACGCTACAGGCAGAAAATTCAGCGGTGGTTACCCGAGAAAACGGAGGACTGAGCAAGCCGCAGGCGGCAAAGATTCTTATTGATTTTTGGCAAGGGCAGATTCCTGCCGATGTGGACAGCTGGCAGCCGGCATAATAAAAAAGGTGTTACCAAACTTGGTAACACCTTTTTTACTCTCATTTTTGGAAAAGAGAAAGGAGGAATCAGCCGCAGTAGCCTACAGCCTTTGCCAGCTCCTCATCAATAACAACCACAACATTTTCATGCATCTTCAGCATGCTGCTGGGGTTTTGGGTGGTGATGACATTGTCCATAATCAGGCCTTTGATGGCATCGGTTTTGGCAAGGCCGGTGGCAATCAAAACAATGCATTTTGCAGCCATAATATCGCCCATGCCCATGGTAATGGCGGTGGTGGGCACATCTTCTTTCTTTTCAAAGAAACGGGCGTTTGCATTGATGGTGCTTTCGGTGAGTTTTTCCACATGGGCAACGCTGATTAAATGATCGCTGGCCTCGTTAAAGGCAATATGACCGTTGTTGCCAATGCCCAAAAGTTGCAGGTCTGCCACGCCGCCCTCACGCACTTTGGCTTCCAGCTCTGCGGCGTTGGCCTCGGCATCGCCCATGCCTTTTGCCACATAAGTATTGGCTTTGTCAATGTTGATGTGGTCGAACAGATTGGTATTCATAAAATACCGATAGCTTTGTTCGTGGGTTTCGGGAATTCCGCAGTATTCGTCCAGGTTTACGGTGCGCACCTGCGAAAAATCCACCTTGCCGGCCTGATTGGCTTGAATCAATTTTTGGTACATGGGTACCGGGGTACCGCCTGTGGCTAGACCCAGCTTGCAATTGGGCTTATCGTTTACCAGCTTACAAATCATATCCGCCACATAGGCACAGCTTTCGTCGTAGCTTTTGGTAACAACAACATTCATTGCAACACACTCCGTTTCTTCATTATAAAATGAATGATCTTCTGCTATAATCATACAGCGAAATACAAAAAATGAAAATATCCCAAAAATGCAGAAATTTTGCACAAAAATTTTACGGATTTAAAAATGGTTCGGTAAAATATTGCACAATGATATGGTTAAACATAAAGTTCCTGCTCTAAGGGCAGATGTTCATCAAAAGGCTGCGGTACGGCAGTGGCGCGCCAGGCAGTTGGGCTTTGTCCTGTTACTTTTTTAAATACACGGCATAGATAGTTTGCGCCCGAAAATCCACACAGGCTTGCAATGACCTCTAGTGGATATTCCCGATGACACAAAAGCTGTTTAGCGGCATCAATGCGCACGTTGGTTAGGTATTGCCCCGGTGGAATGCCCACCGCAGCTTTGAACACCCGCACCAGATGGCTTTTGCTTACCCCAAGGCTTTCGCTTAACTCCTCAACGCCGTACAAGCCGGCATAGTTTTCCCGCATATAGGCAATGGCGGTGGAAACCAGCGGTGGCAGGTGCGGCGCGGCAACGTCTGCGTTGGCACTTTCACACAAAAGCTGATAGCAAATTTCACTGGAACGTTGTAGCGGTACTCCGGCTGCCAATTGCGCCAGCAGCTCCGCTGCACCGGGGCAGGAAGTACCGTCGGCAAACATGGCATTTTCAAGCCCGTTGGCAAATGCGTCGGCGGCTTGCCCGGTAATGCGTACCGCAACCAGGTGACAGGCCGCAGTGGGAACCAGCCGAAGGGGGGAGATGCCCAGCAAAAGGCTGCCTGCACCTGCAAGCTGAGAGGCATCCTGCCCGGCAAGGGCACATTGACCGCTGGATAAAACACCAAGCCAAAGCCCGCTGCCTTTTAAGGTAAAAGGGTTGGAAAATTGCGTGTCCACCAGTTCGGCGGCGGCACAAAACAGGTTAAAATCAAAAATCAATTATTGACACCTCATATCAATAAAATGCTATTTAAAAGCCGAAAAAGTCTGTTATTATTATAGTAACGAAACAAATACGCAGTCAAGCGTATCAATAAATGAAAATTAAGGAGTGTAGTCCCATGGCAAGTATCAGCTTACGGCATATTTATAAGATTTACCCCGGCGATGTTACTGCGGTTAAGGATTTCAACCTGGAAATCGCCGACAAGGAATTTATCATTCTGGTTGGTCCTTCCGGCTGTGGTAAGTCCACCACTCTTCGTATGATTGCAGGTCTGGAAGAAATCAGTAAGGGCGAGCTGTACATCGGCGACCGTTTGGTAAACGATGTTGCTCCCAAGGACCGCGACATTGCAATGGTATTCCAGAACTACGCACTGTACCCCCACATGACCGTTTACAAGAACATGGCATTCGGCTTGGAGCTGCGCAAGGTTGACAAGGCCGAAATTGACAAGCGTGTTCGCGAAGCTGCACGCGTTTTGGACATTGAGCACCTGCTGGACCGCAAGCCCAAGGCTCTGTCCGGTGGTCAGCGTCAGCGTGTTGCCCTGGGCCGTGCAATGGTTCGTAATCCGGCTGTATTCCTGCTGGATGAGCCTCTGTCCAACCTGGATGCAAAGCTGCGTACCAGCATGCGTACCGAGATTATCAAGCTGCATCAAAAGCTGGCTACCACCTTTATTTACGTTACCCACGACCAGACCGAGGCTATGACCATGGGCGACCGCATCGTGGTTATGAAGGACGGTATTGTACAGCAGGTTGATACTCCTCAGAACCTGTACGATTTCCCCATCAACATGTTTGTTGCCGGCTTTATCGGCAGCCCCCAGATGAACTTCTTGGATGCTACCCTGAACAAGGATGCAAAGGGCTATTACTTAGAGCTGTCCGGCGACAAGATTCTGTTGCCTGCTGAGAAAACCGCAGACGGCAAACTGGACGCTTATGTTGGCAAAAAGATTAAGGCAGGCATTCGCCCTGAGGACATTAAGGACGATCCCGAGTTTATTGCAAAACACAGCGAGTGCAAGCTGGAAACCACCGTTGAAGTTTCCGAGCTGATGGGCTCCGAGATTTACCTGTACCTGGTATACAAGGGCAACAAGATGACCGCCCGTGTAGCACCCACCTCCAAGGCAAAGAACGGCAGCACCGTTACCGTTGCCTTTGACCCCCACAAGATTCATCTGTTCGATCCCGAAACCGAGCTGGCAATTTTGAACTAATCGGATACAACAAAAAGCACCGCCTGTTTGGGCGGTGCTTTTTGTTGTATCAATGGGTGTATGTATCCAGTGTGGTTCCGGGATAATACCAGCTTAAAATATCTTGATAGCTGCTGCCTTGCTGTGCCATGGCCTGTGCACCGCATTGGCTTAACCCAACTCCGTGCCCATAGCCCTTTGTGGTAACCTGAAACCCGTTTTCGCCCAAAGCAATGGAAAAACAACTGCTGCGCAAGCCCAAGGCGGCACGCAGCTGTGTGCCCTTAATAAAAATGCCGCCCACCTGCATGGTGTCAACGTATCCGGCAGGGGTCAGAGTGGATTCGCCAAACCATTCGGCGGGGTCCTTGTCCAAATCAATGCCGGCAAACTGGGTGGCAAGCATATCATACATTTGTTGGGTGGTGTATTCCACGGTTTCCAGATAGCCTTCGGCGGATAAATCCACGGAAGAATCCACCCCTTGCAGATAGGGCAATGCTTCGTTCCAAACCAATTGGCTGGACTCGGTGTGCCCGTTGCTGATGGCGTGGTAACAGGCGGCTGCAGGTTCTCCGTTATAAAGAAGAACCGTGTCTTGTAAGGGTTCCAATAATTCTTTTAAGCGTTGGTAGTTGGCTTCAAAGGCATCGCCCCAATAGCTTTGCAATACTTCTTTGCTCATATACCCTTGACGGCGTGCCGGGTCAACCGAAAACCAAGCACCGTTCAGCCGTTCGGTGTCGGCATGATCCCGCTGATATAAGGCGTAACTATGCGCTGCAATGCCCTGCGCTTTTAAGGCTTCATCTGACCAGGTAATGGGCATCTCACTGGCAACGGCACCAATCATATAGTCCAATACGGGAACCGCAAGCACGGTGCCATCGGGTGCATTTTGTACATAAATCATCACTTCGGTGGCGGTTTCGCTGGCTTGAGATTCGGGCGAGGACTCGGCTTGTAACAAATCCGGCTGCGTGGTAAAAGGGTCGGAAACAGCCGAGGTGGAAAATCCGACGTTGGGCGGTTCAAACTCGGCCGCCGCAGGAAACAGCAGGCTTACCATGGGAAGACAGACTGTGAGAATTGCAAGAAGAAAAATAGGCAGAATGGTGCGTTTCATTGATGTTTTACCTCCGTTTCGAGCAATTGGTTATGGCTGGAATCTGCTCTTGCTTTTTGATTCTAAAGTGTGTAAGATAAACTACAGATACAAGGGGTCAAAGCCTGCTAAAACGAGTGTAAAAGCACAAAAGCAAAAAATACGCCGAAGCAGGTTCTTTGACAAGAAATGAAACAATAAGGGGAGTAATAAAATGATTGAAAAACAAAATCAGCAAGCCCCCGATATGCAATTTCTATGCGAAGAGTATCTGAAAAATAACTACATTGACCCGGAAATCAGCGAACGGTTAGGGGTAAAACGGGGCCTTCGTAACCCGGACGGAACCGGAGTTCTGGCTGGGTTGACCAATATTTGTGACGTTGTTGGCTATCAGCGGGATGCAAACGGAACGGTACTGCCTGCCCCGGGAAAACTGATTTATCGCGGGGTAGACATTAGCGAGCTGGTAAAAGAAGCCTATGACCACGACCGCTTTATTTTTGAAGAGGTAAGCTGGCTGCTTTTGTTTGGCAGTTTGCCTGGTAAAAGCGAGCTGGAGCAGTTCCAAAAAATTGTGGCGCAATATCACAATTTGCCCGTGGGGTTTGAAGAGGACGTTATCATGCGGTTGCCCAGCCCCAGTATTATGAACAAGATGGCGCAAAGCGTATTGGCGCTGTACAGCTATGACCCCGACCCGGAAAATTTGAGCTTGGAAAATTTAATGCGGCAGTCCATTCGTTTGATTGCAGGCCTGCCCAGCATTATGGTGAATGCTTATCAGCTGAAACGCAGGGTGTATGACCACCAAAGCATGTACTTTCATGTGCCCATTCCGGGGCAGAGCACCGCAGAACATATTCTGTCAACCTATCGTGCCGATCAAAAATTTACCCACGAAGAGGCAAAATTACTGGATTTGTGCCTGTTGGTTCACGCAGACCACGGCGGTGGTAATAACTCGGCTTTTGCCTGCCGCGTGCTGTCCAGTTCCGGCACCGATACCTATTCTTCCATTGCGGGTGCCATCGGTAGCTTAAAAGGGGCAAAGCATGGCGGTGCCAACCTAAAAGTAATGGAGCAGCTGCGCAATTTGCAGCAAAACATTGAAAATTATCGGGACGAAGACGAGGTGCGGGAATATCTGCGCAAGGTGATTCGCAAGCAGCAAGGCGATGGAACCGGTTTAATTTACGGCATGGGGCACGCCATTTATACCTTGAGCGACCCCAGAGCGGTGATTTTGCGGGAAAAGGCCGAACACTTGGCAATGGAAAAAGGCTTTGAACAAGAGTTTCATCTTTTGCGCTTGGTGGAAAAACTTGGCCCGGAAATTTTTGCACAGGAAAAAGGCAACAAAACCGTTTGCGCCAATGTGGACTTGTACAGCGGTTTGATTTACAAAATGTTAGGCATCAGCGAGGATTTGTATACGCCGCTGTTTGCCATTAGCCGTATTGCAGGTTGGTGTGCCCACCGCATTGAAGAAGTTGTGTTTGCCAATCGCATCATTCGGCCTGCATATCATTATCTGGGTGTGCAGCAAAAATATATCAGTTTAGAGGAGCGGAAATGAAACGGATTGTAACAATACTACTTATTTTGCTTTGTGTGGCAGCCGGTGCAGCACGTTGGCTGGATGTGGTGAACTACACCGATTTGACCACGGGCTTTGTAACTCACGGCAGCTATGTATGGCGCTATGTTGTGGCAGGTAGCATTACAGCGGTACTGATTTTGGTTAGCCTTACCGCACCCAAGCAGCCCCATGCATTGGATGGACAAAATAAAGCACAGGGTGTACTGGTTACCATTTGCGGTATTCTGTTTGCAGCCTTGGGCGGTTTGGGCATTTATCAGTGTCAATTGCAAGACCGATTTGGTCTGCTGGTGCATATCCTGTACCTATTCACCGGTTTGTGGATGTTATTGCTGGGCAAAACCCGCTTTACCGAAGTATTTGAAGCACCCAGCCGCAGTGCAATTTTGGGTGTGGTGGGCACCTTGTCCTTTTATTTGCTGGTTATCGAACGCTTTGGCCTTTCTCCTACGGGGATTGTGCGGGTTGGTACTACCTTACAAGGTTTGGCTGCATTGTCGGTTTTGCTGTTCTGTACAGCCCAGCTGAAATCTGCTTATGTACCCGGTGGCAAACGTGGTGCATGGGTATGGTTCACGGGTATGGCTGCATTTTTGTTTGCAACCTGTCTGGCATTGCCGGGGGTAATTTGTACCTACTGGGTAGGCCAGTCGGACTTTTTGCAGCTGTTGGAAGCAATTGCATTGGCAGTTGTGGGCGCAACGGGCGCAACCTATGCCGTTACCGTTATGGAATCGTAATTAAAAAAAGCCGCCTTTGAGCGGCTTTTTTTAATAAAATATTGACAATGATGCTACAATAAACAATAGATACGGCAACTATCGTTGAGTTCGATTGAAAGAAAGCAGAGGGATATGATGCAGGATTATAGGAACAAAGTTCGTGAAGACTTGAAAATGTTTGATGAGGCTACACGGGATTTTTATACCGGAAAGATGGATAAGCAGACCTATAAGGGAATTTCCGGCGGCTTTGGAAGCTACTCCGAAAAAGGCGGTAAGTCGGGCATGCTGCGTTTGCGCATGACAGCCGGCCGTGTAACAAAAGAAAAGCTGGCCTTTGTGGTGGAAACCGCCGAGCGTTTGTCGGTAGATACCATGAAGCTGACCACCTGTGAAACCATTCAGTTGCATCGTTTGACGGGCCGTCAAATTTTAGACGTTGCAACCAAGGCACTGGACGTGGGCATTGTATGCCGTGGCGGTGGCGGAGATCACCCCCGCAATGTTATGGTTCCGCCTTTGTCCGGCGTTTTGCCCGGCGAAACCTTTGACGTAATTCCGTATGCTGAGGCAGTTGCGGAGTATCTGCTGAGCATTCTGTATGAAATCAAGATGCCCCGTAAGCTGAAAATCGGTTTTGCCAACCACGAAAGCAACCAAACCCATGCAACCATGCGTGACTTGGGTTTTGTTGCAAAGCAGGACGGCACCTTTGATGTATACAGTGCAGGCGGCATTGGCCCCAACCCCAAAAAGGGTGTATTGGTGGCAACCGGTGTGGCAGGCGAAAAGATTCTGTACTATGTGCGCGCTATGGTAGACACCTTCTTAGCACACGGCAACTACGAACAGCGTGCCAAGGCCCGTACCCGCTACATGCAGGACACTTTGGGCGAAGAAGGCTACCGCAAGGCATATCAGGAAAAGCTGGATGCAGTGCTGGCGGCCGGCGGCTTGGACATTAACGTGACAGCGCAGCCTGTTACCAAGCAGGGCAGCGGTGAATTGAGCGGTGACCGTGTGATTGCGCAAAAGCAGACCGGTCTGTATGCGGTATCCTACCATCCTCTGGGCGGCACTCCCACCCGCCAGGCATTGCGTGCAATTCTGGACACCATTCAGGATATGGAGGCCGTAGAGGTTCGCTTGGGTGCAGATGGTACGATGTATATCATCAACTGCACCGCAGAGGAAGCAACCAAGGTGTTGGAAGTAACCGAGGACGGCGCAAAAACTCGGTTTGAACATTCCGTTGCTTGCATCGGTGCTGCGATTTGCCAGCAGGGCGTTCGTGATTCTCAGGCTTTGTACCATGCCTGTGTCAATGCGGTGCGCGAGGCAAATCTGCCCGATGGCGCACTGCCTGTGATTCATATCTCGGGTTGCCCCTCTTCCTGCGGCACCCATCAGATTGGCGCACTGGGCTTCCATGGCGGCGTTAAGATGATTGATAAAGTGGCACATCCTGCCTTTACCCTGCATGTAAATGGATGCGCAACCATGGGCAGCGAGCGTTTTGGCGAAAGCTGGGGCGTAATGTTGGAAGAGTCCATTCCTACTTTCTTGGTGGAAGTGGGTAAGCTGGTGGCACAAACCGGTAAATCCTTTGAAGAATGGCTGCCCGAGCATGTGGAAGAACTGCGTGCGGTAGCAGCAAACTATCTGGTATAAAGAAAAAACGCCCGATGTGTAAAGCACGTCGGGCGTTTTCTTATCAAAGAACAAGTTGGCGGTTAAACAACGGTAAGCTCACCGCGCAGGTCTTGTTCCATCCAATATTTAATGGTTTCTTTGTCGTATCCTTTGCTGAACAGATAGTACAGCTTGGCAACGGCGGCTTCGGTGGTCATGTCCAATCCGCTTACTGCCCCGGCGGCTTTTAAGCCGCTGCTGGTGGCGTAGGTACCAATATGTACAGCACCTTGTGGGCACTGGCTGCACACCGTTAAAATGGTACCGTGTGCAAAGGCTTTTTGAATCAAGGGCAGCAAAGCGTGGTTGTAGTCGGGAATGTTGCCTGCGCCAAAGGTTTCCAGCACAATTCCCTTTAATTTTTCGGTCAAGATGGAATCAAACAATTCAAACTGAATGCCGGGGAATACTTTCAGAACACCAATGGGGATTTTTTCAAGCAGTGCCAACTGAAGCGGGCCGCTGACCCTTGGTGTGCCAATGGCTGCTTGATTGTAACGGATATCCACCCCGGCGGTGGCTAGGGGCGGATAGTTGGGGGAAGAAAAGGCCTGCAAACCGTCGGCAGAGCTTTTCATGGCACGGTTGCCGCGCAGCAGTTGGCCGCCAAAATAAAGGCTAACCTCGTTTACACGACCGTCGGCGGCAATCAACAGGCTGGTTACCAGATTATCCCGCCCGTCGCTGCGAACCTGGCACAGGGGAATCTGGCTACCGGTAAATACAACCGGTTTGTTCAGGTTTTCCAGCATAAAGCTAAGGGCTGAGGCGGTATAGGCCATGGTGTCGGTACCGTGCAATACCACAAAGCCGTCAAATTCATGGTAGCGGTCGTAAATTGCCTGCCCAATGCTGCACCATTCCTGTACGGTAATGTTGGAAGAATCCAGCAATGGGTCCATCTCAATCAATTCCCACTGCGGCATTTCTGCGCTGTTTAAATCGGAAATAGACGCTAAAAGTTTTGCAAAACAACCGGGCATGGGAGCAAATCCATGCTCGCTGGGCATCATGCCGATTGTGCCGCCGGTATATAAAATGCAGATGCGTTTTTTCATCCCAAGGAACCCCTTTCCGCTTGTTGCGAATACAGTTGCTTTCAAATACCTAACAGCATAGCACAAAAAACGCACAGGGGCAACTGGGCAAAGCGATTATTCCGGCAAGATACACCGTGGGGAAAGCTGGGTGTAAATCGGGCTGAATCGGTCTGCCAAAAGGGCAGCACTATCAAGCGGAGTGGGGGTTTTAGCGGTGTTGCAAAGAGGAAGAGAAAGTGCGGCACGCAGGCCTTTTCCGGGTTGGCTTTCTATGGTGAACGTACCTTTAAAACGGCGTGCAAACAGGCTTGCCAAAGGCAAGCCAAGCCCAAAACTGGGCAGGTGAGAGTTGCTTTCAAAGGGCTGCAACGCACGGTGCTGGCGGTGCAGGGGAATGCCCAGCCCATTATCGCTGAGAATCAAAACAGCACGGCCTCCCTGCCGCATAATGTGAATTGAGATAACAGGATGTGCCCCGCCATACAATAAACTGTTGCAGATTAAATTCAGTAATACCGTGATCAGTGCGGATTGGTTTACCGCTACGGGCAGGGCCGCGGTGTAGTGATTGAAACGCAGATTGTTTGGCGCGCTACACAGCACCTCTTGTGCGGCGTGAATTACCGCTGAACAATCGGCAGAAAAATCAATAATTTTTGCCTTGAGTAAGTTTTCGTGCAGGGCACTGTAACACTCTAAATTTTCGGCACAGCGCAGCATGCGGTATGCGGCTTGCAATAATTCGGGGCGAAGCGGATGCAAAGGGTCGGCGGCCAAAAAAGGGGCCAATTCGGTGCGCAAAGCCCCTGCCATACGCAGCCCGGCATCGGAACAGAATGCAGATAAAAGCATAAAAAAGGGCCTCATTTCTGTTTTAATCCTTAGTTAGTTTGTACAAATGGATCAATTTTATCCGACAAAGTATGGAGAATAGCGGTTTTTTGAAAAATTCTTTGTACTTTTGTGTTAATTTCTTGACAACCTCTTGTAGTTTTGCTGATTTTGGTATACAATAGAAAAGCATTAGTAATTCACCTTAAGGAGGATATTTACAATGGCTGTTAAAGTTGCTATTAATGGTTTCGGCCGCATTGGCCGCCTGGCTTTCCGTCAAATGTTTGGTGCAGAGGGTTACGAGATCGTAGCGATCAACGACCTGACCAGCCCCGAGATGCTGGCTCACCTGCTGAAGTACGACACCGCTCAGGGTCGTTACGACGGTCACACCGTTGAGGCTGGCGAGGGTTCCATCACTGTAGATGGCAAGAAGATCACCATCTACGCTAACCCCAATCCCGCTGAGCTGCCCTGGGGCGAGCTGGGCGTAGACGTTGTACTGGAGTGCACCGGCTTCTTCACCAGCAAGGCTAAGGCTCAGGCTCACATCGACGCTGGCGCTAAGAAGGTTGTTATCTCTGCTCCTGCTGACAAAGAGACCAAGACCATCGTATTCAGCGTTAACGAGAAGACCCTGACCAAGGAAGACACCATCATCAGCGCTGCTTCCTGCACCACCAACTGCCTGGCTCCCATGGCTAAGGCTCTGAACGACACCTACGCTATCCAGAGCGGTATCATGACCACCGTTCACGCTTACACTGGCGACCAGATGATTCTGGACGGCCCCCATCGTAAGGGTGACCTGCGTCGTGCTCGCGCTGGCGCAGCTAACATCGTTCCCAACAGCACCGGTGCTGCTAAGGCTATCGGCCTGGTTATCCCCGAGCTGAACGGCAAGCTGATCGGTTCTGCTCAGCGTGTTCCTGTTCCCACCGGTTCTACCACCATCCTGGTAGCTGTTGTTAAGGGCAAGGACGTTACCGTTGACAGCATCAACGCTGCTATGAAGGCCGCTGCTTCCGAGAGCTTCGGCTACAACACCGACGATATCGTTTCTTCCGACATCATCGGCATCCGTTACGGCAGCTTGTTCGACGCTACCCAGACCATGGTTACCAAGATCGACGAAGAGACCTACCAGGTACAGGTTGTTTCTTGGTACGACAACGAGAACAGCTACACCAGCCAGATGGTTCGCACCATTAAGTACTTCGCTGAGCTGTAATCGCTTAACCTTAAGGTTTTTCAGTCCCGCACATTTGTGCGGGACTTTTTTGTTGTTTGTTATGCAAAAATCAGCCTGCGGCATGCCGCAGGCTGATTTTTCATCAAGTTACATCAAATGGGTATCCTTTAAACGGCGTTCAAAGAACTCGTTTAATTGAATCAGTGGGCGGCGCAGTACCAGGCCCAACAGCAAGGAAATCGGCACAAAGACCAATAGCTTGCCTAAATCAACCCAGTAAGCATTTTGGTACATGCCGGCTACACATTCACGCACTGCGTTGATGGCGTGGGTAAAGGGCAGGAACGGGTTGACGGCTTGGAAGAATGCAGGGGTAACTTCAATGGGGAAGGTACCGCCTGAACCGGCAATTTGAATCACCAGTAAAATAACCGCCAATGCTTTGCCAATGTCGCCAAAGGAAACGGTAAGTGCATAGATAATGTTGGTAAATACAAAACTGCTGCACATACCGGCTACAATAAACAAGAGCGGCTCTTTGCATTGAATTTCCAAAAAGTACAAATCGCCCAAAAAGATAATAACGGATTGCAGCAATCCAAAGGTTAAAAAGGTGAGATAACGCCCCAAATAGGTTTGGGTAGGCGTTAAATGATGTAAGGTTTCGTCTTCGTCCACATGCACCTTTAAAATGGCAACCAATACAACACCGCCAACCCACAGTGCCAAAACCGAGTAGAACGGTGCCATGGCAGAGCCGTAGTTTTCAATGCTGTAATAGGAGATTTGCTCTATTTGAACGGGTGCGGACATAAAATCACCCATCAAGGTGGGGTCTTGGGTCAGAATTTCAATGAGCTTTTGCAGTTGTTCATCCTCGCTCACATTTTGTACTTCGTTGATTACGGTTTGAATGTGGGAACGGGTGTTGTTGATGATGTCGTTGGTATCTTGCAATGCTTTTTTACCGGCGGAAAGTGCACTGTTTGTGTTGGCAAAAATTTCGTCCAAGTTGCTGATGCTGCCGTTTGCTGAGGTGAACAAACCGGACAAGTTTGAGTTCATGCTGCTGATGTTATCCAACATACTGCCCAGCTTAGGCTGAATGGTGGCAGTGTAGTTGCTTTTAAAATCATTTAAGCTGTTTTGAGCGGCAGTAAGCTGGCTGTTCACGTTTTGACGGGTAGAAGAGGATTGGTCTGCGGTTGCGTGCAGCTGGCTGCTGGTTTGATTTACCTTATCTTGAATGGCCTGCTGATGCTGGTTGTTGGCTTGAATTAAAGAAATTAAGCCGTCAATGGCAGTTTGTGTGCTTTCAAATCCTTCTTGGGGCAGCTGAGATTTTAAACCGGTCAGCATGTCGATAATTTGATTGTTTTGGGTTTCAATTACAGTGCTTACCGTGCCAAGTGTTGCAATGGTATCGGCTGCGGTGTGGGTGGAGTTTTCTAGGTTAGAAAGCACGTTGTTTGTAACATTCGAAACCGTGTTGTAAGCCTCACGGGTGGCGTTGAGGGTGCTGTCCAAACTGCTGCCCAGCGAAGCGGAAGCCTCGCGGGAGTTGGTAAGTAAATCCTGTGTGTTTTTGGTGGTGCTGTTGGCTTGGTTTAAAATTTCCTGTGTGTTGGGCAGGGTTAATTGTGCCGCAGCAATCAAACTGCCAACCGAATCGCTTACCGAGCAGAAAGACTCGATGGATTTTTGATAATTGGATAGGTTGTAGTCGATATCCTGTAGGGTGTTAATCAAGCGGTCAGATAAACGGGTTTGGTCATCATGCAATTGTGCGGTGGTGGTATCTAAGGCGGTTAAAATTGTTTTGGTGGCAACGCTTACAAAGGTTTGGTTTATGGTTTGCTGTACGGTTTGCACGCCTTTATCGGTGATTTTAGGGGCAATGGCATTCTTTTTTTCGTTGATATAGTATTGAATGTTGGGACGCTGGATGTCATCGCTTAAAATGCTTGCCATCTTTTCGCTGAAATCCGAGGGCAGAACAATGGCGGCATAGTATTTGCCGGACATTACCCCATCAATGGCTTCTTCTTGGTCTAAAAAGGTCCAGCCAATTTGATTATTGGCTTTTAGGTTTGTAACAATTTCATCACCGATATCAATGGAAATACCGGAAATTTCGGCACCCTCATCATTGTTTACAACGGCAACCTCTAAACCGTTTGTATTGCCGTAGGGGTCCCAGTTGGCGGCAATATTAAACCAGGCATACAAAGCAGGCAGTACCGAGATGCCAATGGCAACAACAATGGCAATTACATTGCGGCTGATGCGCTTTAAATCGCGGCCATAAATTTTAAAAATTGTTTTCATGGGTGCGTTTCCTCCTGAACCTCGGATTGTTGTAAATCAAAGCGTGCATAATAATCTTTTATATACTCGGTTACAATTAAAATGGCTGAAAATAGAACAATGGATGTTACCCATAAGGTTAAAAATAAAATTTTTGACTCCACACTAAACATGAGAGCCAAGAATAAAATAGGTAAAAGAATAATTGCGGCAAGGCAGGTACGCTTGATGATGGGGTATCGTTTTAAAAACTGTTCTTTGCGTTGCTGAATCTGCAAGTTTTTTCGATAGCTGTTTGCGTATTGGGGGGCAATGCACTGCAATAATACCGCAAGTTCCGCTTGATGCTTTGGCAGTTGCGAATCATAACATTCTTCCATGCGGTGCAACGTTTCGTTGTATGCTTGCTGTGTTAGTTCATCATCCGGCTGGTTGGCGAAAATAGTAGCTGCCAACAACTCCAACGATTCCATAAAAAGCTCCTTTCTGAAAGAAACAAAGGTGAAAGTAATTGAGTATTATGCACAGAAAAACAAGTTGTATATTGTGAAAAGTTATAGAAACAATTATAATGCGAGAATGATAAGAATCAATCTTTTTTTCGGTAAAATGCGACAGATGCCGAAATGTGCCTAAAATATAGTAGGCAGAAAAAATTTTTTTAAAATTTTTTCAAAAATGTGAAATAAATCGAAGAGAACCTTCGTTTAATGAATATAGAACAAATTCAATTTACTTAGCGGATAATAAAGGGGATCGCTTTGGTAAAATGAATGAAAAATAAATAAGGAGGTACTGGATATGAATTGGATGTGGATTGCAACAGGAATGATTGCGGCCGGTATGGCAGTTGGGCTTTTATGGATGTGTGGCAGAAAAGGGCGCAAAGAGTCCAAAGGCGAGGTAAGCATGCTGGCAACCGTAAAGCGTGTGATTTATCGCAACGGGGAAACTTTTGTAGGTGTTTTTGCGGCACAAGGAAAAGAATTGCAGTTTGCCATTCCCGGGGAAATTGCGCGGCAGCTGCACGAGGGCGAGCGTGGCGTGCTGACCTATCGTGGAAGTGAGTTCGTATACTTTGTACCGCGGGAACATCTGTTTGAAACCGAAGAGGAAAACCAGTGGAGAGCAGCGTCCTAACAGGCGCATCTCGACGATAAAACAAAAAAACAGGCAGCATAATTGGCTGCCTGTTTTTGTTTTACAAGGTGGTTTGTTTTGTGGGGGCAATGTGATAAAATAAAAAAGAATTAGTAAAATGAATGGAATAAGGAGAATCTGTGCATGCAAAAGCAATTAACCCGGGTATTTTCGGTGGGATTTGCACTGGTTTGGGGCTGGGTATGGCTCAATAGCATTTTGCGTTGGCAGTACAATGGCTTGGCTGCAGCGGCTGTTGGCGCAGCAATGTTTGGCGTTGGCTTTGCAATAACGCGGTTTGTTTTGTGTAAGTTGGATGAACTGCCTGCAAAGCAATTCCGAATTTTGATGATTGCCTGCCTTGTGATTTATGGCATTGGATTGGGCTGGCTGGGCTTTTTGTTGGCGGAAGTGCCAATTATGGATATGAGCACGGTGCTGCAAAGCATACCCGACTTTTTGGATGACGGAATCCCGCAAGTGTGGGGGGCTTACTATGTTATCTGCAATAACAATTTAGGGCTGGCACTCTTGCTCACCGGTTGGTATGGCCTGCTTAGTTTGTTTGGTATTAGCCCAACAGGAGAAGCAGGCATTTATGCAGGCATTGTGCTGAATGTGATTGCAATTTTTGCATCGGTTGTGTTGGTTTGCGTATTGGCACGCCGTATTTTAAAACACAACAGCGGTGTAATGTTGGCGTTTTTATGCTGTGTTGCCTTTTTGCCCTTTGTGCTTTGGTCACCCTGTTTTTACTCGGATACCTTGTCTATGCCGTTTGCCTTGTTGGTGTTGTGGGCGTGGACACAGTATCGCAAAGAGCGGCGGTTTCGTGTGCGTTTGGCGTTGTTGGCAGCTATGGCGTTGGCAGCCTTTGTGGGATATGCCATTAAGGGTAGCATTGCAGTGGTTGTGGTTGCCTTGGTGATTCAGCTGTTTTTAGAGAAAAAATGGAAGCGTGCCCTTTGGGGCAGCGTGGTAATTGTTTTGGTCTTTGTGGGCTGTTTGACCATGTACCAAACATGGCAGCACAGCGGATTGCTGGATTTTTCGGTGCAAGATGCAGAGGGATTTCCCATTGAATTGTGGTTTGCCTATGGCAGCACCGGCGATGGTGATTATTCCGATGCGATTTGCCAAGCAGCAAAGGATTTGCCGGATTTGGAATCTCGCCGCCAGATGCTGCGCACATTGATTTGGGAGAATTACAATAGCTATACGCCTGCTTCCTTTGTGGAGTTTCTAACCCGAAAGGCCGCCATTACCTGGGGCGACGGTTTGTATGATGCACAGGAGTTTTTAGCAACACCGTTAAAGGCAAATTGGACCCATCGGTTTATTTTGCAGGGACAAGCCGGATATATGCCCATGGTCTATTACTGCCAGGCTTATCAATATATGATTATGGGGCTGGTATGTTCCGGCGCCATTGGAGCGGTACGTCGTGCAAAACCCGGAACGCTGACCTTAGGCAGAATCATTGTATTTGGCGTGATGTTGTTTTTAAGTGTGTGGGAAACCAAAGCCCGCTACTCACTGAATGTAACACCCATTTTGTTATTGTTGGCAGTGGCAGAGCTTTGGCGTTTGGCACAGCCGCGCAAAATTGGGAAATAGAAAAAATCCTCAAACCAATGGGTTTGAGGATTTTTTTATTGCAAAGATTATAAATCGTAAATGGCAGAATATTTTTTCACCAGATAATCGGTGTAATAGCTGGGGTCAAAAGGTTGCTCGCAGGCATTTTGCAGCAGTTCAGCCGGTGTTTTTTCTTTGCCGAATTGCCAGATGCGCTGCTCCAACCATTCGTTGATGGGGGCAAGGGTGCCGTTTTTCAGCAGGCTGTCAACGTCCAGTGTTTTGCGCATCTGTGCTACCATCTGAGCGGCGTAGGCAGTACCCAGAGCATAGCTGGGGAAGTAACCCAAGTCGCCTCCTGCCCAGTGGATATCCTGCAATACACCGTGGGCGTCATCCGGTACATCAACACCCAGAAGCTCCTTCATTTGAGCATTCCAAGCGGCAGGCAAATCCTTTACTGCCAATGTGCCGTTCATCAGGCGTTTTTCCAGTTCGTAGCGTACCATAATGTGCAGGCAATAGGTAACCTCATCGGCTTCAATGCGAATTAAGCTGGGTTCGCACAGGTTTACTGCCTTGTAAAAATCTTCTGCGGTTACGTTGGCAAGCTGGGTGGGGAACAGTTCGTTCAATTTGGGCCAGATGAATTGAATAAATTCTTTGCTGCGGCCGATGTAGTTTTCAAACAAACGGCTTTGGCTTTCGTGCAGACCCATGGAAGCACCGCCCGAAAGGCAGGTGTATTGCAGGCGGTCAGCCATATGCAGCTCATAAAGGGCATGTCCGCCCTCGTGAATTACCGAGTATACATTGCTTGCCATGTCGTTTTCGTGATAGTGGGTGGTAATGCGAACATCACCCTTGTAAAATTCGGTGGTAAAGGGGTGCTCACTTTCTGCAATTTGGCAATGATTGCGATCGATGTTCAAAGTGTCCATCAAAAAGTCCGAAAGTTTGCGCTGGTCTTCAATGGGCCAGGTTGCCTTTAAAAAGTCGGTGTTAATTTTAGTGTTCGACTGTGTGATTTTTTGCACCAGCGGTTGAATGGTTGTTTTTAACTGGGCAAAGAAGGCATCGCATTGCTCCATGCTCAAACCCTGTTCAAATTGATCCAGCCACACGTCATAGGGAGCTTTGGAAGCATCGAAGTAAGCGGCAAAGCGGCGGCGGTATTCCACAATTTGCTCCAGATACGGTGCAAAAATAGAAAAATCGCTGGCGGCTTTTGCCTTGCCCCAAGCATTAACGGATTCCGAGGTGAGTTTTACAAAAGCGGCGTACTCGTTGGCAGGAATTTTGCTGGTTTCGTTGTAAATACGCAGCAGTTCCCGAACCTCGGCGGCTTGCTGCTCGGTTAAGGGTTCGGTTTTGGCTTGCTCCAACAAGGCAGGAACCGAGGGATTGGCAATCAATTGATATTTCATGCCGCTAAGAACTTCCAATGCTTCGCCACGGCCGGAAAAACTTTCGGCAGGGGCAATGGTGTTGGCGTCAAAATCCACCACATTCATTGCAAACTGAAGGGCATATAATTTTTTTTGTAATTCTCGCAGAGATTGCATAGCGTTGTTCATAAAAAAACTCCTTTCTGATAGGGGTTATGTATTGTAACCCAAAACGTGAATCAAACGGACATTGGTGTAGGAGTAAGCACTCATCGGCCAATCGATGCGGTCGGTGGTATTGGATGCAATTAACAAATCCAAGGGTTGACCGTTATCATCGGTTAAGACTTCGGTAACAAGCACCGAATGTTTCCATTCGCCGTCGGCTTCGTATTGAATCACATCGCCGGGTTGGGCGGCGTATATGTTGATATCGGTTTGTGCAACCAAGCCGTAGCCGGTGTTTTGCTGCACATAAGCATAAAATTCATCCACACCGCTCCAGCTGGAAGAACGGCCGCTGGCATCGCTGTTTTCGTTTAGAGTTTCATCGTACCATTTCCATTGCTGAAAATCATAGCCGTAGATATCCATGGGAATGCCGCCGGCATACAAACATTGAGAGGCGAAGTTGTTGCAGTTGCCGCCGTAAACGTCATAAACACCCCATTCGGTATTGCGCACAACCGAAGTGGTGCCAACCCATTGGCGGGCATATGCCACCGCAGCTTCGCGATTGTAAGGCTGTGCAGCAGTGGGGGCAATGCTGGCAATATAGTCTGCATCCGAGGGGTAACGGCTACGCTGGTTGTTCAGTTCGGTGATGTTAAACTGTGCGGTAGACACCAGCATGTCACGGATTTGCCGGAGGGTATCTTCCGGCGAATCTGACATTTGTTCTTGGTATAATTCTCGTATCAGAGTGAAACCGTCTTCGGTTTTTTCATGGTATAAGATCAAGCCGTCATCCGTAAAGGTGAACTGATGAAAAATATCGCAACTGGAACTTGTACGGCCACCCAAGCAGGCAAACTGCACCTGGTCATCTTCCATAAGGGTTACCACATAATTGCCGTTGCCATCGGAAGTGCAGTCTAAAATGGTCAATCCAATTTCAAAACCGGTGAGGGATAAATCCACCGCCTGCATGCTGCGAACGGTACCAATGTAGTCCAATGCGGTTTCGTCCAATAAACGGGAAAGCGTTCCCTCGCTATCGGTGCTGTACAGGTCGCTTAAATTGGGCGCTTTAAACTGTGCGGTTGCATTAAAGGTGGTAACAAACCAGGTTTTTAAGGCTTGCTGAATGGCTTGGGGCAGTTTTTCTTCGCCGGAACGAATCACGCAGGTTCCGCCAATGTCTTTCAAAACGGTATTATCGCCGGACAAACTGGATTGTTGCCTGCCGACCGATGAAAGTAAATTGGGAATATGTTCTTTTGCAAACCAAATACCACAGCCAATTACTGCAACACAAGCAACGGCAGCTGCAATTTTAGGCAAAGGAATTGATTTGCGGCGCACAGCAGTTGCAACGGCGGAACGGTGCGGAGCAGCTGTTTTACGAAAAGCAGAAGATTCGGTTGAAATGCGTTGCTGCTTGGCAGAAGAAGCGGTACTTTTGCGAAATGTTGTGTTTTGTGAAACCGTGCGTGCCGAAACTTTCCTTTTCTTTCCATTGGGCTTATCCGCATGAAAATGCCAACTGGAGGGTTGTTGATCCATAGACATACTCCTTACATATTAAGATATATGTTATATTATAGCGTAATTTGTAATGAAGAGTTGTTTCAATTTTTTGAAAAATGCCAAATTAAGCAAAAAATAAAATGCTTAAAAATAAAAAAATCCCTGTTCGTGGAATGCCGAACAGGGAAAAGAAGCGTTAAACCAACGGCTGTGTTTTTTGTTGCAGCCAAAGTGCTTCGGCCTCGGTTAAATGGGGAGCAAGTGCTTGATAAGTAGCGGCATGGAACTGGTTGAGCCAAGCGATTTCGTCGGCGGTAAGCAGTTCTTTGCGTACAGGGGTCAAATCAATGGGGCAGTAGGTAACGGCTTCAAAACCAAGGAACTGACCATACTGGTTGTTGACACGCTCTACACACAGCAATTCGTTTTCAATACGAATGCCCACTTCGCCCTCTTCGTAAACACCGGGCTCGTTGGTAACAATCATGCCGGGTTTGAATACAACATGGTTGTTGATGCGCAGGCTTTGGGGGCCTTCGTGAACGCCGCCCAGGAAGCCAACACCGTGGCCGGTACCGCAGCGGTAATCAATTCCATGCTGCCAAACAGCAGCGCGAGCCATTACGTCCAGATTGCCGCCGGTGCAGCCTGCCATAAATTGCAGCTTGGACAAATCGATATGGCTTTTCAATACATAGGTGTAGTAATTGCGCTCGTTTTCGGTCAGCTCGCCCATGGCATAGGTACGAGTGATGTCGGTGGTGCCGTCCAGATACTGTCCGCCGCTGTCTACCAACAGCAAGCCGCGGGCTTCTAAGGTAGCACACTGGTCGGGAGTGGCGTGATAGTGCATCATGGCAGCGTTTGCGCCGTAGGCAGCAATGGTATCAAAGCTTGCACCCAAGTTGCCGGGCTGAGCAGCACGCAGCTCCAACAGTTTGGTTTCAATGTCAACTTCGGTTACGGTTGCCCCGGCAGCCATCTGTTCCTCCAGCCAAATCTGGAAGCGAACCATGGCAATGCCGTCTTTTACATGGGCATTTTTGATGTTTTTGATTTCGGTGGGGTTCTTGATGGCTTTTAACTCCTGAATGGGGTCAACACCGGGCAGAACGGTAATGTTGGGGTTGTTGTTCAAAGCGCTGTAAACCGCCCAGTTGGTGCCGGCAGTATCCACCAAAACGGTGCATTCATGATGATGGCCGGTAATTGTACCCAGAATGTTGTCGTAATCTTCAATGGTAACACCCTGGCGGCGTAGCTCCTCAGCCGCTTGCTGCGGCAAACGGGCCTGATTGATAAACAGGGTAGCAGCACTGGCAGTGATAAAGCAGTAAGCCAGTGCAAAGGGGGTGCAGTCGATATCCGATGCGCGCAGATTCAGCAGCCAAGCAACGCTGTCCAAACGGGTTACGACCATGGCACTTGCCTTGGCTTCGGTGAGTTTTTGACGAACGGCGGTCAGTTTTTCTGCTGCCGACAAACCGGCGTAGGATTCCTCCAGCAGCCATGCCGGTGTGGCGGGAACGGCGGGGCGGTTTTCCCAATTGCCTTCCACCAAATCAACCGACAGAATGCTTGCGCCTTTTTCGGCAAGTGCATTTTGTAGGTCTTGCACCAAAGAAGTGGGGGTCACCATACCGTCCAATGCCAATACCTGGCCTTCGCCCAGCTTTTCTTTTAAGTACTGGATTACGGTGGGTACACCGGCAACGCCCATGCGCTGCAATTGAATTTCACTGCCGGCAAGCTGACGTTCCGCTTGGATAAAATAACGGCCATCGGCCCAAAGAGCACTTTCGGTTTCGGTTACAACAAGAGTGCCCATGCTGCCGGTAAAGCCGGAAAAATAGCTGCGGGCAGCCCAGTGATCTGGTAGATATTCGCTGGCGTGAGGGTCAGAAGAAGGAATCAAACAGGCGTTTGCGCCGGCTGCTTTCATAGCAGAACGCAGCAGCGAAATTTTTTCGTTTGTTGTTTTCATTGCAGATACCTCTTTTCAGGCGGCAAACCAATTGGGGTGCCGCAAACAATAAGCTTTTTTTATTTTAGCATTGTAAAGCGAAAATGAAAAGGTGTTCTTTAAAAAAAGCAAGAATAAGAAAAAAGTTTGTTCTATTTTACTCGTTTATACTTGACAAAGAGAGTATAATAACAATCAGAGATTAACAGAAAAAATTTCTTGTTTGAATACAAAAGATTTACCTGAAAAGGCATACAAAGGAGAACCTGATCATGACAAAAATTGATATTTTTTCTGGCTTTTTGGGCGCAGGAAAAACCACATTGATTAAAAAGTTAATTGCCGAAGCCTATGCAGGCCAAAAGCTGGTATTGGTAGAAAATGAATTTGGTGAAATTGGCATTGACGGGGGCTTTTTAAAGGAGGCCGGCGTGCAGATTACCGAAATGAACTCCGGCTGTATCTGCTGCAGCTTGGTGGGCGATTTCCGCGAGGCACTGAAAAAGGTAATTGATGAATATACCCCCGACCGCATTTTGATTGAGCCTTCCGGCGTTGGCAAACTGAGCGATGTAACCAAGGCAGTACAGGCCATTGCACAGGAGCGGGAAGTAAGCCTAAACAGCTTTATTACTGTGGCGGACGTAAACAAGGTTCGCTTGTACATGAAAAACTTTGGTGAGTTCTACAACGACCAAATCGGTCATGCCAATACCATTATTTTGAGCCGTACCGGCAGCACAAGCGAAGAAAAGGTTGCCCGTGCGGTTGCTATGATTCGCGAAAAGAACCCCGAAGCTACCATTATCACCACCGACTGGGAGCAGTTGACCGGTCAGCAGATTGTGGAAGCGATGGAGTCCAAGCGTGATTTTGTAAAAGAACTGCTGGAGGAAGCAGCCGGACAGGCAAAGCATCACCATGAACACGGCGAAGGCTGCGGCTGTGGCCGTCACCACGAGCATGAGCATCACCATGAGCACGGCGAGGGCTGCGGCTGCGGCCATCACCACGAGCATGAGCACCACCATGAGCACGGCGAGGGCTGCGGCTGTGGCCATCACCACGAGCATGAGCATCATCATGAGCACGGCGAGGGTTGCGGCTGCGGACACCATCACGAGCATGAACATCATCATGAGCACGGCGAAAGCTGCGGCTGTGGTTGTGGACATGACCACGGGCATCATCATGCGGACGAAGTTTTTACCAGTTGGGGCCGTGAAACTGCACGTACCTTTACAGAAGCCGAGATTCGCCAGGCTTTGGATGCACTGGACAGCGGAAAATACGGCATGGTTCTGCGTGCAAAAGGCATTTTGCCCGGTGAAGAAAACTGGGTTTACTTTGACTATGTTCCCGGTGAAGGCAATGTGCGCACCGGTGCTGCCGATGTAACCGGTCGGTTGTGCGTAATTGGCTCGAAATTGGACGAAAATGCCTTGGGCGAGTTGTTCCAGCTGTCTTAATGGCACAGCAAAATAGAAAGCCAAGGAGGAAATATCCCTTGAAAGAAATTCCAGTTTATCTGTTTTTGGGCTTTTTAGAAAGCGGAAAGACCAAATTTATTCAAGAAACCATGGAAGACCCGAAATTTGATTCGGGCGAAAAGACCTTGTTGTTGGTTTGTGAAGAGGGCGAAGAAGAATACGAACCCGAAAAATTCGCCTTTGGCGGGGTAACCGTTGAAGTTCTGGAAGATAAAAGCCAGCTGAATCCCGAATATCTGCAACAGCTATTGGAAAAAAGCGGTGCAACCCGTGCTGTTGTGGAGTACAACGGCATGTGGATGGTGCAGGAATTCATGGCGGCAATTCCTGAAAATTGGATTGTTTATCAAAGCATCTTAACGGCCGATGCCAACACCTTCCGTGTGTATTTTGACAACATGCGGCAACTGTTTTTGGACAAGTTTGCACAAAGCGAATTGCTAATTGTGAACCGTGCCGACGCAGTACCCAACCAAGAGGATCGGGAGTTTATCCATAAAGCGGTTCGGCAAGCAAGCCGCCGATGCGACATTGCCTACGAATACACCGACGGCAGCGTGGAATACGACCAGATTCCCGATGAACTGCCCTTTGATATCGAAGCGGATGTCATTGAAATCGGCGATGAAGATTTTGGTATCTGGTATCTGGATGCCAGCGAGGACCCCAAAAAGTATGCAGGAAAAACCGTGCGCTTTACTGCGCAGGTGTGCCAAACTCCGAGAGTAGGGCAGAATCAGTTTGTGCCCGGTCGCTTTGCTATGACCTGCTGTGTGGATGACATTCAGTTTGTGGGATTCCCCTGCAAATATGACGAGGCGAAAAAACTGGCACAGCGTAGCTGGATTAAAATTACCGCAAAAGTACGGGTGCAGTTCCATCCGCTGTTTAACGGCGAAGGCCCCGTTTTGACCGCATTGGATGTGCAGGCAGCACAGCCCTTGAAAAAAGACGTGGTAACCTTTAGCTAACAAGATAAGACGCATAAAAAGCCCGGCAAAAATCATTTGCCGGGCTTTTTAGTTATATCGATAAAAGCGATTGTGTTCGTTGTATGCAAAACCAAACTTTTGGTAGAATCCATCCAGTTCAGAAATTGCAATCAAACCAATAATTGCACCTTGTGTGGAATGCTCCTTCATATATTCCATGATATTTTCCATAATTCGTGTACCGATTTTATGTTTTTGATAGGATGGCATTACCATGATATCCTGAATATAAAATACGGTGGCACCATCGCCCACGATTCTTCCAAACCCAACGATCTTACCGTTATCTTCTGCGCAAATACAGTAGGTTGAATGTTCTAATCCTGCTTTTATTTTATCTTCGGGGAGTATTTTCCAGCCAATGGAAGTTCTTAGTTGAATGTATTCTGCAATGCTTGGTGTTCTTTGTTTTAGTAGGATGTTTTTCATACAATAAAATTTTCTCCTTTGGATTTTAAAATAAAGTTAGATACCGTTTAAATTTAGGAACTACAGTTTAATGGTAATTATTATAATCAATGTGTGTACACTTTACCAGATTTAGGATTGGTTAAAATATTGTTTTGTGGTTTGCACCTTATGCAAAGCTATGCTATACTACTTGATACAGAATACAAAGGAGGAACAACCCCATGGGTTTTATTCGACGTTTACTTTCGATTGGTCTTGGTGTGGCTGCTGGTGCAGTGGCATATAAGTTGCTGAGCGATTACAATAAAAGCGAGCATATTGAAGGCGAGTATGTGGAGATTCCGCAGGAAACAGAGGAGCCCGCAGCACAGGCTGCCGAACAAAAAGAAGAACAAACGGTGGCATACCCCCAACGCCCGGACCGTGGGCCCAACCCCAACCCGGTTGCACTGGGTGCAGTAGAAAAGCCGCTGGATGAAAACGGAAAGCTGGACCCGACCCGCATTGCCAGTGTTGAAGATTTTGGCGATTGGGACGAGTGGGGCTGCCAAGGCTAAACAAAAGCAAAGAAAAAGAGCCGCTCAAACGAGCGGCTCTTTTTTATTTTGCATATTCAATTGCACGGCTTTCGCGGATTACGTTAACCTTGATTTGACCGGGATAATCCAGTTCTTCCTCAATCTTTTTGGTAATCGAGCGAGCCAGCAGAATCAGCTGGTCGTCGGCAATGGCATCGGGTTTTACCATGATGCGAACTTCACGGCCGGCCTGCACAGCAAAGGCATTTTCAACGCCCTCAAAGCTGCAGCTGATTTCCTCCAGATTTTCCAAACGCTTAATGTAGCTTTCCAGATTCTCACGGCGAGCACCGGGACGAGCTGCGCTGATTGCGTCGGCGGCCATAACAATAAAGGCCAGCGGAGTTTTGGGTTCCACATCGCCGTGGTGTGCCTCAATGGCATGGATAACGGCGGGGTTTTCTTTATACTTGCGGGCAACTTCCACGCCGATTTGTACGTGGCTGCCTTCGATTTCGTGGTCCAGTGCCTTGCCAATGTCATGCAGCAAGCCGGCACGGCGAGCCTGGGTAACGTTCAGACCCATTTCGGAAGCCAGCAAACCGGATAAGTAAGCAACTTCCAAAGAGTGGTTCAATACATTCTGACCAAAACTGGTGCGGAACTTCAAACGGCCCAACAGCTTTACAATGTCGGGGTGGATGCCGTGAATGCCAACTTCCATTACGGCGCGTTCGCCTTCACGCTTCATGGAAAGCTCCAGCTCACGGCGGCATTTTTCAACGGTTTCCTCAATGCGGGCAGGGTGAATGCGTCCGTCAGAAATCAGACGTTCCAGTGTCATGCGGGCAACCTCACGGCGTGCCTGGTCAAAGCTGGATAGGGTGATTGCCTCGGGGGTATCGTCAATGATTAGGTCAACACCGGTTGCAGTTTCCAGAGCACGGATGTTGCGACCTTCGCGGCCGATGATGCGGCCCTTCATTTCGTCGTTGGGCAGGGGAACTACGCTAACGGTAGCTTCGCTGGAATGGTCGGCAGCACAGCGTGCAATGGCCTGGCCAATCATCTCGCGTGCCATGGTGTCGCACTCTTCTTTCAGGTTTGCCTCGTAAGCACTAACACGCATTGCTTTTTCGTGGGTCAGCTCCTGATCCAAGCGATTCAGCAGCAGCTGTTTTGCATCCTCTTGGGTTAAGCCTGCAATGGTTTCCAGCTTTTCCATCTGGCGCAACTTTAATTGCTCCAGTTCGTCCAGCTTGGCTTCTACCAGCTCGCTGCGGCGGCGCTGCTCTTCTTCTTTTTGCTCCATAGCAGCCACCTTTTTGTCCAGAGTTTCCTCCTTCTGGTCCAAGCGGCGCTCTTGGCGGCTTAGCTCGCTGCGGCGTTCTTTAATTTCTTTGTCAGCCTCGCTTTTCATGCGCAGGGCTTCGTCTTTTGCTTCAATAATGGTTTCTTTGCGCTTTTGTTCGGCTGTTTTAATCGCGTCGTTTACAATGCGTTTGGCTTCGTCTTCGGCGCTACCGATTTTAGCTTCTGCAGTTTTGCGGCGATAATTGCTGCCCCAAAAAAATCCGGCAGCAACACCAATGGCAATCGCAATGACCACAATCAATGCTGTAATGACAGTTGGCAATGGTTTCAACTCCTCAAATAAAAATGGTATCTGAGATGATTGCTCTGCAAGATTCCGGCTTTTGAAAAATAAATTTATAGCGCACACAATTTGACCCCGTCACGCAAAATGCGGCCGGGGAAAAGGAGTTGGTGTTTATAAATTCAGATAAGAGCATGTGCAACAATCGGTAATATCTTGTTGCAAATATTCCAAAAAAGCAGGGAAAACCCTGCGATAAATCATCTAATATACGTACTATTTATTTTAATAAAGAGTTCATAAATTGTCAAGAAATATTGACATCTGGGCCAAGTGGGTATATGATGTGTGTAAACCTATCCCGCAAAAACGTAGATGCGGACATGAGCCGGCAAACAAACACGAAAGAGAAGGCCGCCGCTGCCCCAAAAAGCAGTGTGCTGAAAGCGGCTGCGTTGCGTTGTTGCTGTTGCTTACCACCGCGGAGTGCAGGGGTGAACCTCTGCCGGCAAGGGCCCGTTATCGCCCAAACGAGTGGGCACGCCATGGCGTGCAATTCGGGTGGAACCGTGGAGCAATGTGATACATGCTTCATCCCGTGATTGTTTTACGGGATGGGGCATTTTTTATTGCCGAAAGGCAAACAAAACGGGAGGTTATAACAATGATTCACGTGGATTTAAAAGGCACAATCAAAGAGTTTGAAGCCGGCGTATCTGCGGCCGATGTGGCAAAAAGCATCGGTATGGGCTTGTACAAAAGTGCATGCGCAGCAAAGGTAAACGGCGAGGTATGCGATTTGCGCACCGCATTAACCGAAGATTGCAGCCTGGAGATTTTGACTTTTGCAGATGAAGAGGGCAAGCAGGCATTTTGGCACACCGCAGCCCATATGATGGCACAGGCCATTCAGCGCCTGTACCCCGAAGCACACTTTGGCATCGGTCCTTCTTTGGAAGATGGCTGGTATTACGATGTGGGCGGCGTAAAGCCCTTCACTCCCGATGATTTCCCCGCCATTGAAGCCGAGATGAAGAAAATCGCCAAGGAAGATTTGCCCGTAGAAAAGAAAATCATCACCTTGGAAGAAGGCCGTGCGATGTTTGCAAACCAGCCCTATAAGCTGGAGCTGTTGGAAGAGTATGCCGAAAAGGGTTGGGAACTGAGTGTTTACACCCAAGGCGATTACACCGATTTGTGTGCAGGTCCTCACCTGATGAGCACCGGTGTGGTGAAAGCGGTAAAACTGCGCCAGGCAACCAGCGCATACTGGCGCGGTGATTCCAGCAAGGACCGTTTGTGCCGTGTTTATGGCATTGCGTTCCCCAAAGCAAGCGAGCTGGAAGCCTATGTGGCACAGCAGGAAGAAGCACTGAAGCGCGACCACAACAAGATTGGCCGTGAACTGGAGTACTTCACCACCGTTGACAGCATTGGTCAGGGTCTGCCCATTCTGTTGCCCAACGGCAGCCGTGTTATTCAGCTGTTGCAGCGCTGGGTAGAGGATACCGAGCAAAAGCGTGGTTACCTGTTAACCAAAACTCCCTTAATGGCAAAGCGTGATTTGTACAAAATCAGCGGCCACTGGGACCACTACCGTGACGGCATGTTCATTCTGGGCGATGCAGATGACGAAAGCAAGGAATGCTTTGCACTGCGCCCCATGACCTGCCCCTTCCAGTATCAGGTTTACCTGAACCGCAAGCGCAGCTACCGTGATTTGCCCATGCGTTTGGGTGAAACCTCTACCTTGTTCCGCAACGAGGATTCCGGCGAGATGCACGGTTTGATTCGTGTGCGTCAGTTTACCATCAGCGAAGGCCACCTGGTCATTCGTCCCGACCAGCTGGAAGAAGAGTTCCGCGGCTGCTTGGAGCTGGCAAAAGAAATGCTGGATACCTTGGGCTTGGGCGAAGACGTAAGCTACCGCTTTAGCCAGTGGGACCCCAACCGTAAGGACAAGTACGAAGGCACCACCGAGCAGTGGGAAGAAGCACAGGGCTTGATGAAGAAGATTCTGGACCATCTGGGTCTGGACTACAAGGTCGGTGTGGACGAAGCTGCATTCTACGGCCCCAAACTGGATATCCAAATCAAGAACGTATTTGGTAAAGAAGATACCCTCATTACCATTCAGATTGACATGCTGCTTGCAGAAAAGTTCGGCATGACCTATGTGGGCGAAGACGGTCAGGAGCATACTCCTTACATCATTCACCGTACTTCCATTGGCTGCTACGAGCGTACTCTGGCATTGCTGCTGGAGAAATACGCAGGTGCACTGCCCACCTGGATGATGCCCACTCAGGTAGAGATTATCCCCATTACCGACCGTCAGCACGAGTATGCCCGCAAGCTGCATGAGCAGTTAGAGGCTGCCGGTATTCGTGTAGAAACCGACTACCGCAGCGAGAAGATGGGCTATAAGATTCGTGAAGCTCAGCTGAAAAAGATTCCTTACATGCTGGTTGTAGGCGACAAGGAAATGGAAGAAGGTCTGGTTGCGGTACGTGCTCGCAAGGAAGAAAAAGCCGGCGTTATGACGGTAGATGCTTTCTTGGCACAAATCTTGAAAGAGATTGCAACCAAAGAGCGATAAGCTTTTGCTATAAAAGAAAACGCCCAGTACACACTGGGCGTTTTTTGTTACTAGAGTATTTGTAAAAAAGAAAAAACCTTACCGAATGGTAAGGTTTTTTGGTGAGCCATTGGAGACTTGAACTCCAGACCCTCTGATTAAAAGTCAGATGCTCTACCGACTGAGCTAATGGCTCTCACCGCTGTTTTTCTCAGCTCGTTTATTATAGCAAGCATTTATGAAAGTGTCAACAGGTTTTTTGAAATTTTTTTTAGTTTTTTTAAAAAAGTTTTTTACAGGTTTGTAAGGGCCTATTTGCAAAAGAAAACCATTGCAAAATGCTGTAATATATATTAGTATTTAATTAAATGCTTAAATAACTTAGGAGGAGTAAGATGAAATCAAAACGATGTGCACAGGTATCACAAAACTGCGTTGCTTGTGGTTGCTGTGTAAAGGTTTGCCCCATGCAAGCAATTTCGATTTGGCACGGGGTGGCAGCACAGGTGAATTTGGAACAATGCGTAGGCTGCGGAAAATGTGAAAAAGAATGTCCGGCAGGGGCAATTGTATTAATGGAAAGAGAGAACGCACAATGAAACAGAAAAAACATTGGTATGATTTTTTATGGATTGTAACCCCCATTTATCTGGGGCTTGGATTCTTTAATATTATGTTTGCTTGGCTTGGCATGATTTTCTTTTCTGTTCCATTGGTCATTGCAATTTTTGGGGGCGGAAAATTATATTGCAACCGCTATTGTGACCGTGGACAATTTTTAAGTTTACTGGGAACCAAATTAAAGTTGTCACGCAATCGACCAACTCCACGCTGGATGGTTTCGCCCATTTTCCGTTACGGATTTTTGATTTTCTTTTTTGCTATGTTTTTTCAAATGCTGTTTACCACTTATTTAGTGGGGGCAGGCGCACAGAGCCTAAAAGAGTTTGTAACCTTATTTTGGACCTTCCGCTTGCCTTGGCACTGGGCTTATCACGGCACTGCTTTGCCCACATGGATGGCACAATTTGCATTCGGATTTTATAGCTTGATGCTAACATCCACTTTGATTGGTATTCTGGTTATGCTCATCTTTAAACCGCGCAGCTGGTGCGTTTTTTGCCCCATGGGAACCATGACCCAGTTGATTAGCAAAATAAAAGTGGGTAAAATGAAGAAAAACGAAACCCAAGCGCGTTATAGTTGTGAGTGCAGTTGCAACAAAACGCCGTAACAGCAAAGGAGAAATTGCCATGCGCGAAAAAGCACGCAAAATTGCTGAGCTTATGCGTCAGTTATCCAACGAAAACAGACTTTTGATTTTATGTGCATTGCTGCAAAAACCAATGACGGTGGGCGAACTTGCAAAAGAAGTTCCTAACATTACGGTACCGGCATTATCCCAGCATTTGCAAAAATTGCGCAGTGGCGGTCTGGTGGATGCCACAAAGCAAGGGCAATATGTGTGCTATTGTTTAAAAGATGAACGGCTGCGTGCCCTAATGGAAGTGTTAAAAAATCAATACTGCACAGAAGAATAAAATTGCTTAGAAATTACAAAGTGTTTACAAAAACATACCAAATAGGGTATTATAATAATAAATCAACCATCAATCGCTATTTGTTGGGTGGATTGGATAAAATTTTGTCAACCGGTTTGGTGAAAATGTTTAAAAGCAGTGCAATTGCTTTACAACAAAAAAGACCGGGAGTACAATGAAAAGGTCAATGACCGACAGTTTGCGGCAAATGCTGTGCGTTTACCGTTATAAAATAAAGGATATGGAGAAGGAAGATATGAAGCGATTTCTAAGCATTGCAATGGCACTTGTGCTGACTTTGGGCGTGTTTACCGGTTGCGGCAATAAAAATGTTGCAGGCAATGATACAACCAATGAGGACAAAACCCAGACAAGTTCGGCCCCGGAACCCACAGCTGCACCTTACGAAGCCAATGTGCTGACTGGATACGAAAAAAATTCAGACTATCCCGAAGGCCAGCGCATTGCGGCAGTTATGGTAAACAACATTACCGAGTGCCGTCCTCAGCGCGGTTTGTCTGCTGCGGATATGCTGTTTGAAATTAAGGTAGAAGGCGGCATTACCCGCTTTATGGCTCTGTTTACCGATTATAACAGCATTCCGGATATTGGCCCGGTTCGTTCGGCTCGTGACCAGTTTTTCCGCTTGGTTTTGCCTTGGCAGCCTCTGTATGTTCACATTGGCGAAAGCGTAAAGCAGGCGGAGTATATCAAAAACTATGATTACGACGAGTGGAACCTGGAAGGCAAGTATGCGGCTAACTTGATTTATCGCAACTATCAGCGATACAACTGGGCAGGCAAAACCGTAGCAACCGAGCATACCGCTTACACCAACGGCGAACGCATTGCACAGTATGTAAAGGATAACAATGTGGATGATCAGCGTACCTATCATTCCACCTTCTTCAATTTTGTGGATTATCGTGAACCTGCGGTTATTCCCGAAGGCAAATTCATCGATGGTGATAACACCGCCGAGCGTGTAACCATTCGCCATTCTCAAAGCTACCGCACCCGCTTTGACTACGATGCAAGCTTGGGTCAGTACAAGATGTCGCAGTATTACTCCAGCTTGGGCAACTACCGCGATACCATTGATGAAAACAATGACCAACAGCTGGCATTTGATAATGTTATCGTTTTGTTTACCGATATTTATACCTATCCCGGCGACCAAAAGGACTTGCAATATGCAGAGTACAGCTGGGGCGGCGTAGGTTACTATTGCTATGGCGGTAAGATTGAAAAGATTCGTTGGGAAAAAGGCACCGACTTGGAAACCCTGCGTTTGGTAAGCTTTGATACCCAAGAGCCCATTGAAATCAACTGCGGCAAAAGCTATGTTACTGTAGTAGATGTAGACGAAGCCATTAATTTCCAGTGGGAAGCTTTGGCAAATGCTCAGAATACCCAGGAAGCACCGGTTAGCGAAACCTTTGTTGAAAGTGAAGATTGATGTTCGGGGCCTGCCGTTTGGCAGGCCCTGTTTTGAATGAGGGGGAAAGTTACGGATGAATTCGTTCAAAAAAACAATGGCACTTTTGTTGGCGTGTGGGATGTTGGCATCCTGTGGTTCTCAACAAAACGATAGCCTAGCAAGTAGTACAACATCACAAGGGCAGTCTGTTGAGCAAATGAGCGCAGAACCAACTGAGCAACCAAAAACCGCACTGGTACAAGCGGAAAACACTATGCCAATGCCCGAACAAGGCAAAAGTGCACTTACCGGACGGGATACACAAATTACCAACCAACGGCCGGTGGCAGTTATGATGTATAACCAAAAGGCAGCGTGGCCACAATGGGGAACCGGTGATGCAGACCTTTTGATTGAAGCCAATACCGAAGGACAAAATACCTGGCTGATGGCAGTATACGACGGAGCAGAAGCGGTATCAAAAGCGGGGCCGGTGGGACAAGCGCGGGACTTGTTTTTGCAGCTGGTAATGCCAATTGAAGCAATTCCCATGTTTATTGGCAGCGATGTATATGCATCCAACTTGCTGAATTATTATTCCTATCAACCGCTAGACGGCATCTATGCTGGAACAGGCGCCTATGACTTGGACAGTGAGCGTGCTAAAATTTATCCCGAACAATATAGCTGGTATGCACATAAAGATTTGATTGCCAATGCGTTAGGGAAATACGGTCAAACCACCGAGGGGCAGCCTCACAGCTTTTTTGCCTTTGCTCAGGGTAGCACACCGCAAAACACTCAGGGCTATGAATTGGATATCACCTATGGCAGCGAACGCACTGCACGGCTGGTGTATGAAACAACCGACCAGCGGTATTATCTGATGGACGGGGATGCAAATCAAACCGATGCAAATAAGGCGGAAGATAGCCAGGTTCGATTCAGCAATGTGATCTTGTTAATGGCATCCAGCGGCTACAAAGACAATGGTGTTACCCGTGAATACGATTTAAGCGGCGGACAAGGCTTGTATCTTTCGGCAGGTGGTTGCCAGGTGATTTCTTGGGAAAAGGGCAATGCAGAGCAGCCGCTGCAACTGTTTGACCAGAACGGAACCATGTTGAAGGTAGAGCCCGGCAGAACCTATTTGGGCGTTTACGGCGGATTTGAAGGGCAAAGCCTGCGTTTGTTGGATGCAAGCGGTGTAGAGCAAAGCTTGCCCCAAGCACCGCAACCGCTTGCAACCCCACAGCCTACAGCAGAGCCACAAGCGGAAGTGAATTCCGAGGCAGCACCCACAGAATAAAAGAAAAAAGCAGTTTTCCTTTTGAGAAAACTGCTTTTTTTCTTTTGTAAAAAACAAATGACAAGGCTTGCAAAAGAGAAAAAACTGTGCTATGCTTTAGTAAAATAAATTGATAAAGCGATACGAAAGGGGTAAGCTTGATGAAACGATGGATTGCGGTACTATTGGTGGCGATAGTAACAGGCCTTTTGTTCAGCAGTTGCGGACAAAAAGCAAGCGATTGGGCGTATATTCAGCAAAAAGGAACGCTGGTAATTGGATATACGGTGTTTGAACCAATGAATTATACCGATGAAAACGGAAATTTGATTGGTTTTGACACCGAGCTGGCAAAGGCAGTGTGCGAAAAGTTGGGTGTTACCCCGGAATTTGTAGAAATCGATTGGGAAAATAAGGTCATGGAGTTGAACTCCAAACGGATTGATTGTGCATGGAACGGTATGACCATTTTGGAAGAGCTAAAGAGTAACATTGATTTTTCGGTTCCGTACAGCGAAAATTACCAGGCCTGTGTTATCCGCAAAGAAGATGCGGACAAATACAAAACAACCGCGGATATGACAAAAGCGCGCATCGGTGTGGAAGCAGGTAGTGCCGGCGAAACCACCGTGCAGCAAGATGAAAACTTGTCACAAGCAGAGGTTACAAGCCTAACAGCCCAGCGGAATACCTTGTTGGAGCTAAAGGCAGGTACCTTGGATGTGGCGGTTCTGGATGGTGTTATGGCGTTGGCATCGGTGGGCGATGGTACGGATTTTTCTGACCTGATGATTGTTCCGGGAATTAAGCTGTCCAAAGAAGAGTATGGGATTGGATTCCGCAAAGATAGCCCCGAAACTGTGGCAAAGGTCAACGAAGCGTTGCAAGAGCTTGCAAACGATGGCACATTGCAAAAATTGCAGGAAAAATATCCTTCGGTTATGGTTACACTGAAGGCACAGTAAGGCAGGCATACGCCGAAAGGAGAATGTACCATGGATTTTTGGCAGGTCAATGTGGAGCTGCTGCAAGGATTTGGTAACACCTGTATCTTGTTTTTTGTTACCTTGGCGTTGGCAGTTCCGCTGGGGTTGGTGGTTGCCTTTGGGTCAATGAGTCGATTTTTGCCGATCCGTTGGGTTACCCGTATGTTTGTATGGGTCATTCGAGGTACCCCGTTGATGCTGCAAATTTTCATTGTATTTTATGTGCCGGGGCTT
Source organism: uncultured Allofournierella sp. (assembly GCA_944382775.1). Classification (GTDB taxonomy): domain Bacteria; phylum Bacillota; class Clostridia; order Oscillospirales; family Ruminococcaceae; genus Allofournierella. Next base: position 122,695 of record CALWNI010000001.1, read on the forward strand.
GTGTTTGGGGTACAACTTGGCTCCTCACGCATGGCAGCTGCGTTGGTTGCCTTTGTGATTAACTATGCGGCGTATTTTTCCGAGATTTATCGCGGCGGAATACAAAGCATCTCCCAAAGCCAGTATGAGGCGGGAGCAGTGCTGGGCTTAAACCGAAAGCAGGTGTTTTTCCATGTTGTGCTGCTTCAGGTTATCAAGCGGATTTTGCCATCGATGGGCAACGAGGTTATTACATTGGTAAAGGATACCTCGCTGGCACGGGTCATCGGTGTGGTGGAAATTTTGAAGAATGCCGAACATTTTGCACAGTATGGTCTGATTTGGCCTCTGTTTTATACCGGTTTGTTTTACTTAGTTTTCAGTGGCTTGATTACCTTACTGTTCCGTTTTGCCGAAAAGAAATTGGACTATTACAAAGGATAAGGGTTGTTTATGTTGCAGGTTGAAAACATAAAAAAACAGTTTGCCGATACAAAAGTATTAAAAGGGTGAGTTTTACCCTAGAGCAGGGGCAGGTTGTGTCCATTATCGGTTCTTCGGGCAGTGGCAAAACCACCTTGCTGCGGTGTTTGAATTTTTTAGAACAAGCCGATGAGGGACAAATTTCTTTGAACGGTACCGTTTTGTGGAAAGCGGGCGAAAAAGAACCGTCCCGCCAAGAGAGGCTTCATTTTGGGCTGGTGTTTCAAAGTTTTCACCTGTTCCCTCAGTATACGGCCTTGCAGAATGTAATGCTGGCCCCTAAATTGTTGTTACAGGAAAAAAAGAAAAAAGGTCTGACACGGTCGGAGCGGCAGGAGATTGAAAAAAAGGCAAAGGCATTGCTTGCGCAAGTGGGCTTGCAGGAGCGGATGAACTCCTATCCTTGCCAGCTTTCGGGTGGTCAGCAGCAGCGGGTTGCCATTGCCCGCGCTCTTGCACTGGAACCGGATGTTTTATGTTTTGATGAACCAACCAGTGCCCTTGACCCAGAACTGACCCGTGAGGTGTTGCGGGTAATTTTAGAATTAAAAGAGCAGCACACCACCATGATTGTGGTAACCCATGAAATGGAGTTTGCACGCAGGGTTTCGGATTGGGTTGTTTTTATGGCAGATGGAAAAATTGAAGAACAGGGAACTCCGCAACAGATTTTTGAGTGTTCGGAAAATCCAAAGATAAAAGCATTTTTATCGAATGCGATACAATGAACATAAAAAAGAAGTTCTCTGATTGAATCAGAGAACTTCTTTTTAAAATATTACAGCTGTTGCTGCTTCATTGATTTTTTCTTACGAATCGAGCGAACCAACATTGCAACGCTGCCAACCAGCAGTACACCCAGAACAATATCCAGTGCAATCAGGGCGGTTTGCCACCAAGGAGTAACCGCTACAATGCGGGTATCTGCATCGATGCCGTTCATTGCGTTGGAATTTGCAACGGTATACAGAATGCGGTGGGTTGCGTTACGCATAGCGTTAACAATGGAGGGATCGTTGCGATACAGAGTCATCAGGTCATTGGTCCACTGTTCCGCAGAGCTATCCCAGGTATCGGTACCGGCAAGCAAGCCGTGAGCAACGTCAAAGCTCTTTAAGTACAGGCCGTAAGCAGCAAACATCGAGTTGCCGGAGAAGTCGGTGATAGCAAAGCCATCCATGCCCCATTCGCCGCGCAGCACATTGGTCATCAAGCCTTCGTGTGCACCGGTCCAAATGGTACCAATACGAGAGAAGGAGTTCATTACGTTGTGTGCATCGCCTTCTACTACAGCATGCTTAAAGGCATCCAGATAAACTTCACGAATGGCCTGCTCGTTGGCCCAAACAGCCAGGTTACGGCAGTGAGTTTCGGCATCGTTCAAAGCGTAGTGTTTGATGTAAACATAAACACCCTTGGACTGAATGCCCTTGATTTCGAAAGCGGCAATTTTACCGGACAGGAATGCATCTTCGGAGTAATACTCAAAGTTACGGCCGGCGTAAGCACTGCGGTGAATGTTCATAGCGGGGCCGTACAGACCGGTAGCACCCAGGTCAAGCATATCGTTGCCGATGCACTTGCCCACTTCTTCCATCAGCTCCACGTTCCAAGTGGCAGCCATAATGTTTTCGTCGCTGTAAGCAGCATGACAAACCGAAACACCAGTCAAAGTTTGGGTAAAGCCTTGAGGACCGTTGTCGTCTACGGTAGCAGGCTTGGAGATGCTGGTCATCAAAGCGGTGTTATGGAAGCCCTTGCCAATCAAGGTTGCCATTTCTTCAAAGGTAACCTGATCCAGCAGCTTGTCCCAGTCGGGATCGTTGAAATCTTTGCCAATCATCATGGCCAGGGTCATGCCGTTATCGGCACCCATGGTGGGCATAGTACCCTCGGTAGAAGGCTGGTAAGTTTGATAGTTGTACAGGCCTTCCATCATTTCTTCGCTTGCTTCCAAACCGGCCATGCTTTTGGGCCAGGTGCCCTGCCAGTCGCTGCGGCTCAGATAGGTTACATCAATACCGTAGTTTGCCAGCTCGGCACTGTCGAACTGGTTGGTGATTTCTTCACCGGTAGCAAAGGATACAGAGTAGGTTGTGGTATCCAATTCGGGGTTGTTGTACAGATAGGTGAAAGCAGTGTTGCCTTCGGCATCCATACCGTTTTCAGTGGTAAAGCCCTTTGCAGCCAATACGTTGTTTACTGCTTCGTGGGCGTTGTCGGCAGCGGTCAGGTAGTAGTCGCCGGCATCCAGAATGTAGGTTTTTGCTGCGTTGCGGTCGTAAGCAGCCAGCTCTTCGCGGGGAACGGTGATGCTTACGGTTTCGCTTTCGCCGGGCTGCAGCAGCTCGGTTTTGTCAAATCCGCACAGCTCAACGGCAGCTTTTTCAATGCCGTTTGCCTTGTCATAATCGGTATAGGGAGATTGGAAGTAAATCTGAACCACGTCTTTGCCTGCAACTGCACCGGTGTTGGTAACGGTTACATTTACAACGAAGCTATCCGAAGCAGCATCGTAATTTGCGGTGAAATCAGTCCAATCAAAGGTGGTGTAGCTCAAGCCGTAGCCAAAGGGGAAGGCTACATCGGCAGCGTAGCTGTAATTAGCGGTGTTGCCGGTACCCATTACGGTATCTTCGTAGCGGGTTTCATAGTAGCGGTATCCAACATAGATACCTTCTTGGTATACGGTGTAGAACATATTGCCGTCCAGCTGGCTAACTGCGTACCAACGGGAATCGGTTTCGGGGTTAGCATTGGCCCACTGATTGGTGTAAAAATCAGCCATGGAAGGCACAGTGGTGTTGTCGTTGGCATAGGTATCAACCAGCTTGCCGGAGGGGTTCACGTTGCCGGCCAGAATATCGGCAACCGGGTTTAAGCCATAGCTTCCGGTGTAGCCAATCCACAAAGCGGCGTCTATGTCATACTCGCCACTGGTCAAAAAGTCACATTCAATGGCGTTGGCGGAGTTGATTAAAACGATGGTTTTTTCGAAGTTTTCATTTACCATCTTGAGCATGTCCTTTTCTTCTTGGGTCAGCTCAAGAGCGTTTGTGCCGTCCACAAAGCCATCCATGGGCATATCGTACAGCTCGCCGGACAAACGGGAGATTACAACGATAGCAGCATCGCCGTATTCGGCAAAGCTGGATTTCACAGCATCGGTGTATACCGAAACGGGAACCTCGTTTACATGGTATTGCTCACGGCTTTCGATACCGTTCATGCCCTTGGCAGGGGTACGGAAGTAATCCTTACCGGCACCGGTGGTGTAGAAATCCCACAAAGTGGGGTTTACGGTAAAGCCGCGGGATTCCAAAGCTTCTTTTAAAGTGGGAGCATTGGAAGTGTCAATGTCAGCCGAGCCACCGCCACAGGTTACAATATCAACAGCGGAATGGCTGAAGGTGCTAACCTTTTCGGTACCAGACAAAGGCAGGGCATTGTCTTTGTTTAAAAGCAGTACAGCACCTTCGCCGGTAAGCTGTTCTGCAATTTCTTTGTCGTGGGCTTCCAAATCTTCTACGCTGTCAAAATCACTTTCAAAATAAACAGCGTCTTCGTTTTTGTTTTCAAACTTGTTCAAAGAAACTTGCAGCGCAATGTTAATGGCCTGAGCACTACCAAATGCCACATTGGTGCCGATGATAGCGGCAACCAATAAAATGGCACACAGTGAGCTTAAAACGGACCATAACGTAACGCCGGTTTTGTTTTTCTTTTGTTTTGCCATAGCGTAACAAAGCTCCTTTTTTCCTTAATATCCCTGTTAAAGCAAACAATAGTATCCTAATATACAGCGCAGTACCCCTCATTGGCTGTACAATGTGGGAAAACAGCTGTTTGTTATTTAACAGTTGAATTGTATCGAATAATTGATAAAAAAACAACAATATTTACCTAACTGGTTATTTTTTTGGATTATCTGGTCTTTTTGCAACAAATTAAATAGTTTTTTGTGTTTATAGTGAATGTTTTTTAGGATGATTTGATAAGACGAACTGGAGCGTTTTACCGGAATTACAGAAGAAAATAAGCCATTTGTTTACCATATAAATAGGGCAAACAAATGGCTTATTGATAAAAATAGTTGGTTTATTCGCTTATTGCGTCCAGATAGCCGAAGGGCACGATATCAACAGCTTCTACAAGACCATCACGCATCCACATGGCAGCATCGGTGCGAACGGTGTAGCCGCAGCCGGGGTCGGTCATCCAGTCTTCGGGGCGACGCTGCGGCAGGGCCTTTTGTGCCAGCATGCTCATAATTACACCGCCATGGGTTACACAGGCCGCTTCTTCAATGCCGCTTTTCATCATATACTCAAATAACTTCATTAAAGTTTCGGCGCAGCGTTTGTGAAACATGGGAGTAGGTTCGGCATGTTCGGGGGTAAAACCGGAAGTGGGGTCCATCCAGCGTACAAAGTCGGGCTCCTGTACCAGCTCACTGACCTTACGTCCCTCAAAAATGCCAAAACCGGCTTCCCGTAAATCGGTAATTTCAATTTTGTGTGCCGCATTGGGGAAAAGCAAATCCACGGTTTGGGTAGCACGCAAAAGCGGCGAGGTAAATACCGTAGAGGGCTGAGGATATGCAAAATCTCGGCGAAGCTGTAACAATTGTTCGCGCCCCTGTTCGCACAGGGGCAAATCTGTGCCGCTGCCCACATAAAGTCCGTCCAAATTACCTTGGGTAACGCCATGGCGAATTAAATGCAGTTTAAAGGTTTTCAAAGCGTTTTCCTCCCATAAAAACAAAGAAATTGGTTACAAAATAGTTACAAACAAAGCGGATAAAACACTATATTTAGAAAGAAATACCGTTTCATTATCATATATCTAGTTGTTAAAGTCAATATATGGACAAGTTGCATGAAAAATAAAATCGATTATTGGCGAAAATGGTATTTACAAAGTGTTTTTGATATTTTATAATTTACGATACGTAATTTAGAAATACGGGATTTTATAGTGAAAAAGCAGATGAGGAGAAACTGCGAGATAAACGAGGGAGATATTGCATGACAAGTCAATTTAACCGAATTATTACTCTGCTGCGCAAAGAGCAGGGCATTACCCAAAAGCAGGCAGCTGCGGACTTGGGAGTATCGCAGGCATTGCTTTCTCATTATGAAAAAGGCATTCGTGAATGCGGCTTGGATTTTGTGATTCGTGTAGCCGATTATTACGATGTTTCTTGTGACTATCTGTTGGGCCGCAGCACAGACCGAAACGGCCTAACTCTGCGCGTAGAAGACATCCCCAATCCGGATGGCGTAAAGGATAGCATTTACAAGGGGAGCACTTTGCCCACCATGAATAAAAAGCTGATTTCCAACAGCTTGAATATTTTGTTTGATAAGTTGGCGGTAAGCCAAAACGTGGGCTTAATTAATGAGGTAAGTGCCTACCTGAGCATTTCGGTATATAAAATGTTCCGCTTGCTGTACTCTTCCAACAGCAAAAATACCTCCAGCTTTTTCAGTGTAAGCAATGGCCGCTGGGCAGGCTATTCTTCGGCGGCAATGAATACAGCCGAAGCAAATGTGGAGGCGATTTTGGCAGGAGAAGAAGTGGCACAAGGCCCCGCAATGAAAGATACCTCCTGCTTTGCCATGACAAGCCAGACCCTGGAGCAGGATTATCGCTTGTATGCCAATAGCCTGATGATGCTGGTAAAGAACAGCGAAAAGCGCATTGAAAAAATGAAATAAAAAAATCTGCCTGTACACACAAGGTGTGCAGGCAGATTTTGTGCAAAAAAAGGCAGACCGGCGAATGCCGGTCTGCTATGAAATTACAGTTCGCCGATTTCTTTGCGGCACTCGTTGCAGATGTTGCGACCCTTATACTGGGTTACACCCTTAGCCTCGCCGCAGAAGATGCATGCGGGCTGATATTTTTTCAGGATGATGTCTTCGCCTTCAACAAAGATTTGCAGGGAAGAATCCTGGTCAATTTCCAGCACACGACGCAGCTCGATGGGCAGTACAATACGACCTAAGTTGTCAATTTTACGTACCATACCTGTAGATTTCATAACTCGATCTCTCCTTTTGGTTAAAAATTCTCTCATTAAGTTGCGAATGTTAAACAAGAAAATAGGTTTTGCTTGTTTAACATATATATTATATACCACCGTGGAAAATATGTCAATATATGGTAAAGAAACAAAGAAAAAGTTTTTTTCTGACAAAAACTTTAAGTGTGTTGCAATCATTGGAAAAAAGTACCCTCAGAGAAAATTCTCTGAGGGATTTTTGTATAAAGAAAACCACGCGATAGTCGCGTGGTTCAAAAGAAGGCTTGTGCCGATAATGTAGAAAGAAAAACT
>CALWNI010000002.1 GCA_944382775.1 uncultured Allofournierella sp.
GACTTGTCCAGAGAGTTGTAGCTCTTCTGCAGAGCAGGAGCGGTAGACTTGCGGACAGACACCTCACGGCCTTTGCGTACAAGCTGGTTAAAAGTAGGCATTTTAATCTCCTTTCTTAATACTATTTATGTTAAAGCAGCGTACTGCTATAACATCATACAAAGAATGTTGCACCTTTAGCGGCGCAACAACTTTATTGTACACATAAGATTTATCCATGTCAACAGTATTTTCAAAAAATTCTTGGGCAATTCACTGAAATTTTATTTTCCCACAAAAAGCGGCGTTAAATCCCCTATTTGCTAATTTATTAACGGGAAAACCATATCTTTTCTTCCCCGTATAAAAAAAGTTGCCCTGCATTTTGCAAGGCAACTTTTTTGGTATTATGAAACGCTTTCGCTCTTATTCTTCGATTGCAGCGTCTTGTGCAGTTTCCTCTTCGGATTCTACAACAGGTGCGGGCACTTCGCCACGCTCTTCCTGCTCACGACGAATCAGTTCGGCCTCTACCTCATCCAGACCGGTACCGGCAGGAATCAGCTTACCGATGATAACGTTTTCTTTCAGGCCCATCAGCGGGTCAACCTTGCCCTTGATTGCGGCTTCGGTCAATACGCGGGTGGTTTCCTGGAAGGATGCAGCAGACAGGAAGCTATCGGTAGACAAGGAAGCCTTGGTAATACCCAACAGTACATAGGTGTACTGTGCTTCCTTCAAGCCCTGCTCACCAGCGGCAATGCGCTCGCGAATTTCTGCGTTCTGGCTTTCTACTTCCATCTTATCGGCCAGAGCACCGCCAATCAGAGTAGTGGAACCAGCGTCATCCACACGAACTTTGCGCATCATCTGACGCACGATAACCTCGATGTGCTTATCGTTGATTTCTACACCCTGCAAGCGGTAAACCTTTTGAACTTCCTGAATCAGGTAGTTCTGAACCGCAATGCGGCCCTTAATGGCCAGAATGTCATGGGGATATGCATGACCTTCGGTAATCATATCGCCCTTTTCCAGCTGCTGACCATCGGTAATGCGAATACGCTGACCGAAGGGAATCAGATAGCTCTTTTCAGCGGGAGCGCCGTTGTCGTCCACACCGGTAACCACAACATGACGGTTCTTCTTGCTGTCGTCGATATGAGCGGTACCAGCAATCTCGGTCATGATAGCCAAAGCCTTGGGACGGCGGCTCTCGAACAGCTCTTCAACACGGGGCAGACCCTGTGTAATATCTTCGGCCGATGCGATACCACCGGTATGGAAGGTACGCATGGTCAACTGAGTACCAGGCTCACCGATGGACTGTGCAGCGATGATACCAACCGACTCACCAATGCGAACGGGATCGCCGTTTGCCAGGTTGGAGCCGTAGCAGTGTGCACAAGTACCTACCTTAGCACGGCAGTTCAGAACGCTGCGGATTTCCAAGGTGGTAATGCCGGCAGCTTCAATCTTCTCAGCGTCGAACAGGTCCATCATCTTGCCCTTAGGCACAATTACGGCACCGGTGTTGGGGTCGCATACATCGCCTACAGCATAACGGCCAATCAGACGCTCGCGGAAGCTTTCGATTTCTTCCTTGCCTTCGCGGATGTCAGATACCCAGATACCCTCGGTAGCACCACAGTCCTCTTCACGAACGATAACGTCCTGAGAAACGTCAACCAGACGACGAGTCAGGTAACCGGAGTCAGCGGTACGCAGAGCGGTATCGGCCATGCCCTTACGAGCACCACGGCAGGAAACGAAGTATTCCAAGATGTTCAAGCCTTCACGGTAGTTCGCACGGATGGGCATTTCGATGGTCTTACCGGCGGTGTTTGCCAGCAGACCACGCATGCCGGCCAGCTGCTTAATCTGGTTCATAGAACCACGAGCACCGGAGTCCGCCATCATAAAGATGGGGTTGCGATCTTCCAGGTTGTCAGCCAGAGCCTTAGAAACCTTATCGGTGGTTTCCTGCCAAATCTGGATAACGCCGTTGTAGCGTTCTTCGTTGGAAATCAAACCACGGTTAAACTGCTTGATAACCTTGGATACACGCTCGTCGGCCTCTGCCAGCAGTTCGGGCTTCTGGGGAGGAATAACAGCATCACACACAGCAACGGTGATACCGCTGATGGTGGAGTACTTGTAACCCTGAGCCTTGATGCGGTCCAGCATCTCAGAGGTGGGCTTGGTGCCATGCACAGCCAAGCAACGGCTGATGATGTCGGGCAGGTTCTTCTTGGTAACCTGGAAGTCTACCTCGTACAGGAACTTTGCTTCGGGGTCGTTGCGATCCACATAACCCAAGTCCTGCGGAATGGGCTGGTTGAACATGATGCGGCCAACGGTGGTTTCCACCAGTTTGCTCTTCATCTCGCCGTTCACTTCCATGGTGCGACGAACCTTAATGCGTGCATGCAGGGTGATAACCTTATCGTTGTAAGCCATAATGGCTTCTTCTTCGTCACGGAATACCTTGCCTTCGCCCTTGTCCCCTTCGTTGACCATGGTCAAGTAGTAGGAACCCAGAATCATATCCTGAGTGGGTACAGCAACGGGGCATCCGTCAGAGGGCTTCAACAGGTTGCCGGAAGCCAGCATCAGCATACGAGCTTCACGCTGTGCTTCTACGCTCAGAGGCAGGTGAACCGCCATCTGGTCACCGTCGAAGTCGGCGTTAAATGCGGTACATACCAGAGGATGCAGCTTAATTGCATGGCCCTCTACCAGAACCGGCTCGAAGGCCTGAATGCCTAAACGGTGCAGAGTAGGTGCACGGTTCAGCATTACGGGGTGGCCCTTGATTACGGTTTCCAGGCTATCCCATACTTCGGTACGGGTGCGCTCAACCATCTTACGGGCGCTCTTAATGTTGTTTGCCAGGCCCTTCTCTACCAAGTCCTTCATAACAAAGGGCTTGAACAGCTCCAGAGCCATTTCCTTGGGCAGACCACACTGGTACATCTTCAGTTCGGGACCAACAACGATAACCGAACGGCCGGAGTAGTCAACACGCTTACCCAGCAGGTTCTGACGGAAACGACCCTGCTTACCTTTCAGCATGTCAGACAGGCTCTTCAGGGGACGGTTGTTGGGACCGGTTACGGGACGACCGCGACGACCGTTGTCAATCAAAGCGTCAACGGCTTCTTGCAGCATACGCTTTTCGTTGCGAACGATGATGTCGGGAGCACCCAACTCCAGCAGACGCTTCAAACGGTTGTTACGGTTGATTACACGACGATACAAGTCGTTCAGGTCACTGGTGGCGAAACGGCCGCCGTCCAGCTGAACCATGGGACGAATATCGGGAGGGATAACGGGAACTACGTCCATGATCATCCACTCGGGGCGGTTGCCGGAATGACGGAATGCCTCAACAACCTCCAAACGCTTCAAGATGCGAACACGCTTTTGACCGCCTGCATCTTCCAGCTCATTGCGCAGCTGAGTGCGCAGCTCTTCCAGATCGATTTCAGCCAGCAGCTCTTTTACTGCCTCGGCGCCCATAGATGCCTGGAACTCATCATCGTAACGCTCGCGCATTTCGTGATATTCTTTTTCGCTCAGCAGCTGCTTTTTCTCCAGCGGAGTGTAACCGGGATCGGTTACGATGTAGCTTGCAAAGTACAAAACCTTCTCCAGCTGACGGGGGCTGATGTCCAGCATCAGACCAATGCGGCTGGGAATGCCTTTAAAGTACCAGATATGAGAAACAGGCGCAGCCAACTCAATGTGACCCATACGCTCACGGCGTACCTTAGCCTTGGTAACTTCTACACCACAGCGATCACAAATCTTGCCCTTGTAACGAATACGCTTATACTTGCCACAGTGACATTCCCAGTCCTTAGTCGGTCCAAAAATGCGTTCACAGAACAAGCCATCGCGTTCCGGTTTTAAGGTACGGTAGTTGATCGTTTCCGGTTTCTTGACCTCGCCGTAGCTCCAAGCACGGATCTGATCGGGAGAAGCAAGGCCAATTTTAATCGAATCAAAATCGTTGTATTCCATTAAACGAACCCTTCCTTTACTAATGTTTCGATGAATGGGGGTTTCAGAATGTGTACCCGGCCCACAAATACAGGCCGGGTTCACAATCTATGGTTCAGCTTTTCTTAGAACTCATCATCAAAGCCCAAGCTATCGTCTGCAAACAGGCTGTCGTCGGGCTCAAATACGTCCTCCGGCTCATCGAAACCGGTATCTGCATCGGGATCAGCTTCTTCGATGCTGTAATCGTTGCTCAGCTCGTTTTCTACCAGAACGTCTTCGCCCATGGCCAGATCACGGCTGTCAAAACCAGGATCTTCATCATCAAAGTTCTGCTTCAAATCAATTTCATCGCCGTTGGAATCCTGTACGCGAACTGCCAGGCCCAAGCTCTGCAATTCTTTGATCAGAACGCGGAAGCTTTCGGGAATGCCGGGCTTGGGTACAGGCTGACCCTTAACGATGGCTTCGTAAGTTTTAACACGACCAACAACGTCGTCAGACTTAACGGTCAGGATTTCCTGCAAGGTGTAAGCTGCGCCGTAAGCTTCCAGTGCCCAAACTTCCATTTCGCCGAAACGCTGGCCGCCGAACTGTGCTTTACCACCCAGAGGCTGCTGGGTAACCAAGCTGTACGGGCCGGTGGAACGGGCGTGGATCTTATCGTCAACCAGATGGTGAAGCTTCAGGTAGTACATGTAACCAACGGTAACACGGTTGTCAAACTTCTCACCGGTACGTCCGTCGTATACAGTGCTCTTGCCGTCTTCATCCAGTTCAATCTTGGAGAAGTCGATTACATGGCCGATTTCGGGGCGCATAATCTTATCCAGCTTAGTGGGATACTCCGGCATATTTTCGCCGTGGTTCTTCTCGTAAGCCTGGTTGAAGCAGCTGCGGATATCCTGTTCGTGTGCACCATCGAATACAGGGGTCATAATCTTCCAGCCCAATGCCTTTGCAGCATAGCCTAGATGAACTTCCAGAACCTGACCGATGTTCATACGAGAAGGAACGCCCAGAGGGTTCAGAACGATATCCAGAGGAGTACCGTCTGCCAAGAAGGGCATATCTTCCTGCGGCAGAATGCGGGATACAACACCCTTGTTACCGTGACGACCTGCCATCTTATCGCCTACGCTAATCTTACGCTTTTGTGCAATGTAGCAGCGTACTACCTGGCGAACGCCGGGCTGCAACTCATCGCAGTTTTCGGGGGTAAAGACCTTTACGTCTACGATGATACCATACTGACCATGGGGTACACGCAGAGAGGTATCACGAACTTCACGGGCCTTTTCGCCAAAGATGGCACGCAGCAAACGCTCTTCGGCGGTCAGTTCGGTTTCACCCTTAGGAGTAACCTTACCAACCAGAATGTCGCCGGCCTTAACTTCGGCACCAATGCGGATGATACCACGCTCATCCAGATCCTTCAGTGCATCCTCACCAACGTTGGGGATGTCACGAGTAATCTCCTCGGGTCCCAGCTTGGTTTCACGGGCTTCGGTTTCATACTCTTCAATATGAATGGAGGTGTAAACGTCTTCACGAACGATTTTTTCGTTGATCAGAACGGCGTCCTCGTAGTTGTAACCTTCCCAGGTCATAAAGCCAATCAGGGCGTTCTTACCCAGACTGATTTCACCATTCTTGGTAGCGGGGCCGTCGGCCAGAACTTGACCGGCCTTTACTTCCTCGCCCTTTGCAACAATGGGACGCTGGTTTACGCAGGTACCCTGGTTGGAACGCATGAACTTGATCAGCTCATACTCATCGGTAGTGGTCTTGCTGGTGCGAACAACAATCTTGTCTGCATCCACACGCTCAACAACACCGTCGTTGCGAGCCAATACACAAACACCGGAGTCGCAAGCGGCCTTGTATTCCATACCGGTTGCAACAATGGGCTGCTGGGTAACCAGCAGGGGCACAGCCTGACGCTGCATGTTCGCACCCATCAAAGCACGGTTTGCGTCGTCGTTTTCCAAGAAGGGAATCATAGCGGTAGCTACAGAAACAACCATCTTGGGGCTTACGTCCATGTAATCAACGCGCTCACGCTCGATTTCCAAGATTTCATCACGGCGGCGTGCGTTAACACGAGCCTTGGTGAAACGGCCTTCCTCGTCCAGAGGTTCGTTGGCCTGTGCAACAACAAACTCATCTTCCACATCGGCAGTCATGTAAACTACTTCGTCGGTAACAACACCGCGCTCTTTGTCTACCTTGCGGTAGGGAGCCTCGATGAAGCCGTACTCGTTGATGCGGGCAAAGCTTGCCAGGTAGGAAATCAGACCGATGTTGGGACCTTCGGGAGTCTCAATGGGGCACATGCGGCCGTAGTGGCTGTAGTGTACGTCACGAACTTCGAAGCCTGCACGGTCACGGCTCAGACCACCGGGGCCCAGAGCAGACAGACGGCGCTTATGGGTCAGCTCAGCCAGAGGGTTGTTCTGGTCCATGAACTGAGACAAGGGGCTAGAACCAAAGAACTCTTTGATTGCAGCAACCACGGGGCGAATGTTGATCAAGCTTTGAGGAGTTGCTTCGTTCATCTCCTGTGCCTGCAGGGTCATACGCTCGCGGATTACACGCTCCATACGGCTGAAACCGATGCGGAACTGGTTCTGCAGCAGCTCGCCAACACTACGGATACGACGGTTGCCCAGATGGTCGATGTCGTCGATTACGCCAACGCCATGGTCCAGACCGTTTAGGTAGTTGATGGAGGAGAAGATGTCATCCAAGGTAACGGTTTTGCTGATCAGGCGGTCGTGGTTCTTAACCAGCAGTTCCTTCTGCTCTTCCACGTCGGAAGTAGCGTCCAGAATGGCCTTCATCTCTGCAAAGTTTACACGCTCGTTGATGCCGCATTCTGCAACGTCAAAGCTGAAGAAGTTCTGTGCATCAACGGTGCCGTTGGTGATAACCTTGATTTCACGCTCGTCCACATTCAAGAATACAACCGATACACCGGCTGCCTCGGCAGCTTCTGCGGTTTCACGGGTAATCTTTTCGCCGGCAGCAATCAGCAGTTCGCCGGTCATGGGAGCTACGATGTCACGAGCAGCCACAAAACCGGTGATACGGCGAGCCAGAGCCAGCTTTTTGTTCATCTTGTAACGGCCGAAACGAGACATATCGTAACGGCGGGGATCGAAGAACAGGTTGTTCAGGTGAGTCTGTGCACTTTCAACCGTGGGAGGCTCACCGGGACGCAGCTTGCGGTAGGTTTCCAGCAAGCCCTCTTCCTCGTTGTGGGTGGTATCCTTATCCAAAGTAGCCAGAATGCGCTCGTCTTCGCCGAAGAACTCACGAATCTGTGCATCGCTGCCCATGCCCAAAGCACGCAGCAATACGGTAACGGGAATCTTACGGTTTTTGTCAATACGAACGTAGAATACATCGTTGGAATCGGTTTCGTACTCCAGCCATGCACCACGGTTGGGGTTCATGGTAGCGGTGTACAGTTTTTTACCGGTTTTATCGTAGCTTGCGCCAAAGTAAACGCCGGGGCTACGTACCAACTGGCTAACAATTACACGTTCTGCACCGTTGTTGATGAAGGTGCCTGCATCTGTCATGAGCGGGAAATCGCCCATGAAGATCTCCTGCTCCTTCACTTCGCCGGTTTCCTTGTTCAGCAACCGAGCGGTTACGCGCAGGGGCGCTGCATAAGTGGTATCACGCACTTTGCACTCTTTAATTGTGTACTTAGGCTCTCCCAAGTGGTAATCCACAAACTCCAAAGCCAAATTGCCGGTAAAGTCCTCAATGGTGGCAATGTCGCGGAATACCTCTTTCAAGCCCTCGTCCAAAAACCAACGGTACGAGTTCTTTTGCACCTCAATGAGGTTAGGCATAGTAATAACCTCATCGATGCGGGAAAAGCTCATTCTTTCGGTTTTGCCAAGGGTTACGGGCTTAACCTTCATCATAAAAAGCTTCCACTCCTATCCTGTTTCTTATACATTGTTGGGGGCACGCTTGTGGTGCGTCAGCTCGTATCTCACAAAAACTGTGCACTTTTCACAAACTTTTGCAATATTTTTGTACAAGCCGCCGTTTTTAGGGCGTGTTAATCCAATTATGTTATACTATAACAGTATATCCGCCAAAAAGCTTGGTGTCAAGCCATTTTTTACAGTTTTTCAAAAGAAAAAACCCAGGCATTAAACGCCCGGGTTGGTGTATTGTTTTATTGCTGTGTTTGGCTCTCTTGCACTACCTGTGCAAAGGTTACTGCCTGCAACTCGTCGTTTACCTGGCAGCTAATGCGCCGAAATACTTTTTGAAACGCGCAAATGCCGGAAGCACCTCGATTGCAGGATTGATCGCACCCATCCAAGCAGCGAGAAAGCTTATAAGGGCCTTCTACCGCTGTAATTACATCTAGCATGGTAATGCGTTCTGCCGGACGTGCCAGCTCATATCCGCCACGATTTCCTTTAAAGCTTGCAACCAAACCGTTATTCACCAGTTTGCCCAATATTTTTAACGCAAAGCGCAGCGAAACACCCATCTCTTCGCTAATCGAACGAGCATCCATCCGCTTTTGATTTTTCGCCAAACAATAAATAATCCGAATGGCATAATCCGATTCTTGTGTAATGTGCATTGCAGTTCCTTTCTTGTATGTCGGGTATGCTTCGGCACCAAAGGTACAGCGTTCCGCGGCCCGGTTACAAAAACTATACTGTTAAACTATAGTTCCACTATATCAGCAATCCACCCGTTTGTCAAACCAAAAAACAGCAGGATTTTCTGCTGGGCACCGAAAATCCTGCTGTTTCAACTGTTAATGACTTGCTGCTGCCTCTGCATTCTTTTTGGCAAACAACAGCGAAAATACCCACCGCACAAAGGGCCCGGCAACCACCAGCTGCCAACCCAATGCCATGGGGAAATTCAATACGGTGGTTTGTGCCCATACCGCAACCAGCTCTATGCCTGCATGCTTAAACAGCACGGTCGCCACCAAGCTCATCATGGGGCACATCAAACAAACAATCATGGTAGAAATGGCAAGCACAATCACAACCGGCTTATCTTTGCCCGGTGTTACCATGCGAAACGCCAACATCTGCGCCAATTTTTCCACCACAAAAAACTCCAACACAACCGCTACCGACCACATAATCACCATTTCTTGCAGAGCCATGACAAAAATTGCATTGCTCATACCGCCCAACGCTAAGGCAATGTTATAACAAACCATTCCGTACACCATAACAAAGGCCATTAGTAGGGTGAAGATAAAATTTTCTAATTTAGTTTTTGGCATAATTGATTCCAAGCTCCTCATTTCGATTTTACCGCAACCATTGTGTTGTTCGTTATCAGAGGCGCCCAGAGCACTCATGTTTCGTTTCCAATTAAACCAATTTTATTTGCGTGCTGTAACCACAGCTGTTCTATCATACCATTCTTTTATAAAACACACAAGACAAAAAAGACAGCCGAATTGGTCGGCTGTCTTTTGCTTTATTTTTTCTGTGCTTTGAAAATTTCAACTTCCTCTGCGGGCAGCTCATGAGTAAAGTTCCGCTCGGTTCGGTGTAAATTTCCACAAATACAGCTTTCTTCTCCCCGTGCATCCAACGGCATGTAGTAACCGCAGGTTGTGCAGCGGGCATATAGGCCGGGCTTACGTTTAAATTCCTTTGCAAAAAAGCCTGTAGCCTTAGGACCATTGCCCACATAAGAAAAACTCAGCTTTGCTTTCAGTTCTTCTTGCTGTTTGCGAAGTTGGTCTTCGTTCACATTCCAGTTTGCCAACATAGAACAAGCCCTCCCTTATCATTAGTCCAGGAAATCGCGCAGCTTTTTAGAGCGGCTGGGGTGACGCAGCTTGCGCAGTGCCTTGGCCTCAATTTGGCGGATACGCTCACGGGTAACCTCAAACTCATGGCCTACTTCTTCCAGAGTACGGGGACGGCCGTCTTCCAGACCGAAACGCAGGCGCAGAACCTTTTCCTCACGGGGGGTCAGGCTTTGCAGCACGCTGGACAGCTGTTCCTTCAGCAGGGTATGGCTTGCGGCCTCGGCAGGCACGGGCGCATCGTCGTCGGGGATAAAGTCGCCCAGATGGCTATCTTCTTCCTCACCAATGGGAGTTTCCAAGCTAACCGGCTCCTGTGCCACTCGCATAATTTCACGAACCTTTTCTACCGGCATATCCAGTGCTTCGCTGATTTCATCGGCAGTGGGTTCATGACCGTTTTGGTGCAGCAGCTGGCTGGAAACCTTTTTCACCTTGTTGATGGTTTCTACCATGTGTACCGGAATACGAATGGTACGGGCTTGGTCGGCAATGGCACGAGTAATGGCCTGACGAATCCACCAAGTTGCATAAGTAGAGAACTTAAAGCCCTTGGTATGGTCAAACTTTTCTACCGCTTTGATCAGACCCAGGTTGCCTTCCTGAATCAAATCCAGGAACTGCATGCCACGGCCCACATAACGCTTTGCAATGGATACAACCAGACGCAGGTTTGCCTCGCTCAAACGCTGCTTTGCACGCTCGCCCTTGCGAATGGCAGTTTCGATGTTGCGCAGCTCGATTTTGTCCTCGGTGGGCAGCGCATCTTTTTCGGCGGTCAGCCAGATGCGGCGGTCATCGTTGGTCAGCTCGGTATCATTTTCAATGTCGCAAATCTTTTTGTACTTGGTCTGCTTCAGTTCCAAAGCCTTGCCGCCATCCAGAATATCCAATGCCAGACGAATTTCCTCGTCGCTGCTCAACAGAGGTACTCGACCAATCTCTTTCAGATATACCTTTACGGGGTCATCAATGGCAACACCCTCTGCGGAAAGTGCGCTCTCGAACAAATCCACACTGTCCTCGGTCAAGGTAAAGTTGTCGGTGTCGGGCTCGTCCACAATCTCCACGTTATGGCTTTCCAGTGTTTCATACAGCTTGTCAATCTGCTCCACATCAAAGCCGGTATCTTCAATTGCATCGTTGATTTCCTTGGTGGTCAACTTACCGTTTCGCTTACCGGTTTCAATCAACTCTCGAATGGTAATCTTTTTGTCTGCCATAAGTTTTACTTCCTTTCCAATAGGTGCTTTTTCAATAAACGGGTCCAATTGTCCCTGTAGATTGCATTACTTCATCTTTTTTTGCCGCAACTGTTCAAAATAATCTTCCAACTGCTGATTGTTCATCTCTGCGGCTTCCACGCTGGGCGGTTTGCTTTGCTCAATGCGTTGTAGGTACATTTCCACATCACGGGCACCAATGCCCACGTCATAGTTGCGAGCCAACAGCTGCGCAATTCGATTTACCGTTTGTTCCGGCAATCGAACGGAAAGTGCCGTTAAATCCGGCGCAATCCCCTGTTCGCTGCAACTCAAAATCGCTTGATAGGCTTCGCCCATATCCTGCATCAAAAAGCGGTCCGGCTGCAACTGCTTTTGAACCGCCGGGATAAAGGAGGGATTTTTTATCATTGCAACTACCAATTGCTGTTCGGCATTGGCAACGCCCAACGCTTTTTCTCCGTTCATGGTATTATACGGCAAGTGAATATCCGACGCCCAGCCTTCTTTGAGCAGGTCTTTCTGTTTTTGTCGTTCTCTTCTGCGTTGATTGCTTTTCACCGCCGACTGCAACTGCGTTAAAATAGCCGCTTTGCTCACGTCGGTTTCTTCCGCAAGACGTCCGGCATAAATATCCCGTTCCGTAGGAGAAACATGGTCGGATAAAATCCGAATCACTTCCTTAATGTACTCCACACGGTCCGCCGGGCGGGTTAGATCATACTTTGCCCGAACCTTTTTGATGTTGTATTCAATGGCATTGCTGGTGCCATTTAGCAGATGTTCAAACTGATCTCGACCAAA
Source organism: uncultured Allofournierella sp. (assembly GCA_944382775.1). GTDB lineage: Bacteria > Bacillota > Clostridia > Oscillospirales > Ruminococcaceae > Allofournierella. The sequence goes on from CALWNI010000002.1 coordinate 11,836, forward strand.
TTTTTTGATGAATTCATCCGGGTCTTTTGCATTGGGAAGGTTCAGCACCGACACCTTAACGGGACTTTGTGCAAAGAGTTCCAAACTGCGAGCCGTTGCTTTTTGGCCTGCCTCGTCCGAATCGTAACACAGAATAACCTCGTCGGCATATTCCGTCAGCAATCGCACCTGCTCAGCCGTCAACGCCGTGCCGCAGGCTGCCACTGCGGTATCAAAACCCGCCTGGTGCATGCTGATAACGTCCATATACCCTTCACAAAGAATATAACGTCGATTGGTGCTTTTTTTCGCCAAATTCAGCGCAAACATGGCTTTGCTCTTTTTGTAAACCAGCGTTTCGGGACTGTTGATGTATTTGGGCTTTTCATCCCCCAACACGCGACCGCCAAAGGCAATTACATTGCCCCGTAAGTCAAAAATGGGGGTCATTACTCTGCCACGAAAAGCATCATAAACCCTGCCCCGCTCACTCCGTTTAATAATTCCTGCTGCCAGCATCTCCTCTTCGGTGAATCCTTTGCTGCGCAGATGCAGCCGCATTGCACTAAAGTCATTGGGAGCATAACCAAGCCCAAAGCGGCGGATGGTTCCGTCTGACAAGCCACGCCCTCGCCAATAGGCACGGGCTGCGCGGGCTTCCTCGTTGTCGGCATTAAGCTGCTCGTAAAAAAAGCGAGCCGCCTCTTTGTTTATGGACAGCACCCGACTGCGCAGTCTGCCCACCTGGTCATCTTCTTCCGGCAAGGGCATTCCTGCACGGCTTGCCAGATATTTTACCGACTCCACATAGTCCAGATTGTTTATTTTTTTAATAAAGGAAATCACATCGCCGCCTGCACCACAACCAAAGCAATAAAAGCTTTGTGTTTCGGGGTAAACAAAAAACGACGGTGTTTTTTCACTGTGAAAAGGGCATAGCCCTGTGTGCATCCGCCCCCGATGCCGCAGCTGTACATAACTGCCTACCACATCGGTAATATCATTGCGGCGCACAACTTCTTCAATATACTCATGAGGAATCACGCTATGCCCTCCTTTCTTTTGCTATGTAAAAGATTAGTGGCGTACAAATCCTTTGTATCGGGTTCCCTGAAAGGTTAGCTTGCCGCTGTCGCCTTCCACCAACATACCGTATTCACTGCCGGAAACCTTTAATTCCATCCGATCTCCGCTTTCCACTTCAAAGGTGGCATAATAGGTGGAAGAACTATTTACAGCTAAACTGTTTGCGTTGTTATGATAGCTGGTGTGCTGCCGTTTCGCCACCACTTTTGCCTCAACAGTAAGCACCGGCGATGCATTGTTTTTCGACCACTGGATGCCGTTTTTAATGAGTGTAACAATCATGTACACAATCACAAAACAAAAACCCAGAGTAACAAGCAAAGGAATCACATTAAACATCCACATGGAATAACCCATCTCCCTTTCCTCCTTATAAAATATGCCACTTGCGCGGTACAAACAAATCCTCAAAGGTATGTACCGCATACTCATCGCTCATACCGCTGATGTAATCGGTAATGGCTCGGTCTGCTCCCTCTTGGTAAGCAATCTGCAAATACCCTTCCGGCAGCAAATCTAAATTGGCACTGAATCGGTCATACAGTTCTGCCAATACTTTGGTTACCTTTGCCTCTTCCCGTTTTGCAACCTTATCCACATAAACGGTAGCGTACATAAACTGCCGCAGCGATTCATAAGCATCGGCAACCTCTGCACTAAACTTCAATTCTTGTTCGGTGCTTTGTGCAATCATATCCGTTAACAAGGTGGTAATGCGCTGGCTTTTGGTGCTGCCCAGCACTTCCACCACATCACGGGGAAGCTGCTCCACATGCAAAACCCCCGCTGCAACCGCATCTTCAATGTCGTGGTTCATATAGGCAATCCGGTCTGCATAGCGCACCGCACATCCTTCCAAGGTGGCGGGCCAGGCTCCTTTGGTATGGCAAACGATTCCGTTACGCACCTCCCACGTTAAGTTCAATCCTTGAAAAGAGCGTTCCAAACGGTCTACCACACGCAAACTTTGATGATGGTGGCGGAATCCATTTGGTGTAATTTCATTCAGTGCACGCTCTCCTGCGTGGCCAAAGGGTGTGTGCCCCAAATCATGGCCCAGTGCAATGGCTTCGGTTAAATCTTCGTTTAGGCGAAGTGCCCGTGCCAAGGTACGTGCAATCTGACTCACTTCTAGGGTATGGGTTAAGCGGGTTCGATAATGGTCGCCCTCCGGCGATAGAAACACCTGCGTTTTTTGCTTTAAACGGCGAAACGATTTGCAATGAATGATTCGATCTCGGTCTTGCTGATAGCAGGTACGCATATCACACGGTTGCTCTTTTTGTTGGCGACCACGGGTATTTTGGCTATGTGCAGCCCCCTGGGACAGAATCATGGCTTCGATTTGCTCGGTTCTTTCTCGAATGGTTTGCATACTACTCCCCCCTATTTGAATCATATTAGAATCATGGGTTTGCAATAGTATATACGAGATTACGAAAAAAAACCCTTTTTATTTTTGATAAATTTTTAAATTTTAGTGTTTTCCTGTCCAACATCCCTATTTTTACAACAAATCTTGTTAAAAAGGAGTGTAAAAAGGTTTGGAAATCCGGGGAACCACCGCACCCCGTGTCAATTCCTGAAAGGCCGGCAGCAACGGCTGCTCGGTTCCTTCAGGCATGGTGGCAGTAAGGGTAACCGCTTCTTCAAACACAGGTTCGTCCACTTTGGCGCCTGCCTCTTGCAGTAACAGTAAAGCCCGTTCATATAGTGCATAGTCCACACGCACTTCCACCCGAACACAAGAACGAACCGTAACCACATTTGCTGCCCGCAGTGCACTGGAAGCACTTTCGGTATAGGCACGCACTAAGCCACCGGTTCCCAAAAGGGTTCCGCCAAAATAGCGGGTTACTACCACAATACAGTCGGTTAATCCTGCATGCTGGATTGCTTCCAGTACAGGCAAACCTGCGGTTTTTGCCGGTTCGCCATCGTCCGAATACCGCATTCTTGCCCCTTCTCGCAAAACATACGCATATACATTATGCCGCGCTGTACGATGTTGCGCCCGAATGGAGTTTAAAAACTCCACTGCTTTTTCTTCGGTATCCACAAAAGCCGCATTTGCAATAAAGCGGCTTTTCTTTTCCTCAGTTTCTGTGGTGACCTGCCCTTCAATGGTGCGATAATCTTGCATAGTGCAGCTCCTTCTGGCTTGTTTTTCTCGTTTTATTCAGCACAGTGGTGTAAGGTAACATTCGTTTTGTTTACCTCACACCACCAGGCTGAAGAATGGTTGTTTTAATAACAAGAAAAAAGGCGGTTTGTAACAAACCGCCTTTTTGGCATTTGATCTTACTTCTTAAGACCGAAACGACGGTTGAAGCGATCAACACGTCCGCCGGTGTCAACCAGTTTCTGCTTGCCAGTGTAGAAGGGATGGCACTTGGAGCAAACTTCAACGTGGATTTCGGGCTTAGTGGAACGAGTGTGGATAACCTCACCGCAAGCGCAGGTGATGGTGCAATCCACATAGTTGGGATGGATAGCCTCTTTCATTCTTTTCACCTCTTTCTGGTTAATGACGTTTGGGGCCATGCTTAATACATGTGCCCATCACAACCTTCAATAGGACGCCACCAGCATACGCCATCCTGTGCGTACGGAGCAGCCATCGGAACGATTGCCAAAACAGTATATCACACTTTTATATCCTATGCAAGTATTTTTCTGCTGCAAAATTAGGCTTATCCCACCTGGTTTTTGCAGCAGATTGTTTTACTTTTCGTTGTATTTAGCTAAAATATGTCTGCCAGTACTCGTCCAAAGTCAAATTGTTTTCGGTTAAAAAGGCCGCCATTTCTTTGCCCACATACCGCCAATGCCAGGGCTTGAACTCTACCCCTGTAACCTCTTCTTTGTCTTGCGGATAACGCAGAATAAAACCGTACTCTGCCGCATGCTCCACCAACCACTGATATTCCGGCAACTGGGTAATAACGGCTGCATCTTTTGTCTGCTTGTAGGTGGGAACTATGTCAACCGCCAAGCCGGTATTGTGGTCCGACTCGTACTGCTTTTGTTCAATGCGCTGTGCCTGTGCTTCTGCCTCTTGTTGGCTTAAACCGTCGTTCAAAAACTGCTGAACCTGTGCTTCATACAAACTTTGTTGACGGTTTGCACTGCGAAAACCGGAAATTACTTTCAGCTGCAAGCCTGCATCGGTTGCAGCCTGTTCCATTGCAAAAAAGTCTTCCACTGCACGGCTGTCCAAATAATAACCGGCACTATCAACCAACTCTGTTTCCGGGTCAAAGCCTTCCGGCAAGGGATTGCCGGGACTTGCCAGCACCATAAACCAATCATCTTTCGAAACCTGCGGTCCTACCAACTCGGTTTGCTGCACTTCTTGTACCTCGGATGCGGCCGAATCCACGCTGACCGCCTGCGACGCATTGGTAGGCACAGAAGCTGCTTGGGTCGTTTTATCGTTCCATACTGAAATTATCATTGCCAATACAAACAATACAGCCACCAGTGCAATCACAATCCAAAGCAACGTAGTGTAATTTTTGTTGTTTCGATTGCGGTTTTCGTCCGTTTTTCTCTGGCGACGTGCCGCATTGTTGTTTTTTTCTTGCTCCGTAGTCTGTGCAGCCGACTGTTCCATTTCTTTCACTTCATCTTTTGTGAAGTAGCTCATTTCCTGTGGCATAGTTCCAAACCCTTCTACCAAATGATCCGTTTAAACGGAACAACCGGTGTTTCTTTTGTTTTACATTCTATGTTCTTTTTGTTCACGATATGCTTGGCGATACCGCTTTAAGCCACGGTGCCAAGCAATTGCCAATGCACCCACAACAATAAAATAAATTAACGCAAAGTAGAAAAACGAGTTAATTACACCATTTGTGTAGGATGCCAGCAAAACACGCAATGTTTTAGGTTCAATGCCCAATTGTCCCATATTAACCGAGCAATAAAATACAATGGGCAGAACAATACAAAACAATCCTGCTGCCGAAAAAGCATTCATGCACCAGCGCAAACGGGCAGGCGTTGCACGCTGCAAATTAATTACAATGAAAAATGCAACCAATGTTGTGAAGAACAACACACCCATTGCAAGCCAAGACATGGTGGTGATCTTAGTAATGTACGGCGCAATATAAGCAGCCACAAAAATCTGTACGTATCGATCGTAGTCTTCTTGGCAGCCGGTTGCCACGTCTTCTACACCCTTTTGAATCTCATCGGTAACGGTAACACCGCGTTCTTCCAAGTTTGCCATAATTACTTCTTTTGCTTTTTCGGAAACTTCGGGATGTTGAATTGCAGTTCGGTCGCCCTCATACAAAAGCTCGGCTGCTTTGAACATGTCCTGCTGAATCTGATCCTGCGTGATAATGCTTGTCATCACTTCAGCCGGAATATTACCTGCATTACCGTAACTGGTATAGTTTTCGTTCAACTCTTCCAAGGTAATTGCACAAAACTTACTTGCTAAGATTTGGTTTTGCAGATATTTGCTGTTGCATACCGTGCAAATAACTACACCTACCACCGCAATTAACATGAGCAAAAAGCTAAATACCCAGGTTGCAAAATAAGTTACAATGCCTGCTTTTGCAGGCTTCTTTTTTGTTTGTTTCATCCTTATACCCTCTCTTATTGCTGTTTATCAATCATTGGGCCGGATACGTATTCTGCATAAACAAAATAACGCTGCGAGGTAAATCCAATGGCATCAAAAGGATAGCAGGTATACATAATTAAATTCTCGTCGGTGCGGGTAAAGTCATAGGTGGTTGTATCGGTATACTCCGCCACCTTCATATCAGTAATTCGGTAAACATAAGAACCGTAGTGGGTATCAATATGAACCAAATCACCTTTTTTCACATCTTGCAATCCGCTAAAAAAGGTATTGTTATGTCCTGCAAGCAATACGGTACGGTTTTCACCGGGAATGCCTGCTCCGCCCGAATCGCCATAGGTAGCAACACCGCGATTCAGCTCACGGGTGCTATCGCCATAATAAAGCGGTGCATCCACATTGGTGCCTTCCACGGTAATTTTGCCGTACTGGTCGCCTTTGTTGGGATAAACCAAAGTACTCCATGCTACGGTAGTGCTATTTTGAATCTGCTGACCCAAGCTTTCATACAGATTGCTGGGTTGGCCATCAACGGAATTTTCACTGAAGAAATAGCTTGCAAGCCCAATGTAGGGGCTAATGGTTGGCATTGCAATCAAAGCAATTGCAGCAATGCTCAGCGCGCAAAACAAAACAGGCACACCGCAAAACATCCAGATTTTGCGTCCTGAAAATGCGTTTCCTTGTTTTTTACTGCGCCGTCTTTGCTGCGGCTGTTGTTGTGATTGGCGATATACGGGCATAACAATCCCCTTTCTTGCACAAACTAATGTTGGTATCTGCTTACTAAAACGGTAGGTAATCTATGTAAAAAGTAAAAATACTTGTATATACACAAAAACAAGGAAAGTTCACACAATGGCTTCCTTTCCTTGTTTGTTGGCAAATTATGTGGCAAACACATCATTTGCCCATTTGTGGATGATTACTCACCCTGCTTGCGAGCCTTAACAGCAGCTACGCCCAGAACGGAAGCAACAGCCAGAGCTGCAGCAGCTACACCGGTGGTGTTCAGGCCGGTAGCCTTGATAACACCATTGGTGCTGGTGCTGGTGCTGGTGCTGGTGCCGCTGGTGGTGCCCTTTCCGTCTGCACCTACACCGGTGTAAACCAGATCCTCAGCGGTAGCCTTAAAGGTCTTGCCGCCTACGGTAGCAGTTACGGTGATCTTGTTGCTAGCTGCGTTAACAACGCCGCTCAGAACAACCTGATCAGCAGTAGCGGTCTTGATAGCAGCAGCAGCCTTGTTGATTGCTGCGGTAGCGGTGTCAGCATCAGGAACTTTGTCCATGGTAGCCTTCAGCTCTACAACAGCAGCCTTAACTGCGTCTACATCAACAGCCTCAGGATTGCTCAGAGAAGCAATCATGTCGTTCAGGTTTACACCGTATGCGGAAGCGGTGCTAGCGTAAGGAGCAGCAATAGCCTGCAGCTCTGCAGCGGTCTTGCCGGATGCAGCAGCAAATGCAGAAGTAGCCATAACGCCAGCCATAGCCAGAGCAGCAACGGTAGAAATTACCTTCTTCATTGGTATCGTCCTCCTTTCTCCAAAGCTTATATATAACACGGAAAACCGCGTTATACCATGAGATTAAAACCACCGCCCAAAAAACTTTTTGGGTTTTGTGGCATCCAACAGTTGGGGTTCAAACCCATGGAACACATCGTTCCCGTTCTGTTGAAGATATCGAATGGTATCAGCTCCCTGCCAGCTTTCCACTTTTTGCATTGCTTGCGCTAAGTGGGGCGGACGCTTGTCCATCGAATGGGTATCGGTGGACAGCACATGAACTAAATTCCATCGGAAAAACTTTTGAATCATTGCTTGTCGGCTGCCGCTGCGAATAATGCTGCTTGCATTCACCTGTGTCACTGCACCGGCATTCACCAAATCAAACAAACGTGTGGAATCGCTTATCATATAGGGATACCGCTCTACATGTGCCAACAGCGGTGTAATCCCTTGCAAGCCCAATTTATAGAAAATATCTTTTGCCCAAGTAGGGTAAAAGGTAGGAGAAAACTCAACAAGCAAATACGGGGTATCTTGCAGCAGCAATTGATCCAAATCCAAATCAAGCAAATTGGAACTAAAAAACACCTCTGCACCCAATTTTAAGGTAACAGGCAATGCTTCTGCTTTTACTGCCTTTTGCAATTGTTCAAAGGACTCTGCACGGCGTTCGATAAATTCCGAAACCGTGATGCGCTCTGCATTAAAGTGCGGTGTAAGCGCAATTTGGTCTACCCCTTGCGCAACCTGTTCCCGCAACAAAGCAAGCGAATCTTCCACGGTTTGTGCGCCGTCATCTATGCCGGGCAAGATGTGGCTATGTAAATCCGTCATGCTTTGTCACCTTTCTTTCAGCGGTTATTTGTAGTAACCGTATTCATAAGAATAATAATAACCGGAATCGCGCGAGGTGCTCTTTAAATCGAAACCATTCAAAATAGCACCAATAATGTTGGCATTTGCCGCTTCCAAATTCTTTTTGGCCAGCTGTGCCGACTCGATGGTTGCATTTGCATGGCTTACAACAAACAGAACACCATCTGCCAAGGCACTCAATACAGCTGCATCGGTAACAACCGAAGCGGGCGGTGTATCCATAATGATGTAATCATACTGGCTTGCCAAGCTATCCAGCATGGAACCCATTCTTGCACTGCCCAGCAGCTCAGCAGGGTTCGGCGGAATAACACCGGCGGTAATAACATCAAAATTCAAATCACTAAATCGGATAATAACATCCGCAGGATTTGCCTCGCCGCTCAGAATATTAGTTAAGCCAGAGGTGCGGCGGGTAATGCGCAGGTACTTATGTAGCATCGGTTTACGCAAGTCACAGTCAATTAACAAAACTTTTTTTCCGTTTTCAGCCAAAGAAATGCACAGGTTAACTGCCACGTTACTTTTGCCTTCGCCGGGAATCGAGCTGGTAATAATTAGCTTTTTGTAGTTATTGCTTGCCGACATAAAGTTAATGTTGGTACGCAATGTTTTATATGCTTCCACGTATTGGAATGGAGCATTCTTAGAAATAATCTGTAATTTACGAACAATGGAGTGAGTTTTTGACTTTTTTTCTTTTTTGCCAGAGCCGGCTAATTTGAATGCCATCATCAATCCTCCATTTCCACATAGGGAATAACACCCAGTACGGTAAAGCCCAGATGCTTTTGAATGTCGTCATCGCCTTTAAAGGTGTTGTTTAACATTTCTTTTAAGAAGACGAAACCAACACTTAATGCTAGGCCAACCAAACCTGCAACGGCAGTATTGGTAACCTTGTTAGGTGACACAGGATTTTCGCCTACGCGAGCATCCGAAATCACCTTAACCGAACCGGCTTCTACTGCATCTTGAATGATATCCGGTGCAATTTCAACAATTTTGGCAACAATCGCTTTTGCCTGCGCCGGATTTTCATCCTGCACTGCAATTTTCATTACCTGAGTAGAATCTACCGCAGTAACGGATACTCGCTTTGCCAGGGTTTCATAGTCTATATTTAGACCCAAACCGGAAATAACCTGATCCAGAACGGTATCGCTTGTTACTACAATACCATAAGTTGCTACCAGGTTTTTTGCAGTAGTCAGCATGTCATTGGTTAAATTATTGCTGCTTTGTGTCTGCTGCGAGTTAACAATCATGGTTGCACTCGCCTCATACTTGGGGGTAATCAAAAAGCTGGTAACCAAAAAACCTAAAATTGCGCAAACCAATGTGCTGGCAATAATGCTAAGCATATTATTTTTCAATAAAAACAGTATTTCGCGCAGGTCTATGGTTTCTTCGTATTCGCGTTCCACCGAGTTTTCCCCCCTGAAAAAATTTCATCATAAAACTCTATCTGTTTATGATAAAGTAATTATTTAGAATCTATTATATGTTATTTACTCGAAAAAATAAAGCGAAGATGTTTAACTTCGCTTTATGCTTTATCTCAGTGCTTTAAAGTATACCATAACCGTTTTCTTTCTGCAAGAAAAATGACGTTTTTTATGTATTTTTTGTTAACTCGCATAAATCACTCCCCACGCTTGGCAATTCCTTTATATGAATTATTACTAAGTTTGTTAGTATTTCTAATTTGTATGTATTTTCATTTATGAAAACACAAGCATCAAACCCATTATCTGCTGCTTTTATATGAAATAAAACAAGCATTGGTTTAATCACCAATGCTTGTTTTTGTATTTTATTAGGCCAAAATGGGTTTTAATGCATCTGCCAATGCATCTTTTTGCTGCTGTGCCTGCTGCAAATCTTTCCCTAAGGTTGTAAAATAGGTTTTGATTTTCGGCTCGGTACCGGAGGGACGAACAATCACGCTTGCGCCACCCTCTAAAGTATAAATTAATACATTGGATGCCGGCAACTGAATCGTCTCGGTAGTTCCGTTGGTCAAATCGGTTTTTACGCCGGTTTTGTAGTCGGCAACCGAAACAACCTTATAGCCCGCAATCTCTTTGGGAGGATTGCTGCGCAGCTGCTGCATAATTCCCGCCATTTTATCCATACCGGACAAACCGGGGAATTCAAAGCTGTCTACCTGATTTAAGTAACGGCCGTACTCTGCATAAATGCGCTCCAGCTCTTCTTTGATGGAAGAACCGATGCTGCGATAATAAGCCGCCATTTCGCAAATCAGCATGCTGCCAATGATGGCATCTTTATCACGCACATAAGAGCCTGCCAGATAACCATAGCTTTCTTCAAAACCAAAGATAAAGCGTTCTACCTCGTTGGCAGCTTCCAGCTGTGCAATTTGGTCACCAATCCACTTAAAGCCGGTCAGTACATTGCGGCACTCTACGCCATAATGTTCCGCCACTTTATCTGCCAAAGGTGTGGAAACAATGCTCTTTACCATAACCGGGTTCTTGGGCATAGTTCCCTGCTCCATACGAGCCTTGCAGATGTAGTCCAACAGCAATACGCCAACTTCGTTGCCGCTTAACAGCTCATAGCTGCCATCTTTGCAGCGTACCGCAATGCCCACACGGTCTGCATCGGGGTCGGTTGCCAGCATCAGGTCTGCACCGGACTTTTCTGCCAGTTCCAGCCCCAGGCGCAGTGCCTCAAAAATTTCCGGGTTGGGATAGGGGCAGGTAGGGAAATTGCCGTCCGGCTTTTCCTGTTCCGGCACAATGGTGATATCTTCAATTCCGATATCATGCAGTACACGCAGCACCGGAACCAGTCCGCTTCCGTTCAAGGGGCTGTACACCAGCTTCAGACCTGCCGTTTTGCACAAGCCGGGGCGTACACTGCGGCTTTCAATGGCCTGATACAAGGCTTCGTAGCAATCCTGACCCACATATTCAATCAGACCCTGCTCCATGCCTTCTTCAAAGGACATAGTTTTTGCACCGGTCAGAATGTCTGTTTTTTGAATTTCGGCATAAACAACATCCGCTGCTTCATCGGTCATCTGGCAGCCATCCGGGCCATATGCCTTATAGCCGTTGTATTTTGCAGGGTTGTGGCTTGCGGTAATCATGATACCTGCATTGCACTGATAGTATCGGGTTGCAAAGCTCAGTGCGGGCACCGGCATCAATTCTTTGTAGATCCGCACCTTAATGCCATTTGCTGCCAATACTTCGGCAGCTGCCTTTGCAAATACATCACTTTTAATGCGGCTGTCGTAGCTAATGGCAACCGTTTGATTGCCGCCCTGGGTTTTTACCCAGTTTGCCAATCCCTGTGTTGCTTGGCGAACCACATATACATTCATTCGGTTGGTACCTGCGCCGATTACACCGCGCAAACCTGCGGTACCAAATTGCAGCGACACTGCAAACCGATCCTTGATTGCTTCATCGTTTTCTTTCACAGATTCCAGTTCCGGCTTTAAGTCTGCATCGTCCAGATTAAAAGCCAGCCAGCGCTCGTATTCATTTTTATACATTGCTTACACCTGCTTCTTGTGGATTTCGATTCCTTTATTTATAAGGTCTTTACCAATCATATTCTAATGTACATTACAAAAAATGTCAATTAAAGTCCCCCTCTTGTTGTTCGTTTTCCATGTTTCGGCACTCTTGTATAAATGAGGCTTGCACGCTATACTAAGGTTACAAAATCTGTTTGGCAAATCAAATTTTGAAATGGGAGTTTTGCAATGTTTTCAAAGGTGCGTAGCTTTGGCGTAAAAGGTCTTTCCGGCTTTGCTGTAACAGCAGAGGCGGATATCAGCGGCGGTCTGCCCCAGTTTTCCATTGTGGGATTGCCCGACAATGCGGTAAAAGAAGCCGCCGACCGTGTACGCAGTGCCATTAAAAACCTGGGCTTTTCTTGGCCTGCCAGCCGCATTACCGTAAACCTTGCCCCTGCCGATGTAAAAAAGACCGGCCCTTTGTATGATTTACCTGTTTTTCTGGCGTTGCTTTGCTCTTCCGGTCAGTTGCCGATCTTACCACCACATCAAGCTTTTATCGGAGAGCTTTCTCTGGACGGCAGCCTTCGTCCGGTTAACGGCATTTTATCCATGGCCTTAGCCGCAGCCGAACACGGCATTACTGAGCTGTTTGTTCCTGCCGAAAACGCCTTGGAAGCCGCCACGGTAAGCGGAATCTCCGTTTTCGGTGCCGCCAATGCCCGTGAAGTAACGCAGCATTTGCAGGGTGGTGAATCACTTTCCCCTGCCACACCGCCGCCATTTTGTGCACAAATACAGCAAAACGGGCTGGACTTTTCGGATGTAAAAGGCCAATTGGCTGCACGACGTGCATTGGAAATTGCCGCTGCAGGAAACCACAACATTCTACTAATTGGCCCGCCGGGTACCGGAAAATCCATGCTTGCCAAACGCATGCCCGGCATTTTGCCGCCGCTTACCCAAGCCGAAGCGGTAGACTGCACCAAAATCTATTCGGTCAGCGGTCTTTTGCCCAGTGGCAGCGGTCTGATTCAACAGCGACCGTTCCGCAGCCCCCATCATAGCGTAAGTGCAGCAGCACTCGCAGGCGGTGGGCATCAAATCCGTCCCGGTGAAGTTAGCCTTGCCCACAACGGTGTTTTGTTTTTAGACGAACTGCCGGAATTTCATCGGGATGCACTGGAAGTATTGCGCCAACCCATTGAAGACGGTGTTGTAACGGTAAGCCGTGCAACCGGCAGCGCAACCTATCCCAGTCAATTTTTATTGTTAGCTGCAATGAACCCTTGTAAATGTGGTTACTTTGGGCATCCCACCCGTGCCTGCACCTGCACGCCCAGTGCGGTTGAGCGGTATCGGCAGCGAATTTCCGGCCCATTGCTGGATCGCATTGACCTGCATGTGGAAGTATCCCCTGTTCTTTACGAAGAATTGAGCAGTGATATTCCTGCAGAATCCAGTTCTGAAATTTTGAAACGGGTATTGGCAGCAAGAGCACGACAGCACGCCCGTTTTGCACAAACCGGTGTTTTGTGCAACGCACACCTTCCCAGCCACGCCCTGCGGCAGGTATGCCGATTGGACAGCAAAGCTTCTGCCACCTTACGCACTGCATTTGATAAGCTTGGTTTATCCGCGCGGGCGTACGACCGTATTTTAAAGGTAAGCCGAACCATTGCCGACCTTGCAGTAAGCGAAACCATTACCACCGCACACCTTGCAGAAGCGTTACAGTACCGAACCTTAGACCGCAAATATTGGTATGACAAATAAGGAGATTCCTTTTATGAAAAACACCACCCTTTGTTATCTGGAACAAAACGAGCAATACCTTATGCTGCATCGCACCAAAAAACAGCAAGACCCCAATGCCGGAAAGTGGATTGGGGTGGGCGGAAAATTTGAAGCCAACGAAAGCCCGGACGAATGTCTTTTGCGAGAAGTAAAGGAAGAAACCGGCCTCACCTTAACGGATTGGACCTGTCGCGGAATTGTCACCTTTGTTTCGGACGAATGGCCCACGGAATACATGTACCTGTTCACTTCCACACAATTTCACGGCAGTTTAACCGATTGCGCCGAGGGTGAGTTGCGCTGGGTTGATAAATCCGAAGTTACTAAGTTAAATCTTTGGCCGGGCGACCGTATTTTTTTAACGCTGCTGGCACAAAACGAACCGTTCTTTTTGTTGAAGCTTGTATACACCGGCGATACCTTAACCGAAGCCTATCTAAACGGAACCCCTATTTCCATCTAACTTTTTGGAAAGCGATTGTATTTGCAATCGCTTTCTTTTATTATTAATAATATTTTTAAATATTTATTTATTATTTTATTGACTTTTCACATAAAAACATCCATAATTAAGATAGAATCAAACCCAACGCACGAAAGGTGGTCTTAGTATGAATGCAGAAAAAACGTATTTTGACCGCATTGCCGAATACGGTCAGCTTGTTATCATTTCCGGGCCCAGTGGTGTTGGCAAAAGCACAGTTATCAACCAATATATCTCGGAACATCCCAAGGCCTGTAAATGTGTAACCGTTACCACACGCCCACAGCGCTCTGATGAAGAAGACGGCGAAGATCATTACTTTGTAACCCACGAAGAATTTGAGCAGCTGATTCGTTCCCAACAGCTTTTGGAGTATGTATACCGCAACAGCAATGGTTACGGCACACCGGCAAAAGCAGTGGAGAACCTGCGCCGTGCCGGACGCAATGTGATTTTGGACATTGACGTCATTGGTGCAATGAAAATCCGCGCCCGTTGCCCTGATGCAACCTTGATTTTCATTCTGCCCCCTTCTTGGGAGGAACTGGAACGTCGCGTTCGCCTGAATCCAAACCGCAGCGAATCTGCCATTCAGGCACATATGGAAGCTGCAAAAGAGGAAATTCTCTGCGCCGGGCAGTACGATTACGTTCTGATTAACGATACCGTGGAAAAAACCGTGCGCCGTTTGGGGCAAATTATTCACGGCAACCGTTACAGCAAAAACAGCATGAAAACCTTCCTTTCCAGTTACATCGAAAGCGAGCTGGCCCCACAATCGGATGTGGCCGATGAAATTCTGTCCATTTAATTCAGCAAAAAAGCTCCCTGCTTGGCAGGGAGCTTTTTTCTTATTCTTCCACCGATGTCGAATCGTCTTGCTGCACGGCATCTTGTTGTGTGTCGTCCTCGGTAATATCGGCGGTGCTATCGGTTGTATCCATCAAATCCATCTTTGTTTTTTGGAAAATGGCCACCCGACTGCTGTCCACCAGATACACACCTTCTTGCCCCTCTTGCTGCAAATAGATTGTGCCTGTCATGTCATTGGTTGTTCCACAAGTCCAGCGGGTGGTTTCTCCATTTGCCGTTACCCAAATGCTAAGCGTTGGGTCACTTAAACCGTATTCGGTGCTTACTTGTGTCAGTTCCCGTTCTGCCTGCATGGTAACAAAGGCGGTTAACATGCTGCTTACAGTACTTTGATTGATTTTATACTCCGGGTCGTCAGCAATATACCAGACGGTTTCGGTTTCCTCCTCGCCGGATGCAGATGCATCTTCGCTTTCTTCCGCATCGGATTGCACCACTTCTTCCCGTTTTTCAAAGGTCAGCGATTGCCCTTGATAGGTATACCCAAAGGATTCGATTTCTGATGTGGAAAAATCCGTAAGCAGAATTGCAGTTTCCTCTTCTTGTGTTTCCTGGTTGTAGGCATTGTTGATTTTTTGTGCGACAAATACGCCGATACACAACAACAATAGGGCTGCAACCAAACCAACTAACAGCGTTTTCTTTGCTTTCATCTTATCGCTGCCTCCGCTTTACCGTAATAACCGTACCAATCAGCAAACATGCCACAGGCAAAACAATAGTGGTTAAATTACCCCACAGGGATGCCTGTGCTGCGCTTACCGTTAAGGTTTCACTGCTCAAGCTCTTGGCGGCAATCAGAATGCTGCTGTCCTGACCGCTGAGCCATGTCATGCAGCCCAGCAAGAACTGGTTGTTTCCGCCACCTACCGACAGGTTAATGTTTTGATCCAGCAATGCTGCGCTGCTAATCCAAACCAACTTTGCTTCGCCTTCGTCCAACGTTTTAGTTGCGGCAACTGCTACTGCAAAGCTGCCCGATTCATCGCCCTCTTCCTTTTCGGTGGTGGTCATGGCATATCCTGCCGCTTTGTTGTATGCGGAACTGCTGGTGGTCAGCAAGCTATCCACCGTAATGCCTTCCTGTTCGGTTACCTGAATTGCCTGTGCATAGGGAGTCATTACATACAAACCGGACAATCCGCTGGTTGCTTCATGGGATTCCACGTTGGGCAACAGGTAGTAGTTATACCCGCGTGCATGATATTGAGAATCGCCTTCCACCAAAAGGCCGGGCATTGCGCTCAAGCCATACTCTGCCAGTAGTACATTTAAGTTTGGGGTGCTTACCGAGCTATCGGTGATTACCATTAAACTTCCGCCGTTATCCAGATAGTTGCGCAAAACAGCAATGTCATCGGTTGTGTAATCCACCGTTGGTGCCACCAACACAACGGCTGCTGCATCATCGGGGATTGCCTCGGCCGATACCAGCGACAAATCTTCCACCTGAACATTCTGAAGATTCAGCGCATTTTCCTGCTCGGTTGACAAAGAAGATTCTCCATGACCGGTCAAGGTATAAACCTTGGGCAGGTCGGTGCTGGTAACATAATATACCGCACTGGTCAGCTGCTGCTCACCATCAAACTGAACGTCATAGGTTCCGGTTGTATAATAATTGGAGTAATCATAGGTGTAGATGTCGTAATAATCCACCACTTTGCTGCGCTCTCCGCTTACTACAATAATGCTGCCTTGGCTGGCGTTTTGTGCATTGTACTGCTGTGCAAAGGTGGGATAAACCGCCGGGTCTTTTTGTTCCCAATGCAGATACTTGCTTTCTTCGGTGTATCGCTGCAAAAAGGTCACAACGCTTTCATCTTCCTGCCCATTCTGTGCCAGATAATAAAAGGTAACATCTTGGTTTAAGCCGTTCAGCAATTCTTTTGTGGTATCGCCAATGGAATAAATTTTAGATTGACTCAAGTCAAATTGTGTAAATTTGCTGGGCAGTGTACCTACCAGTAAATTCACCAGAATCACCACCACCAAAACCACAGCGGTTAGTACACTCGCCATTGTCCCGTTTTGGAACACCGTGCGGCTTGCCGGTTGACCCATTCGGTTTTGCATCAGATGTTTCAAATCAAATTTTTTCACGGTATGTTCCTCCTCTTTTAATTCCAGCGACGTTTTTCCAACGTCTGACCAGTCAAGAACAAGAACAAGCCTGCTACACTTGCGTAGTATACCAGTGCATTGATGCTAAACAGCCCATTCACAAATTCCAAAAACGGCTCAAATAACGACAGCGCACCCATAATATTGGTAAAAGCGGTTGTCAGCCATCCGCTTTTGGTACCAAACAAGATGGAGAGCAACACAAATCCCACCACAAAAATACCGGCTGCCAATGTTACGCTACGGCTGCGCAACCCCACAATAACCGCTGCAATCAGTAAAATAACTAAAAATACCCCCAGTGCCAACGCACTTCCGGCGGTAAACAAAGTTTGAATGCTGGGCAGCAGATATGCAATCAACAACACGCCAAAGCCTGCCAATGCGGCAATGATTTGGTTCTCTGTTAAAGCAGAAATATACATGCAAACCGCAATTGCCGCAGCTCCCATAAAGAAATAGCCAACAATACCGGAATAGCTTGCAAGCAGGTCTGCACCGCCCAAAAATTTCATAATCAAAGGGTACAGTGCCATAACGGCAAGCGGCACTGCAAACATGCTCAACAATGCCAGATATTTTCCCAGTACAATTTCAGTAATGCTTACCGGGCTGGTCAGCAACAGCTGATCGGTTTTGCTGCGTTTTTCTTCCGCAAAACTGCGCATACAAAGCAAAGGAATAAAAATCAACAATACAATCACAAAGCTATACAACGCAATGGTAAAGTTGGTATATCCGCCTTGCAGGTTTGCTGCCGTAAAATACAAACCACCAAATAGTAGCATGGCACCGGTTAACAACCAACCCATCATACCGCTGTAATAACTTTTCAGTTCTCGTTTTAAAATGGCAATCATTCTTGGGCCTCCTCATGCGCTTGTGTATCTGCCGGCTCTTGCTGCTCATCCACCGGCTCTTGCAACTCCTCTTCCGCATCGGATTCCTCGGTTTGGGAGGTAATTTGCAGGAATACATCTTCCAATGTCATGGATACGGTATTCAATGCCAATACCGGGCATTCTGCCATTGCCAAAGCTGCACTGATTGCGGCACGCAAATCCTTCCCCTGCTCTACGGTAACCGAAACACTGGTTTCGCCGTTTTGTTCCTGTTCCAAAACCGTCTGCTTTACGCCTTGAACGGAATTTACCGCAGCCACAACCTTTTGTGCCTCGCCCAATGCGGTAATTTGCAGGGTAACATCGCCGGTTAATTGTTCCGACAACTCTTCCGGTGTACCTTGTGCCACCAGTTTTCCGTTCGCAATAATCAAAACCTTATCACACAGCGCGCTTACTTCGCTTAAAATATGGCTGGACAAAATAACGGTATGTTGTTGCCCCAGTTCTTTAATCAAATTGCGGATTTCTATCACCTGAGCCGGGTCCAAACCAACGATAGGTTCATCCAAAATGATAACTTTGGGGTTGCCCAGTAACGCTGCCGCAAAGCCCACACGTTGGCGGTAGCCTTTGGATAGGTTTTTAATCAAACGATTTTCCATACCTGCAAGACCGGTGCGCTGCATTGCATAGTCAATCTGCGGTTTGCGGTCTGCCCGTTTTACCTTTTTCAATTCCGCAACAAAGTTCAGATACTCCAACGGTGTCATATCCACATATAGGGGCGGCTGCTCCGGCAGGTATCCCACACATGCTTTTGCCGCGCTTGCTTCTTCCAGCACATCGTGTCCGTCAATAGTAACTTTGCCATCACTGGCGGAAATGTAACCGGTTAAAATGTTCATGGTCGTGGATTTACCGGCACCGTTTGGGCCAAGCAATCCGTAAATTGTTCCCTCTTCTACCGTGAATGAAATATCATCCACCGCCAAGTGTCCGCCATATCGTTTGGTCAGATGTTCCACTTGAATCAAGTCAGCCACACTCCTTTAATCTCCATCAAATATGCCGTTTTCTCTCTTCCAAATAACGGCATAGTCATTCGTTTTGAGTGTAACCTTTGCTTGTGAAAGTTCTGCAAAATCTATTTGAAAATCATGCGAAACTTTTTTACACAACAAAAGAGGTGTGCCTTCTTGTAAAAGCACACCTCTTTTGTTATTTTTTCTTTTCGCCAAATTTGTATTCGGTTCCGTTCAGCAATCGGCCAATGTTTGCGCGATGCATCCAGATGACCAAGGCACCCATGGCAGCTGCACAAATTGTGGTAAACAGCACATTGCGCCCCACATACCAAGACCAGAACCCGGTAACCACCGGATACAACGCAGCTACGGTAATGGAGGACAGGCTCACGATTTTTGTAATGAATACCATTGCCAAAAACACCACCAAAAGCACCAACAAAACAACCGGTTCACTTGCTAAAATTGCACCGGCTGCTACCGCTACGCCTTTGCCGCCTTTAAATCCGAACCAAACAGGCCATAAATGACCACACACCGCTGCAATTGCAGCCATATAGCCCGCATACACACCATATTCGCCGGTGCTGCCAAACCACCAGTTGGTGCCGTAGTGGCAAAGCAAAACCGCAACCACACCCTTGCCCACGTCTCCTGCAAGGGTAAGTGCCGCCGCCTTTTTGCCATAGGTGCGCAAGATGTTCGTAGTTCCTGCGTTTCCGCTGCCTTTTGTACGCACATCTTCATGGTAAATGCATCGGCTTACAATAACACCAAAGTTAATGCTACCAAACATATATCCAATTACAATCGAACACAGCAAACTGATTACAATTGAACTTATCTCGGGATGATTCATCACTCTATTTGCTCCTTCAAGACCGATTTCATCGGCATTCCTTTACGGCAAAATGTGTTATTTGGTATCGCCGTCACCACGTTCGCGAATGACCATGCGTACCGGAGTGCCCTCCAGGCCAAAGGTTTCACGAATTTGGTTTTCAATGTAACGCTGATAAGAGAAATGGAACAAATCCTTGCGGTTTACAAAGCAAACAAACGTAGGCGGACGGGTAGAAATCTGGGTCATGTAGTAAATCTTCAAGCGACGACCCTTATCACTGGGCGGCTGTACACGAGCGGTTGCACGTGCCAGCAGCTCGTTCAGCATACCGGTGGTTACACGCAGCGCATTCTGTGCATCTACGTATTTAATCAGCTCAAACAAGCGGTCTACACGTTGGCCGGTTTTTGCACTGATGAAAATAATGGGTGCATAGCTCATAAAGCTGAAATCGTTCATCAGCTTTTTACGCTGAATGTCCATGGTTTTATCGTCTTTTTCTACCGCATCCCACTTATTTACCGCAATAATGCAAGCTTTGCCCTGCTCATGCGCATAACCGGCTACTTTGGAATCCTGTTCGGTAAAGCCAACGGTTGCGTCAATCATAATAACGCAAACGCGGCTGCGCTCCACTGCGGCCAAGCTGCGCAAAACGCTGTAGCGTTCTACGCCTTCCTCTACCTTGCCGCGCTTGCGCAAACCTGCGGTATCGGTAAAGATAAAGCTGCCGTGCTTGTTATCAATCTGGCTGTCAATGGCATCACGGGTTGTACCTGCTTGGTTTGCTACAATCATACGGTTCTCGCCCAAAATGTAGTTTACCAAGCTGGACTTGCCCACGTTGGGGCGGCCGATGACCGCAACGCTGATGCGCTCATCCTCTTCTTCGCCTTCCTGCTCAAAATTCAGATGCTCGCAGATGGCTTCCAGCAAATCGCCGGTACCATGACCGTGTACGCTGGAAATGGGGTACAATTCGCCCAAGCCCAAGCTGTAAAAATCGTACAACTCCAGCGGAGGATCGCCAATGCGGTCTACCTTATTAACTGCCAGCAAAACAGGCTTACCGCTTCGCATCAGCATATTGGCAATTACCTGGTCCTGTGCGGTAACGCCGGCACGCAGGTCGGTAACCATTACAATACATTCTGCGGCATCAATGGCAAGCTGTGCCTGTTGGCGAATGTGATTCAAAATATCATCATCGCCCATTTCAATACCGCCGGTATCTACCAGCAGGAATTGATGATTCTGCCATTCACACTGACCGAAAATGCGGTCACGGGTAACACCCGGGGTGTCTTCTACAATTGCCAAACGCTGACCAATCAGCTTATTAAACAGTGTGGACTTGCCCACGTTGGGGCGGCCTACCACTGCTACAATGGGTTTTGCCATAAAAGCCTCCTTTTCTTATGAAAACAGACAAGATACGTTTTGTGCGTATCACCATTTATTTGATAATAGTTTCTTTACCAAGTCTCCGCCGCCGTTGGGCAAAATATGCACTTTTACGCCCAATTCCTGCTCCAAATCTTGAATGGATTTCGAGTCTAGGAACAAATCTTTTTCATCACGCAGCATTACTTCGGGCACACCCAGATGCTTGCTTTTCAGCTTGCCTTTGCACTGGGCAATGATGTCCGTTGCAGTTACCAGTCCCGCCACGCTTACATTGCCGCCAAAAAAGTTATTTTTAATGGCATGTACTTCAATTTTAACGCTGCGGTTTCGCTTCATCAATTCGCCCATCATCTCCTCAATCAGAGGGGCCGCCAAGGTGCCGGTTACCACATCCATACGGCGTGGAATCGGCCAGCGGCGGCGGGTAAATTCCAGCTCGGCTAAAAATTCATCGTGGAACATACGCCACATGCCAACGCCGTTTTCCAGCTGTAAATAGTCGCCGTAAAACGAACCTTGGGGAATGGGACGCTGGGCGCACAAGTACCACTCATCGCCCGGATAAACCACCCGATCACCGTACTTTTCTTTGCAGCGGTTGCCGTATTCCTCTAAAATATCCAAAACCTCGCAGCTGCTCTGCTGGTCATAGGCTTCCAGCTTATACAAGCCCTTGCGGTAATCGGTTAAGCCACTGGGCACAGCTGCAATGCTTTGTACTGCCGGATACATCTGGGTCAGCTTATCCAAGGTTCGGCGCAGCTCGTCGCCATCGTTTACACCACGGCAAAGCACCAACTGGCAGTTCATCTGGATGCCTGCCTCTGCAAATTCGTCCAGATACTTTAAAACCTCGCCGGCACGTTTGTTTGCCAACATGCGAACACGCAGTTCCGGGTTGGTGGTATGAACCGAAATATTGATGGGCGAGATGTGCATTTTTTTAATACGTTCAAATTCGTGGTCATTCAAATTTGTAAGGGTAACGTAGTTACCAAACAAAAACGAAAGGCGCTCGTCATCGTCTTTAAAGTAAAGGGTATCCCGCAGCCCTTTGGGAAGCTGGTCGATAAAACAAAACATACAATGATTGGAGCAGGAATGCTTTTCGTCAATCAAATATGTTTCAAAATCACATCCCAAGGGTTCGTATTCGCCTTTTTCAACCTTTAAATAATCCAGCTTACCCTCTTTCATTACCGCCAATTCAAAATTTGCACCCGAGGTATAAAACTGGTAATCCAGCATATCATTAATCTCGTTGCCGTCGGCGGAATAAAGCATGGTGCCGGCAGTTAAGCCAAGCACATCGGCAGCGGAACCTTTTTGCACGCTTTTGATACGTACTGCCATGCCGGTTTTGCACCTTCCTTATATAAAACTGTAGTGAATGATAAACAAAAGAAAAAGGGGAAGGCGTAGCCCTCCCCTAGCTCTTACGGAAAGCGGATTACGCTTCCTTCTTGATGATTTCCTTGCCCTTGTAGTAGCCGCAATTGCCGCATACCTGGTGGGGGAGCTTGTACTCGCCACACTGGCTGCACTTTACCAGTGCAGGGGCTTCCAGCTTCCACACAGAGGAGCGACGCTTGTCGCGCCGTGCCTTGGAAACCTTTCTCTTTGGTACTGCCATGTTAAGCACCTCCTCAATGTGAATGAAGTTAATTCAGCAGTTGTTTTAATATAGCAAGCCGTTCGTCCACGGGGGTAGTGGAGCCCTCCTCACAACAGGTGCAACCTGCTGCTTTGGGTTTACCGCAAACGGGGCATAGCCCTTGACAATCCGAACTGCAAAGCAGTACGGGGGGTACTTCCATCACCAATTCTTCGCACACAAGTTCATCAATTGGCAACTTGCCTGCTTCATCAATGGGAAGCTCCAGCATATCGCTGGTCAAATCGCTTTCGCGTACCAGCCATTCTCGCTGTAACGAGTAGGCTTGATGTACCGAATCGAGGCAACGTGCACATTCAGCACTTACCGATGCATCGACATTTAATTTTACCACAACACCTTCTGCGGTGGGTTCGGCTACAAATGTACCGACAACCGGCTCTTGAACTTGATACCCGGGAAAATCATACCCGCTCAAATCCAAATTGATTTCTGCGCGATATGGCTCGCGCCCTGTTAGGAAAAATTTCTTCAGGTCGAATTGCATAGTTCACCTCTAAAAGACTGCCTAACCAGTATAACTAATCCAAAACTATTTGTCAATAGCAAATTTAAAGCGGGAGCCAATTTTTTTGACTCCCGCCCCTTTTTTTGTAATGCTAAATTACAGATACTTCTTTACGTCCTCAGGCAGAGTGTCGGGGGCTGTAGAAAGTGTAATGGTTACATTTACGTTTTCACCTGCAATTGCAGCCACGTCGTCCAAGAACTTGCCCAAACCGGTCAGGTCATGGTCCACAACGCGCAGCAGGCCATCAATGTACAGTTCTGTAATGTCGTAGTTGCCTGCCAAAACGCCTGCAACAAAACCATACATCATGTCATATCCGGCCACATTGTACTCGTTCAAATCTACCAAACGAGCAGCATGGTCAATATCATAAGTAAGCTGCATGGATTTTTCCAGTACAACAACATTGCCGCTGGTTGTTTTGGTAACTGCGTTAATGTTTTCAATCATTGCCTTGGTTTTTCCGGTGCCTTTTGTACCAACGATCAGTTTAATCATAATAGGTACCTCCTTACTATATTAAAACCACACATTGCATTTGCAACATGTTTTTTCATACAAAACCCTGTTTGCCTATCGGTTTCCAATTAGTTCAGCTTTGCTTCCAGCTCTGCTTTTCGGTCTTCATAACCGGGTTTGCCCAGCAGTGCAAACATATTCTTTTTGTAGCTTTCCACACCGGGCTGGTCAAAGGGGTTTACGCTCAGCAAATAGCCGCTGATTGCACATGCACGCTCAAAGAAATAGATCAGGTAGCCCAAATCATATTCGCCCAAGCTGGGAGTTTCCAACACAATGTTGGGAACATCGCCGTCGGTATGTGCCAAAATTGTGCCCTGCATTGCTTTTTCGTTTACAATGCTCATGTTCTGGTTTGCCAGGAAGTTCAAACCATCCAGGTTCTGGTCATCGGTTTCAATGAACAAATCCTGTGCGGGCTTTTTAATATCCACAACGGTTTCAAACATTACACGGGCACCTTCTTGAACGAACTGACCCATGGAATGCAAATCGGTGGAGAAAATCACACTTGCGGGCATCAGACCCTTATTGTCTTTGCCTTCGCTTTCACCAAACAGCTGCTTATACCACTCGTTCATCATGGTAAAGTTAGGCTCATAGCAAGCCAACAGTTCCACTGCCTTGCCCTTGCGGTACAGGATATTGCGAGCCGCTGCGTATTTGTAGCAATCATTTTCCGGTGTGCAGTTGCTGTATTCAGCACGAGCATCTGCCGCACCCTGCATCAAAGCGTCAATGTCACAGCCGGCGCAAGCAATGGGCAGTAAACCTACTGCGGTTAAAACCGAGAAACGGCCGCCCACGTCATCGGGAACTACAAAAGTCTGCCAGCCTTCTTTATCTGCCTGCTCTTTCAAGGTGCCGCGGCTGCGGTCGGTTGTGGCATAAATGCGTTTTGCAGCTTCTTCCTTACCGTAACGCTCTTCCAGATATTTTTTAAATACGCGGAATGCCAATGCCGGCTCGGTTGTAGTGCCGGACTTGGAAATCACGTTCACACTTACCTGCTTACCTTCGCAGCATGCCAAAATATCTTGCAGATATGCAGGAGAAATGGAGTTGCCTGCAAAGAAGATTTGCGGTGTTTTTTTGCAGGTGCAGTTGTACATCTGACCCTTTACCGCTTCAATGGCGGCACGGGCACCCAGATAAGAACCGCCGATGCCGATTACAACCAACACATCCGAATCCTCACAAATTTTTTGTGCAGCGGATTTGATGCGTGCAAATTCTTCTTTATCGTAATTCACAGGCAAATCAACCCAGCCCAAAAAGTCATTTCCCGGACCATTGCGTTGTTCCAATAACTGATGTGCTGCCTGAACCTGTGGCCAAATCGCCTCGAATTCAGACTCTTTCACAAACTTGCTGAGATGTTTGCCGTTGAATTTGACACTCATATTACAGCCCCCAATAGTGTGTTTTCTTTGTCATAATTATACTTTTTTATATACTGTAAGTCAAGTGAAAGCATAACATTTGCACAATTTTTAAAAAAATACAACGATGCATCCAAACATCTAGATGCATCGTTGCTGTATTTTGTCTATTTTTTATCAATATTGCAGTAACGCCTCAAATAAGTTTGCCAAACCAAGCTTAATGCTCATCTTCGGCACACTGTCTGCTGCGGTAATGGGCCATTGCCCTAACACTTCTTCGCCCATTTTTACGGTTACGGTTCCCACTTGGGTTCCTGCCTCCACCGGCGCCGCTACCGAATCCGCCACTTCAATGCTTGTCGTTAACTGCTCCTGCTCACCTTTTTTCATCAAAATATTCTGCGGTGCTGTATATTCCAATGCTACCTGTTCCTGTGAACCGCCGGTTACTGCAATCATCTGCGGCGCATCTGCCGGCAGTGTTGCGGCAGCATTTTCAAAGTTTGTAAACCCATAGTCCAATAATGTTGTGGCAGAATCAAACCGCTCCCCGCTGCTGGGGCTTCCCAGCACTACCGCAATCAGCGAAACACCATTGCGTGTTGCACTTGCCGATAAGCACACGCCGGCTTTGCTGGTTGTTCCGGTTTTTAGCCCTGTAATACCGTCATACCGCTTTAACAGCTTGTTGGTATTCAATAGTTGTGTTTGTCCGTTACGCAGTGTATCCATCCAAATGCCGGTATACTCCAAAATCTGCGGATGTTTCGTTAGCATCTCTCGGCTCATAATGGCCACATCGTGCGCACTGGAAAGATGCCCCTCTTCATCCAGCCCACAAGCATTTTTAAATGTGGTATTGGTCATGCCCAGTTCCTGCGCTTTTTGGTTCATCATCTCCACAAAAGCCGGTTCGCTGCCTCCTACAAACTCGGCAACTGCTACTGCCGCATCGTTTGCGCTGGATACACAAACCGCCTTCAGCATCTCGTCCAGAGTAAACTCTTCGCCCGGCTCCAGCCAAATTTGGCTTCCACCCATGTTATAAGCGTGTTCGCTTACCGGTACAAGATCCGTAAGTGAAATACGGCCCTGTTCCAACGCTTCCATGGTAAGCAGCATTGTCATAACCTTTGTAATGGATGCAATGGGCACCTGCATATCCGCCTGTTTGTCATATAAAATAGTACCGCTTTCCTGCTCAATCAAAATTGCCGATCGGCACGGAACATCAAATTCGGGCAGTGCAAAACGTCCTACCGCTATCCCTTCCGCTTTTGCCGGCATTGCCATTCCAACCACCATGGTCAAGGTTACCGCAAACGCCGCAATCCTTTTCTTTATCATTCAAACCCCCACCCCTTAACATTATGGCATGCAATGCATGCCGTTTTTTGTTTTTTATTATTATGTATATTATCCTCTGCCGCCCAAATATGCCCATTCCCTTGTACAGGGCTTGCCTTTTTGTTTTTGTTGCCTATATAATGAATAGGTAATCTTTTTATTATCTAATTTAAGGAGCAATTTCATGCGCGTTAGTTTTTATACACTGGGCTGCAAGGTAAACCAGAATGAAACCGGTGCTTTGGCCCAACTCTTTTGCGAAAACGGCTATACTTTGGCAGGTCCCGAAGAAGAAGCCGATGTATTTGTTGTAAACAGCTGTACCGTTACCGCAGGCGGCGACAAAAAAAGCCGTCAATGGCTGCGCCGTGCCAAGCGTGAATACCCGGGTGCCATTACGGTATTAACCGGTTGCTATCCCCAGGCATTTCCCGAAGAAGCCGCAGCGGTGGAGGAAGCCGACGTGGTTATGGGCAACGCCAACCGCCATGCCATCTTAAAAAATGTAGACATTGCGTTGTCTACACAACAACGTGTCGTTGACATTGTTCCCCACCAAAAGGGCGAACAATTTGAAGAGCTGCCCATGGAGCGTTTTGAGGGTCACACCCGTGCTTTTATTAAGGTGCAAGACGGCTGCAACCGTCAGTGTGCATATTGTGTTATCCCCCGCGCCCGTGGCCAGGTGCGCAGCCGCAGCGAAGCAAGCATCTTAAAGGAATTGAAAGCCTTGGCAGATGCAGGCTATAAAGAAGTGGTATTCAGCGGCATCAATCTGCCCAGCTATGGTCAGGATACCGGCACCACCCTAATTGAACTGATTGAACACAGTGCCGAAATCGAGGGCATCGAGCGCATTCGTTTGGGCAGCTTGGAACCCGATGTATTGAGTGACGAACACATTGCCCGCATGGCAAAGGTAGAAAAGCTTTGCCCGCAGTTCCACCTATCGCTGCAAAGCGGCTGCACCGCAACCTTGCGCCGTATGCGCCGTGTTTACACTGCCGAAGAATACGCCGCTGTTGTTGCAAAAATGCGCGCTGTATTTCATAATAATTGCAGTTTTACCACCGACGTCATTGTAGGCTTCCCCGGTGAAACCGAAGAAGAATTTGCACAAAGCCTGAAGTTTGTACAGGAAATCGGCTTTTTAAAGGTGCACGTGTTCCCCTATTCTCAGCGTTCCGGAACACCTGCCGCAACCTTCCCCGACCAAATTCCCGAATCCGTAAAAGCGGAGCGTGTACGTGCAATGCAGGCAGCCGCCGACGCCGTAAAGGACACCTTGGCACAGCAAATGCTGGGCAGCACCGATACCGTATTGCTGGAAAAACCGCTTAGCAGCCAGCTATTTACCGGTTACACCCGGCTGTATCTGCCGGTGGTTGTTACTGCTCCCAACGCATCCGCCGGGCAAATTATCAACTGCCAATTGGATAGCTGGGATGGCGAACGCTGCCGCGCCAGTGTTGTAAAATAACCAATTTTTATACTTTTTTCGCATTTCAACCCTTCTTGTTGCTTGTAGCAAGAAGGGTTTTGTGTTATATTAACTTTGTATGCGAATAACAACGCATTTTGGAAGGAGTTATGTGATATGAGCAACATGCGCGGTATCTACACTTCGGTTACCGACATCCGTCGTCGTGTTTTTACCGAGGTCGCGCGGCTTTCTTACGAAGGCCAAAACTATGCAGAAGAGGTCGCTCGTCTGCCCTACAAAATCATTCCCGGCGAGGTAAACAGCTTCCGTAACAGCGTGTTCCTGGAGCGCGCCATCGTTTCGGAGCGTATTCGTTTGGCAATGGGTCTGCCCCTGCGTTCTATGGATGAGCAGGCACCCATCAATGCTGGTATGGAAAACAGCATCATTGCCCAAAAATACTACGATTCCCCGCTGGTTAACATCATTAAATTTGCCTGCAATTCTTGCCCTGAAAAGCGCGTTGAGGTTTCCAACCTGTGCCGTGGCTGCTTGGCTCATCCCTGTGTGGACGTTTGCCCCAAGGATGCTTTGACTTTCACCCCCGGCGGCCAAACTGTAATTGACCAAGACAAGTGCATTAAGTGCGGCAAATGTGTAGATGTTTGCCCCTACCACGCCATTGTTAAGATGGAGCGTCCCTGTGCTGCTGCCTGCGGCATGAACGCAATCCATTCCGATGAGCTGGGCCGTGCCAACATCGACCAGGATAAGTGTGTTTCCTGTGGCATGTGCTTGGTAAACTGCCCCTTCGGTGCAATTGTAGACAAGGGCCAGATTTTCCAGCTGATTCAAAGCATCCGTCAGGGCGACCGTGTATATGCAATCATGGCACCTGCGTTTGTTAGCCAGTTCCCCGGCTTAACCGTTGGTAAGTTAAAGGCTGCTATGCGTGCTTTGGGCTTTGCCGATACCTTTGAAGTTGCTGTTGGTGCCGACCTGTGCACCATTGAAGAGGCAAAGGACTTCATGCGTGAAGTTCCCGAAAAGCTGCCCTTCATGGCAACCAGCTGCTGCCCCAGCTGGAGCATGATGGCCAAAAAGCTGTTCCCCGAAATGGCCGAAAACATCAGCATGGCAATGACTCCCATGGTATTGAGCGCACGTCTGCTCAAAAAGAAGATGGGCAAGGATTGCAAGGTTGTATTCGTTGGTCCCTGTGCTGCGAAAAAGCTGGAGGCAAGCCGCCGTTCTGTACGCAGCGATGTTGACTTTGTTCTGACCTTTGAAGAGCTGATGGGTCTGTTTGAAGCTCGTGAAATCGACTTTGATTCTCTGGAAGCAGAGGCAGACGATGACTTCAACAAGGCTTCTGCCGATGGCCGTGGCTTTGCTGTTAGCGGCGGTGTTGCTCAGGCAGTTGTAAACGCCATCAAAAAGATGGACCCCGAACGCGAAGTTAAGGTTGCCAGCGCACAAGGCTTGGCTGACTGCAAACGCCTGCTGATGATGGCACGTGCCGGCAAATACAACGGCTACTTGCTGGAAGGCATGGGCTGCCCCGGCGGCTGCATGGGTGGCGCCGGTACTTTGGCCGACCCCGTAAAGGCTGCTGCTGCCTTGGCAAAATATAAGAAGGAAGCTCCCATGGAAACTGCTGTGGAAAGCCCCTATGAAAACGACCTGCCTTTCTTAAACTAACCAAGTAAACTTCCATTAAAATTTTTATCCCGCATTGGCATTGCCATGCGGGATTTTTCTTGTTTTGTTATAAAAAATTAGTTTTTACTTGTTTTGTATAAATCTTTTAGCTATTTTATTTATCTATTGGCTGTAGGCATTTTTTCTTGTCAAAGGCATTGACAAGTTTAAAAAAATTGCAATAATTAATAATGTACAATTTTTATTAATCGAACACGCTCTATGTATTGCAAATTTTGTTATTTTGCAGCTTTAGGTGATTTAATGAAAAAAATTTTATTTCGACAAATCGGAATAGCCTTTTTGGTAATAACGTTTCTATTATTTGGCGGTGTTTCATTTTACGAATTTCATTCACAACGTGCACGCTGCTTCGCCGAATTAAACGATATGCTGGATGAGGTTATCAAATCCTATGAAAGCAGCCTTGTCACCATTGATGAACTGATTGCAAGTTTTGAGGACGATTACATTAACCGCGCAAAAGCAATTGATTATATGCTTTTAAACGATGCAGATTCTTCTAATATCGATAATGAATTGAAAAAACTGCAAAGCTTCATGGAAGTTTTGTCCATTCACTTGGTTGACGACAGCGGTATCATTCAAGCCAGCAGTAACGATGAATCCATAGGGCTGGACTTAAAAGCTCACGCTGAAACCTCTGAATTTTGGGACTTAATTCAAAATCCGGATTCCAACGCTACTGCAATCGATATGAACACTCGTTCTTTGCTTAGCAACGAACCGCGCATTTACATTGCTATTAAATCCTCTTTGCCTAATTACTCTATTTTGCAAATTGGTGTAAACCCCAGTGCACTTGCCGATGTAATCAAAAGCAGTACCATACAAACTATCATCGCACAAATGCCCACCCTACCCACCAAAGCAGCATTTGTGGTAAATAAAGCAACCGGCAAGCTGGAAAGCATTACACGCAATAACGACCAGGAAGTAAACATTCGCAACGCGGAAACACCAGAAAAGTTTGTAAAAGTTTTAGAAAATTGCACTAACGGTAAATTAGTTTATATAAACAATGAACTTAGATATTTAACAACCCGAGATTGCGGCGACACCATACTGGCCGCTTATGTTGATGCTGATTTGGTGTATCGAACTGCATGGACTCAATTGTTTTACGCCTTTATCGTTATTACACTGGTTTCGCTGGCTATGTTAATCACCCTGTATTACCATATTAACGAGTATGTAATCAAAGATATTCAATCCATTTCCAAAAACGTTCAACAAATGTTGCTGGGTAATTATCACGTTACCTTTTCCAGTAAGCATAAAACCGAATTTTCTTCTATTTCCGGTTTGCTGAACGACTGGAAAGCCTCTTACAAAAACAAAACCGAGCGTATGAGCCATATTGTAGAATCGGTTGCTGCAAACGTAGGTGCGTTTGAATGTTTGCAATCCATTCACCAGAACTTCTTTTCGGATAACATGCAGCAGCTTTTAAATGTTGACGACATGATTTGGCAGACTATTTCAAAATCAGAAGATAGCTTCCGCTTGTATATTGATTCACTCATCAATAGCTGCACACAAGGTGAATATATTTATGCCAACGACCAGTTCTTAAAAATTTCTGCTTTTAAACAAGACGATGCATACTATGGCACAATAACCAATTGTACCAAAGAAGTTTTGGAAAGCCGAAAAATGCAGGCTGAAGCAGAAACCGACTCTTTAACCAGTGTGTTGAATCGTGCCGGATTCCGTAAGCGCATAGAACTGCAACTGGCCGAAAAAACAAACGAGGCATTTTGCTGATTTTTGATTTGGATTCCTTTAAGGCTGTTAACGATACTTATGGCCATCCGGAAGGCGACCGAATCCTAACCGAATTTGCTGAAATTCTAAAAAGTTCGTTCCGTTCTAATGATATTATCGGCCGTATGGGCGGTGATGAATTTGTGGTGTTTATCCCCATGAATCTAACCTCTGTGACTCTCGTTTCCAAATTGAACCACATTCTTTCGCAAGTGCGGCTTCGTTTCAGCGATTACCATAATGCCGTTGGTCTTTCTGCAAGTATTGGTGCAGTGTATGTAAATGAATCGGTTAAAACTTTTAAAAGTCTATACAAATATGCCGACACTGCTCTTTATATTGCAAAAAACAGCGGTAAAAACGGTTTTTACATCAATTTAGAACACATCGAATGTACCCCGGATAAATGTGCTCTGTGCACCAAAGAATGTGAAAACCGCAAACGGTATACACAAAAAGAAAAAGAGTATTTTGATTCTGATTCCTCAAATTGGAACGATTATATCATCTAATCTTTCTTTTTAAATAACACGATAAGCAAAGCCCCGGTATAGGAAGCACTTCCTATACCGGGGCTTTTTTGTGTTGTTATAGACTCTACGGTAATTATCCCTTTTTAAACGGATAATCGCTCAGCTTAATTACACCCCAACCATCCGATGTTTTCACCCAAGCTTTTCCATCATAAGCACTTGCGGCTTTTAAAAATGTCATACTGGTCTTTTTTGCACCTGCCAGGCTAATATATCCCCAGCCTGTTTCTGTTTTTACTGCCGCACGATCTCCGCAGAAAGGCCGTGCATCCAGATACAAAAAGTTCACCAGCTGCTCACCGGTTTCTTGGTTTACATATCCCCATAAACCATCTTTTTTTACGGCAAATGTGCCAACACTGGCACGCTGTACCTCTTGGTATACCTCGCCGTTCAAAGCTGTGCCATCGGGTTTAAATAGCATATATCCTGTGGCATCGCTAATGGATACAGGGTGGTCCTCTTGCTGCAACGAGTATCCTTTCCAGTTCGGGTCATCCTGCGTTGTGTCCGAAATGGTAACCACCGAAACAATCATTGGCTCCAAGGTGGTCAATGTATTTGCGTTCCAAGGCTGCAAAATCCCAAACTCACCTTCTACATATAACGATTTTTTATCGGCATCGTAATACAGGCCCAACTCGGTTGCACCATGGCCACCACTGCCGATCACCTCGCCTTTTTCGTTGTAAATCTCGGTTTCGCCCTCATTGGTAATTCCACAAACCGGGCACCAGTGCACATTCTTTTCGGCAGGAATTACAATATTGCCTTCAAAATCAATTACACCTGTTTTTCCGTTTTGTGTAAAAAAGGCTAATTGCTCCCGATTTTTCAGTTCACTGTTGGACGGTGCAGAATAATCTGCCAAGGATGTGGTAATCTCGATATCATCCAACGGACCTACCAGGTAGCCTGCTTGTGGGGTTGCCGTAGGTTCTGCATCGGAAGTATCTTCCTTATTGGGTTTACTTGGCGCAGGTGCACTGCTGTGGTCCGGTCGAATTACTTCCACATCGTAATCGCCTTTTGCCTTTTGACCGCAAGCAGTCATCGCCATTGCCAAACAAACCACCAGAAGAATGGAAAGCCATTGTTTTATCACAGAAAATTCCCCCTCTATTATTTTTGCTGCCATGCAGCTTTTGTGGGATATTTTTGTTATTATAACATGAAACCCCCACATATTACAAAACAAATCAAAAACAGCCCCTGTATCACACAAATACAGGGGCTGTTTGTTTATTTATGGTACTTTATATGGTTATTAATTGCAAAAGCGCGATAAATCTGTTCGGTTAATACCAACCGTGCTAGCTGATGCGGCAGTGTAATGCGCCCTAAGCTGATTTTCATTGCAGCCGATTGCTTTATAATGGGCGCCAAACCATGGGAGGAACCAATTACAAAGGTCATATCCCCTGCACCACTGAGTGCACGTTGTTCAATTGCCTGTGCCAAATCTTCGCTGGAAATCAACTTGCCTTCTACACACAGTGCCACCAGTGCAGAACCCTTGCGCACATTGGACAAAATCGCCTTTGCCTCTTTTTCCAAGGCTTTGTCTATTACTGCTTGGCTTGCGTTCTTTTCACTGATACTCTCTTCCGCCAGTTCAATAATACGGAACTCGCAAAAAGAGGACAGTCTCTTTTGATACTCCGCCACACCTGCTGCATAATAAGCAGCGTTTAATTTACCAATACAAATCAAATCAATCTTTTGCATCTTAAAACTCCATCCACTCGCTTGGCTCGTTTCGCTTTTGTGCCTGAATCCGCACATTGTTGCCCGGTACAATTCCTGCCGTTAAAATAGCGGATTTTACCGTTGCTAACGCCAAGTCCGGTGTATTGTTCTCACGGCTTAAATGACAAAGTGCAATTTTTTCACAGCCGGATTGAATCAATTCCAGCACCTTAGCCGCACATTCCGCATTGTCCAAATGGCCACGGTCTGATTCAATGCGGCGTTTTAGATGATAGGGATAGGAACCTACCCGCAAGCAGTTCAAATCGTAGTTTGCTTCCAATGCTGCCAGATGAACTCCGTCCAATGCCTGGTGCACTTCCGGGGTAAGTTTTCCCAAATCGGTGGCCATGGCCATAATTTTTCCATCTGCGGTTTTAATGCGGTAGCCACAGCAAGGAACATCGTGGCTGGTGGGAAACGAATTGACCTCAAAGCCGCCAATCTGTTCCATGCGGCCTTCTATAGCAATAAGTTCCGCTTTGGGCGGAATCAAATCCATATCAATCAAATTATCCAGTGTGGCAGAACTGCCATATACCGGAATGTTATGATTTTTTAAAAACACCTTTAACCCTTGGATATGGTCCGAATGTTCGTGGGTGATTAAAATCCCCTGCATATCCGAAATTGACAAATCTAAACTTTTTAATGCATTGGTTGTGGTGCGGCAGCTTTTGCCCATATCAATCAGCAAATATTCCTGCCCGCAGCGTACCACAGAACAGTTTCCCGAAGAACCGGAATAAAGCGAAGTAAATAACGCCATGAAATCTCCTTATGTATTTTCTTTCCTTAAATCTTACAACAAAAAAGGCTGCGCCTTTGCACGCAGCCTTTACAATCCAGTTTAATTACAATGCTTGAGCCAAGCCCACAGCAGGCTTTTCAATGCGGCGAATGTCTGCACCCAAACCTTGCAGCTTTTGCACCAGATCTTCATAGCCACGCTCGATATGTGCAATTTCGGAAATTTCGCTGGTACCGTTTGCACTCAGTGCTGCCATAACCAATGCGGCACCTGCACGCAGGTCAGAAGCACGCAAGGGAGCCGGCTGCAATTCCGAAACACCTTCAATTACAGCAACCTGACCATCTACCTGAATGTTTGCGCCCATGCGAACCAACTCATCCACATAGCGGAAACGGTTTTCCCAAATGCCCTCGGTTACAATGGAAGTACCCTTTGCAATGGTCAGCAAAACGGTCATCAGTGGCTGCATATCGGTGGGGAAACCGGGATGCGGCATTGTTTTAATCTTCAGAGGCTGTAACTCCTCGGTACGTCTTACGCGAATGGAATCGTCAAACTCTTCTACACGAATGCCTGCCAGCTCCATTTTAGCGGTAATGGGCTCCAAATGCTTGGGAATTACATTTTTAATCAGCACATCGCCACCGGTAATTGCAGCGGCAACCATGTAGCTGCCTGCTTCAATCTGGTCGGGAATAATGGAGTAGTTGCAGCCGTGCAAACGCTCTTTGCCGCGGATACGAATCACGTCGGTACCTGCACCGCGAACATCTGCACCCATCATATTCAAGAAGTTTGCCAAATCAACAATATGAGGCTCTTTTGCCACGTTTTCCAAAACAGTTTGACCCTCAGCCAATACTGCGCTCAGCATGGCGTTCATGGTTGCACCAACTGACACACTGTCAAAGAACACATGGGCACCACGCAGCGGATGACCCTTTACATTGATCATACCGTATTCAACCGAATCTTCTGCGCCCAAGGCACAAAATGCTTTCAGGTGCTGGTCAATGGGGCGGGGGCCTAAGTTACAGCCGCCGGGCATTGCCACTTGAGCCGAGCCGAAACGACCCAGCAAAGCACCCAAAAAGTAATAGCTTGCCCGCATCTGACGAGATAAGTCATCCGGCACTTCGGTGCAGTTGATGTGGGTGGTATCAATTTCGTAGGTGTTTTTATTAATTACACGTACCTGAGCACCCAATGCGGTCAGAATTTCCAAAGAAACTGCCACATCACTAATTGCAGGAACGTTTTCAATAATGCATTTATCTGCTGCCAAAATGGTAGCCGGCAAAATAGCCACAACTGCATTTTTTGCACCGCTGATGGTTACTTCACCTTTTAAGGGTTTACCCCCATTGATTACAAATCTCTCCAATTTCAAAACTCTCCTTCGCGCGCTCTTTGAGGCACTATGCTTCAATGGCATCACAATCACTTTATTATACACCAAATCCCCACATA
Source organism: uncultured Allofournierella sp. (assembly GCA_944382775.1). Lineage (GTDB taxonomy): Bacteria > Bacillota > Clostridia > Oscillospirales > Ruminococcaceae > Allofournierella. The sequence goes on from CALWNI010000002.1 coordinate 47,646, forward strand.
ATAAAAGTCTTGAAAGTATTATTTACGCATTTTGTACTATCTATGCATGTTTGCTGGGGATACGAACCGGCTTTTTGTTAATTTTATAGCAAAATATATTGATTTAACAAACGCCTGTAAAACTAACGAAAACCTCGGATTTCAAAACGTGCGAAATCCGAGGTTAATCATATCAGTTTTTACTGACAGAAGCAAGACTTTTTACCATTCTGTAAACTGTTTTACTTGCCAGAGAAATAGTTGCGTGCACTTACACGGGTGCCGTTTACATACACCTCAAAATGGCAGTGGTTACCGGTAGAATCACCGGTGGAACCCACATAAGCAATTACATCGCCCTGCTTTACCGATTGACCTACATGTACGTTCAAACGGCTTGCATGTGCGTACAAGGTGCGCATGCCATTACCGTGGTTGATGATAACATAGTTACCATAACTATAATGATAACCGGCTGTTACAACAACACCGCTATCGGCAGCCAAAATGCTTGCGCCGTACGCCGCACAAATATCCGCACCCTTATGGTAGCTGCTCATCCAACGGCTTACATAGGTATAATTGGGCACCGGCCACAGCAAGCTTCCGGTAGCAGTTTCTACCAAGTCGCCGTTGGCTGCTTTTGCACCAATCTTGATAATTTTATCCTGCGGTTCTTGAATGGTCTGACGATCCACTTCGATTACCTGGCTGGGTACCTGTGCATCATCATAGTAGATTTTTTGCTCGGTAATCTGAGAAACACCCTCTACGCCTTCCTGCGCAACCTTTTGGGTGCCAAAGCTCAAGTTCTCATCTTTTTCTTCAATGGTCTTGTAAGCAATGGGCTCGGTTCGGGTTTCGGTAACAGTGCGCTTTACCTGTAAGTAAGGCATAGCCTGCTGAATCAACAGCACATCACCGGGATACAGACTGGTGTCTAGGTTTTGCTGGGGATTCATTGCTTTCAGCTGATCCACCGAAATACCAAACGTACCGGCAATTACCCAAGGCGTATCGCCTTGTTGTACGGTATAGCTAATTGCACCTTGCTCTTCGCCGTGCAGCTTATCAATGATTTCCTGAACAGGAACCATTGCATCGGTAAAATAAATACCGTCTTCTGTGCGTACGTCCTTACTAAACTCTACAACCAAATTGGGGTTGTTCGGGTCCTCATAAGGTGCTTTCATATCTTCCAATGCTTGTTTCAACAAAGCACCGTCGGTGGTTACGGCAACCAGCTCACCATTTACATACAAGGCAGTTGCTTCTTGAATGTCGTCACTGGATGCCTGCAAAATTTGGTCAGCCATTTGGTTTTCATCCAAAACCGTTTCACCTACCGCAATGCGATAGGAAGGCTCGATGTTCCATTCTTGCTGGCCTTCGCTCACATACTGAATACGCTGTGCAACTTCTTCTTTTGCCGAGTCAAACACCTGCTCAGTTTGTACATAGCCTACAATATTGCCGTTTACTTCTACCGCTAATACATAGTTGTAGTTGATTACGGTATGCACGGTATATACAAATACAGCCAATGCGCAAACCGGCAGCACATATGCCACCGAACGATAAATCAGATGCGAATAACGGCGCACGCCCGAAAAGAAGTAGCGAAAGCCCATCTTAACGGCATGGCCTGTACCTGCCTCTTGCTTTGCCTCTTTTACACAGGCAACAATATTTTTTACACCACTACCAAAGCGAGTAAAGGGCGCAGTAATATCGCGCCAACCGCTGGCAAGGCCTTTGCACACAAATCCTGTTGCCACGGCAAAAAGATGCTTTAGTGCATTGCCGGCTTTTCGGGTGCTTTTTGCCACAAAACGAACCAATCGTCTTGCGCTGTACTCGCCCCAAAAGCCAACGTTGTATAATCCCTGCCCCACAACTGCTGTTTGGGGATTGCGCTTTGCGCGCTCAATCCAGGGCGATAATTTTTCTTTAATTTTATGTTTTAATGCTTCCCAACGGCCCGGGCCTTTTCCGGGTGTAGGGGAGCCGGTCTGCTGTTCGCTTTGTTCCTGCGTAATCTCTTGTTCTTCGCCGGAAACCTTTTCTAAAATAGCCAGCTCGACCGCCCTCCTTTCCATCCATTGTCTAGTTCCGATTATAACAACTCTGTATCAAACCGCAACAATTTGGCAGTTTTTTTCACATTAGTTTCAAATTTACAAAATGCTATTGACACAATAATGCTTGCATATCTTCCGGAAGAGAACTTTCCACCACAACCCGTTGATTGGTTGTGGGGTCGGTAAATTCCAGATTAGCGCAATGCAATGCATGGCGTGCAATGTGGGTCCGTTTTCCGCCGTACAAATCGTCGCCTGCCAGCGGATGACCCAACCAAGAAAAATGCACCCGCAACTGGTGGGTGCGCCCGGTAAGCGGAACCGCCGCCACTAAGGTATGCTCTGCCGTTGTTTGTTCCACCACATAGTGGGTGTGGCTTGGCTTTCCCTCCGGCGAAACAGTGCGCAAAATGATACTGCCTTCGGCACGGGCAATGGGCTGTATGATATCGCCCTCTGCCTGCGCAAGCTCGCCTTCTAATACAGCACGGTACAATTTTTGCACATTTTTTGCAAGCAGTGGTGCTGCATACGCATTTTTTGCACACAAAACCAAGCCGGATGTATCTTTGTCGATGCGGTTTATAGGGCGAAAGATGCCCTCTTCTCCCCTTTGGCGCAGCAGCCCCATATAGGCGTTGGCCAGGGTTCCGTCTTTGTAATTCAAGGTAGGATGCACCGCCATACCTGCCGGTTTTTCCAATACCATAACATGCTTGCTTTCATACGCAATGGTCAACGGTATGTTTTGCGGTTCTACGCTTGTTTCTTTTTCGGGCGGCAACACAAAGGTAACCATCTGCCCTGCGTGAATGGTATCACAAGTTCGTGCCGGTTCATCGCCTACCCAAAACCCGCCGGTTTCATTTTTTACCGCTTTGATTAGGGTTGCCGAAACACCGCTTGTCCGTAAAAAATCACGCAAACAACGTCCTTCAAATTGCGGAGAAACAATAAAGCTTAATTCCATCTTTTTTCTCCTCCTTTTGGGCGTTTCTTGAAAATTATATCACGGAACGGTAGTTTTCGCAACCTTGATCCCCGATTGCTTCTGTGCTATATGGGCATTCATGGCCCTAAATTTCTTGTTTTTCTCGTTTATTTTGCGCAAAACTCGGCATGTTTTGTGAGAATATTTTCTCGAAACCTCTGCTTTTGCTGCATATATAAAAACAGAGCAGACACCCCATGGGTGCTGCTCTGTTTTGTTGTATGGATTAGTAAGCCACGCCCTGTGCAATCATGCTGTCGGCTACTTTGATAAAGCCGGCCACGTTTGCACCAACCATCAGGTTGCCGGGGGCATCGCATGCCACCGATGCATCATAGGCAGCGTGGAAAATGCCTTTCATAATGTCCTTCAGCTTTTCGTCTACCTCTTCAAATGTCCAAGACAAACGCAGGCTGTTTTGGCTCATTTCCAAGCCGCTGGTTGCTACACCGCCGGCGTTAGCAGCCTTTGCAGGACCATACAGAACACCGTTTGCCAAGAATACCTCAATGGCTTCCGGAGTGCTGGGCATGTTAGCACCTTCGCAAACAACCTTACAGCCGTTTGCTACCAGCAGTTTTGCACTTTCGCCGTCCAGCTCATTCTGGGTAGCGCAAGGCAGTGCAATATCACAAGGAATGCTCCAGATACCGCTGCAGCCCTCGGTGTAGGTTGCGCCTTGGCGAGCATTGGCGTATTCCACAATACGGGCACGACGCACTTCTTTGATTTCCTTCATCAGTGCCAAATCAATGCCGTTGGGATCATATACATAACCGGCAGAGTCGCTCATGGCAACTACCTTTGCGCCCAGCTGCATTGCCTTTTCGCAGGCATACACTGCCACGTTACCGCTGCCGGAAATTACAACGGTTTTGCCCTCAAAGCTATCGTTCTTCATGCAAGCCAAAGCTTCTTGGGTAAAGTAGCACAAACCGTAACCGGTTGCCTCGGTGCGTGCCAAGCTGCCGCCCCAGTTCAAACCTTTGCCGGTCAGAACACCGGTAAACTCATTGCGCAAACGCTTGTATTGGCCATACATGTAGCCAATTTCACGGGCACCTACACCAATATCACCGGCAGGAACATCGGTAAACTGGCCGATGTGCTTGCTGAGCTCGGTCATGAAGCTCTGGCAAAAACGCATGATTTCGCCATTGCTTTTGCCCTTGGGGTCAAAGTCAGAACCGCCCTTACCGCCGCCCATAGGCAAGCCGGTCAGGCTGTTTTTGAAAATCTGCTCAAAGCCCAAAAACTTAATAACCGATGCATTCACGCTGGGATGCAAACGCAAACCGCCTTTGTAGGGGCCAATGGCACTGTTGAACTGTACACGATAGCCGCGGTTTACCTGAACCTTGCCGGCATCGTCTACCCAAGATACACGGAACTGAATAAAACGCTCGGGCTCTACCAAACGCTCTAAAACGCCGTTTTGCTCGTATTCCGGATGTTTTTCCACCAAAGTTTGCAAACTTTCCAGAACTTCACGAACTGCCTGCAAAAACTCAGGTTCATTTGCATTTCTTGCTTCCACCTGTGCATAAACGCGGGCCAGGTAATCGTTTTTCAACATAACGGATTTCCCCTTTCAACGGTAGCTATCTCAATCAATCTTCATGGAAAAACGGCATGAAAATCTGTATTTTCATACCATTCATGCATTTTATTATATAGCTGCACTAAAGCGTTTGCAAGCAAAATCATGCAATTGGGCTGCCGTTTTTTGTTTGACACCGGCTTTTTATTTTTGTGCATATTGACAAATTGTTTTGTTTAAAGTGTTATCTTTTCCACCCTCGGTTTCCCTTCTTGCAAAGAAAATCCTTGCAAGGCTTGGTGTGCTGTGGTACAATATTGAACGGAAAACGAGTGGAACATACGGCAGCGGGGCGGCATTGCGTTCGCTCTGAGGAAAGTCCGGGCTTCACAGGGGAATGGTAACTGCTAACGGCAGCCGGGGGCGACCCTAGGGATAGTGCAACAGAAAGAAACCGCCGCGCAAGCGGTAAGGATGGAAAGGCGAGGTAAGAGCTCACCAGCGCACTGGCAACTTTGCGGCTATGTAAACCCTACCAGAAGCAACACCCGTATGGGGCATGATGCGTTCCCCGCGCGCCCCGGAGGTGGCATGAACCCTACGGCAACGTAGGGTCTAGACAGATTGTCGTTTAATACAGAACCCGGCTTACGGTCCGGTCGTTTTCTTTCAAAAAAGGCGTATTCTTCCCATGGAAGGAATACGCCTTTTTTGATTTCATTTAAACTTGCAGCAGCACATTCAGCAGCAGTACCCCAATTACACCGGGCGCACCTAAAACAACCGCCACAAAACTGGTAAACCAGTTTAACGGAATGCCTACGCCGGTAAACGGCGCCAGCATGTTTACCGCCCCCAATGCGCTAATGCCTGCCAATGCCGACACCAAACTGGTGCGTACCGGGTGGGTAGAACGCCCTGCTGCAATGCCCACAACCAACAAAATTGCGGCTGCTGCAATCCACATTGCCATTTGATTCATAAAATTGTTTTTAATCCTTCCTTTCGTGCTTTGCGCTGTAAGTAGCGGTATCGGCTTTGAATGGCTTGATATTCATACACCAGTTCATCAATCAGTTCCGGTTCGGTTTCCAAATCAAATAACATCTGATTGCGGCGCATTGCATACAGGCATTGACGAATTTGTTCTTCCAAACAGGTACTCGCTACCATTTGGCGACTTACTTTTGTCTGTCGGTCATCGGTTAAGGTTTGCCCCAAACGTGCCAACACCGACGACTTTTTCAAAACAAGTTCCATTGTGCTTCCCCTTTCTTTTTAACAGTTCATTTATGGATATGCCAAAAGCATGGTCAGTTATACGCCATTTTATTCCAGAAAAAAGAAAAACCACAAAATTCGGCTCATCCGAATTTTGTGGTTTTGTTTTACTTTAAAAAGGGGTCGTTTTGTGCACTCCAGCCGCCTTCTTCCAATGCCGCTTGAAACGCCGCCCATTGTTTGATGGCGTATCCCTTTTTCTGTTTTTCCAAATCGCCTTTTGCGCACAGTTCATTCATGGTACGCAGCAAGTGGCGATAGCTTACCCCCAGATACTCGGCGGTTTCGGTTAACCGTGCTGTAAACAAGCCATCTTGCTGGTTTAAGGCAATGTATGCCCGCAGCCGCACATCCAATGGTGCCAAAATATTAAAGGAGTCGTTGATGCTGTAGCGTGTAACAATCCGTGCCATTGTTAAGGCAATGCGATTCATAAATACAATGTTGCTGCGCAGTTGTTGGCGGTATTTTTTTAAGGGAATTGCCAAACAGCGCACCGGCCCCATTGCACACAAGGTACTGCTTGCTGGGCCTTCGGTCATCAATTCCACTTCTCCCACCACAGTGCCGGGACCATTGTAACAAAACAGCAAGGTTTTATCCGCCGGGGTAATGGCGCACACCTTGACCCTGCCCTCTACCACAAACAGCAGATGCTCCAGCAAACAGCCCTGTTGACACAAAAATTCGCCCCGCTGATAATCACGCAACTCCACATCCGGAAATTGCTCCAATTCCAGCCCGTATTCCGCCAGCTGATTCCAATACTCTGCGGGCCCTGTTTCCTTTTTTATGTCAACCGCCTCCTTTTGTTTGCTTACTGTGCTGTTATTGTAGCACGGCCAACTTCGTTATTTCAAGTTTACCAGCCAAGAACAAGCTGCACACAGCATTGCCAGCACGCCTGCCACCAGAAACACCACTGCTGCGCCGCTGCCCAAAAAGCCTGCCGCCCAACCGGTTAAATAGGGCGATGCAAAATATCCAACATTAACAATGGTCAACACAATTGCTGTGGCGGTGGGCAATTTTTCAGCGGTTGCACAGTGGGCAAATCCTAACATTAGGCAGGGGCTGAACAAGCCCATAGCGGCACTTGCGCCCAACATGCAAAAGGCTACACCGGGCAAACCAATCCATAAACCGCCAACCAGATATCCCACGCCCATAATGCAAAGAGCCGCTGCCATGGTAAACCGCCGGGTATAACGCTGAATCCATGCAAAACAGGTGGAAATACCACCGGCTAACACACTGCCAACCGCAGTAATCACACCGGTAACGGAAGCACCGCCCAACTGGTAGCCCTCAACATACAATGAAAGATGGGTATTTACCACATAATACAATGCGGCAAACGCAAAGCCCACTGCACTTAAACGAATCATCTGGGATATGTAATATCCGCCCCCTTGGGAAGAAACACCTTGTTGCTGCGGCTGCTTTGTATTGCGTGGCAAAACCAGCCACCCTGCCACAAAGGGCACTAACACCAGTAAGAAACAGGCATAAATATAGTACCATTGCAAATCCGCCAGAATACCGCCCACCAATGTGGCGGCAACGCGGCCCAGCTGCAACATGCCCGTTACAAAGCCCATAACCTGATTGCGTTCTTCTCCCTCAAAATATCCGCTGACCAAAAGCGGAAATACGGTGGACTGCATTCCATAGGCTGCTCCCATTGCCGCACTGGCAGCAATCAAAACCGACAAATTGGTATGGAACCCCCAGCTTACCATACCCATTGCAAAAAACAGCAGCAATGCCGCCAAGGACAACTGCCTACGGCTAAACCAGCGTTCCAGCAAGGGCTCGGTTACAATGCCCACAATACCGGTTAAGTTGGGCAGTGTGAGCAATAGCAGCACTGTGCTCTCGTTGTATTGTGGAAATGCCGCAACCATTCCCGAAACTGCCACCGATGGAATCATATACATTAGATTCACAAAACAGATTGCACCGATGGTCATTTTTACCGCAACATTTTGTTTCATGGTATCCTCCCTATTTTCATTCTTTGGTCGATTATAGCACATGCACGGCCGCCATTTTTATGACATTTGTCATAGTACCATTCACAAAAAGCCCGGCATTCCACACAGGGCTTTGCCGGGCTTTTCTTTATTCTACAAATACAAAATCAATGCGGCCCAATGCCACATCGGTGCGAATTACTTTTACACGAACCGTATCGCCCAAGCTCCATTGTTTGCCTGATACTCGATCCCGTAAGCGCATGCTTTCAATCAGTTCCGGTTCACTTTTACAGAAGGTTTCCACACGCACCAAACCTTCCACGGTGTTCTCTAATTCCACATAGATGCCCTGCGGTGCCACACCGGACACAATGGCATCGTACTCTTCGCCCAGATGCTGCTGCATGTATTCCGCTTTATAGCAACTTTCCGCACTGCGTTCCAGCTGCATTGCTGCAAGTTCCCTTGTGCTGGACTGAGCACTGGCATCTTGTGCAAACAATTCATAGCGTTTGTGCAGCTCTTCCATCCCTTCGCCTGCAACCCAATCGCTTAAAATACGATGAATCGCTAGGTCAGGGTAACGCCGAATGGGGCTGGTAAAGTGGGTGTAATCCTCCAATGCCAAACCATAATGGCCCTTGGGCACCGGCTCATACTTCGCCTTTGCCATACTGCGCAATACACCGGTATGCACTACAGGTTCCAGCGGGGTATCTTTTGTTTGGTCCAATAGTGCCGCCAGCTCTTTTTGGCTGGGAATTTCCCCATGGAAGGAATCCGGCAAACCGCAGATGCGCAGCATTGCCTGCAACCGCTCCACACGTTCTGCCTCGGGCTGTTCGTGCACACGATACACAAAAGGCAGGTTATTCTCTCTTGCCAGCTTTGCCGCACACTGGTTTGCCAGCAGCATAAACTCTTCAATCATGCTTTCGGTCAAGCCACGTTCCCGCTTATGAATGTCCACACAGCGGCCTTCCTCGTCCAAAATTAACTTTGCCTCGGTGCTTTCCAGTGCAATGCCGCCCCTTGCTTTGCGCAGCTTAGCCCGCTTTTCATACAGCTTTTTCATTTCCGGCAATTGGGGCCATACCTGTTGGTATTTGTGCATCAGCTTTGCGTCAGTGTTATCTGCAAGCAAGGCATTCAATTCACTGTAAACACCCTTTACACGGCTGCGAATCACGGTTTTTTCAAACCGATAGCTTTGAATCTGACCAGTTTGGTCAAGCTGAATGATGCAGGAAAACGCCAGTCGGTCCTCGGCTTCGTTCAAGCTGCACAATCCATTGGAAAGCTGACGGGGCAGCATGGGAATCACACTGTCGGCATAATAAATGGAGGTTCCGCGGCGCATCGCTTCCCGATTCAGCTCGCTGCCCGGTTTTACATAATGACTCACATCGGCAATATGCACACCAAGCTCATAGCCCCGCTCGTTCACAAACAGAGAAATGGCATCGTCAATGTCCTTTGTTTGGGCAGAGTCGATGGTGAAAATCGGCCAATCGCGGTAATCGTTTCGTTTTGCAATTTCACTGGGCTGAATTTCCTGCAAATGGCTGGCCTCTTCTTTGACCTTTTCAGGAAAATGACGGCTGATTCCCGATGCAAACAACAGCGATTGCGCACAATGTTTCGCCTCTTTTGCACTGCCAAACCGCAAGGCTACCCCCATTTTATGGCTGTTGTAGTCCTCGCCTCGTGTCAGTACTTCTACTGCAACTTTGTCGCCGTCCTTTGCGCCGCCGTCTGCGCTTTTCTTAATCAGCAGCTGCACATAGGGACATTCATCCGGCACAAAGTACAAGCGGCCTTTTTCCTGCTCCACTGTACCAACAAAGGTTTCCCGTGGCTTGGTTACCGCCAAAATTTCGCCTTCCAGCGAACCTGCCACTTTGGGCTTTGAAAACAGCTTTACCAAAACGCCATCGCCGGGCAATGCACCGTTTAAGCCTCTTGCAGGAATGAATACATCCGGCCCTTCTTTTTGTGCCACAAAGCCAAAACTGGACCCCAGCTTTACCAAAGTGCCCTCAAGCGCACCGTCTGCCTGGTGGGTTTTCGCCATAAAATAGGTGCCGTTTTTTTGGCGTATCTTGCCCTTTTTCACCAGTTCTTCTACTGTTTGCTGCACCTTTTTGTTGTTGCCCAGTTTCTCTTTTAACTCTTTTAAGCGGCGGGGCTTTTTTTCAATTTCCCGCAGAACTTTTGAACGAATAGACATTGAAACGTAACCTCCTGTTACAGACACACAAAAAGGGCCCGCCATGCGGACCCTTTTGCTGGTTGTTAGTTCATGCCGACAACGCTCAGAATGCTAACTGCAACAACTACTACAAAAAATACAATTGCAGCAATCTTGGTTGCCTTTGCCAATTTGGCATCCTTTGCGCGTGTACGGCCTGCTTCCATCATGCCACCTTCGCCCATAATCGCGCCGGACAAACCACGGCCCTTAGACTCTTGAGCCAAGGTCAGGAACACGATAGCGATAGCCGCAAGGATCAGCAAAACACCGCTGATGATCTCGATGATACTCATAGTGTAAACGCTCCTCCGCTTTTTATACACGTTAATATGCAAATACGATAATACCACAGCCCCTGCCAAAATGCAAGGATTTCTCATACATTCGTTGCAAACAATCGCTTTGCAATGCGGTTATTCTTCCCGTACCAATGCCCCTGCCGCAGGTAAGCTGCGCACACGGTATCGGTGCGGATTTTCCAGATTTAGAGTTTCCGCCAAGCAAACCCACTCGATGCTTTGATTCTTTTTCAGCGTAATTACCGAAACGCCGGCAGAATCTCGGGTTTGTTTTTCGGCAATCTGGGTGGAATGTACCAGCATCATTCTGCCGCCTGTGGTGCGCACTGCCACCTCGGCCTCTTCCGGCAGCTGCAACATGCATGCCAGTGCCTCTTTGTCGCTGTAAGCCTTTAACAGCTTTTTGCGGTTTTGCTTGGTTGCATAGCTTTCCAACGCAATTTTGGAACATTTGCCGTTTTGATAGCAGAACAACATATGACCCTTGTAGTCAGAAGTTACCGCCATGTAAATGGGCAGTTCGCCATCGTCCATGCCCAAGGTTGCCGCCACAAATTCACCCATTACGCTGGCTTTGGTGTCAGCAAAATCACCCACACGGCATTTGTAAACCTGCCGTTTGTCAGTGAAAAACAGCAGCCAGGCATCGTTTTTGGTTTCGATTTGCTGCACCACCGCATCGCCCTCTTTCAGCTTTTGCTCACCGCTCATACGCAGCGACTGCGGGGTAATTTTTTTGAAATAGCCCTCACGGGTAAAGAACACGGTAACCGGATAGTCGGGCATGGCTTCTTCCTCTGCCACGGCATCCGCTGCCGGAACATCGTACAGAATCTGGCAACGTCTGGGCTGACCGTATTTTTTAGACACCGCATTCAATTCCTCAATGATAATGCGGCGAATCTTTGCCTCGGATTTCAAAATCTCTTCCAGTCGATTGATTTCGTTTTGCAGGTCTTCAATTTCTCTTGTGCGTTTCAAGATGTATTCCCGATTCAGATGACGCAGTTTAATTTCTGCCACATAGTCGGCCTGCACCTCATCAATGCCAAAACCAATCATTAGGTTAGGTACAACTTCGGCATCTTCTTCGGTTTCCCGCACAATGCGAATGGCCTTGTCAATGTCCAGCAGAATGGCCTCCAAACCTTTCAGCAGATGCAGCCGTTTTTGTTTGCCCTGCAAATCGTAATAGGTACGACGGCGGACACACTCAATGCGGAATGCAACCCACTCATTTAAAATCTGCCGAACGCCCAACACACGAGGCTGACCGCCCACCAGAACGTTAAAGTTACAGGCAAAGCTATCTTCCAACGGTGTGGCACGGAACAATTTCTGCATCAGTTTGTCTGGGTCTTGTCCACGCTTCAGGTCAATGGTCAGCTTTAAACCGTTTAAGTCGGTTTCGTCGCGCATGTCACTGATTTCTTTCACCTTGCCCGTTTTTACCAGCTCGGCAATTTTATCCATAATGGCTTCTACGGTAGTGGTGGGCGGAATCCGCACAATTTCCAGCATGTTGCCTTCTTTTTCGTACTGATACTGTGCTCGTACCCGCACGCTGCCGCGGCCGGTTTCGTAAATTTTACGCAGTTCGGCTTCGTTATACAAAATCTCGCCGCCGCCCACAAAGTCCGGAGCAGGCAAGGTGGAAAGCAAATCATGCTCGGGGCTTTTCATCAGTGCCACAGTGGTGGCGCACAGTTCCGCCAGGTTAAAGGAACAGATGTTCGATGCCATACCAACCGCAATGCCCAGCGTATTGTTTGCCAAAATGGTGGGAAAGGTTACCGGCAGCAGGGTGGGTTCGGTGGTGGTGCCGTCATAGTTGGGCACAAAGTCTACGGTATCCTTATCAATATCCCGGAACAGCTCTTCACACACTGCTTCCAGCTTTGCTTCGGTATAACGGCTTGCTGCATATGCCATATCACGGCTGTATGCCTTACCAAAGTTACCCTTAGAGTCTACAAAAGGCACCAGCAAACTTTCGTTGCCGCGGCCCATACGCACCATCGTTTCATAAATAGCCGCATCGCCATGGGGGTTCAGGTGCATGGTGCTGCCCACAATGTTGGCACTTTTGGTACGAACGCCTTTCAGCAATCCCATATCGTACATGGTGTACAGCAGCTTGCGGTGTGCAGGCTTAAAGCCATCGATTTCCGGCAATGCACGGGATACGATAACGCTCATGGCATAGGGCATATAGTTTTTTTCCAGTGTTTGGGTAATGGGGCTTTGAATTACCACGCCCGCATCCAAAATTTCCACGTTATCGCCCAGTTGGGGCCGGGCAGGCGTGGATTTTTTGTTTTGTTTTTTTGCCATAGTACGCTCTTGCCCTCCTTAAGAAAGATCCAAATCATCCAGATATTCTGCACCATGCTGTGCAATGTGTTCTTTACGGCCTGCCAGGTTATCACCCAACAGCAAATCAAACATCTGTGCGGTGCGGTCGGCTTCTTCCGGGTTTACCTTGATTAAACGGCGGCTAGCCGGGTTCATGGTGGTAAGCCACATCATTTCGGGGTCGTTTTCACCCAAACCTTTGGAACGCTGGATGGTATACTTTTCGGTTCCGATTCGGCTCATGATGTTTGCTTTTTCCGGCTCGGTATAAGCAAAATAGGTTTTGCTTTTGGTGTTAATTTCATACAAGGGGCTTTCTGCAATGTACACATAGCCCTCTTCAATTAGGGTGGGTACCAAACGATACAGCATGGTTAAAATCAGGGTGCGAATCTGGTATCCGTCCACGTCGGCGTCGGTACAAATTACAACCTTGTTCCAGCGCAGATTCTCCAGATTAAAGGTCGCCAAATCCTTTTTACTTTTGCCGCCCAGTTCCACACCGCAGCCCAGCACCTTGATTAAATCGGTGATAATCTCAGATTTAAAAATGCGGTCATAGTCTGCTTTTAAGCAGTTCAAAATCTTACCACGCACCGGCATAATGGCCTGAAAATCCGAATCGCGGCTGGTTTTTACCGCACCCATCGCAGAATCACCCTCCACGATATACAGTTCGCGGCGGCTCACATCTTTGGTACGGCAATCCACAAACTTTTGCACACGGTTTGCAATGTCAATTTGACTCGTCATGGTCTTTTTAATGCTCTGACGGGTCTTTTCGGCATGTTCGCGGCTTTGTTTGTTAATCAATACCTGCTGACAGATTTTTTGTGCTTCGTCCGGATTTTCCAAAAAGTAAACTTCCAGATTATGCTTTAAAAACTCGGTCATGGCTTGGGCCACAAACTTGTTGGTAATGGCCTTTTTCGTCTGGTTCTCGTAGCTGGTACGGGTAGAAAATGTGTTGGACACATAAACCAAACAGTCTTGTACATCGTTGAACGTGATTTTGCTCTCGTTCTTTTTGTACATGCCCTTTGTTTTTAAATAGCTGTCAATCTGGTTAACAAAAGCGGTACGAACCGCACGGTCGGGGCTGCCGCCGTGTTCCAACCAGCTGGAGTTATGGTAGTATTCCAGCATCTGCACCTTATTGGAAAAGCAGAACGCTGCACTCATCTTTACACGATAATCCGGCTGATCTTCCCGGTCACGGCCGGTGGCGGTGGACTCGCAATAACGAACCGGGGTAAGGTAATCCAGACCTACCACTTCGTTTGCATAGTCTTCAATGCCTTTTTCGTAACAGAATTCGCGGGTGGGCTGTTCGGCATTTTGCTGGTCTTCAAATACCAATGTAAGGCCGGCATTTACCACAGCCTGACGCTTCATGGTTTCCACAAAGTACTCGGTGGAAACCTTAATGTCGGTGAATACATCGGTGTCCGGCTTCCAGCGAATGCAGGTACCGGTGCGGCGACCCTTAAAGGGCTCTTTTTTCAACTCGCCCACCGGCTCACCTTTTTTGAAATCCAGATGATAATGGAAGCCGTCGCGATAAATATCGGCAGTCATCCATTCACTGGCGTACTGGGTTGCACACAGGCCCAGACCGTTTAAACCAAGCGAATATTCATAATTATCTTCTCCGGCGGAGTACTTACCGCCGGCATACATCTCACAAAAAACCAGCTCCCAGTTATATCGCTGCTCGTTGGGGTTGTAATCAACCGGAATACCTCGACCGAAGTCTTCCACCTGAATACTGCCGTCCTTAAAGCGAGTCAATACAATTTTATCGCCGTATCCCTCACGGGCTTCGTCGATGGAGTTGGATAAAATTTCAAAAATAGAATGGGCACAACCTTCTACTCCGTCTGAGCCAAAAATAACCGCCGGGCGTTTACGCACACGGTCGGCTCCCTTTAGGCTAGAAATACTGTTGTTTCCGTATTCTTGTTTTTTTGCCAACGTATTCTACCTCCACTAACAAACCAAAATTCTCTATTTTGGATCTCCAAGCGCTCACTTTTTATGAAATTGGCTTTCATAAAACCATCTTGGAGGAATGCTCAATTTGATACATGCTTTTCTATTTAACCACGGTGCAACTAAAAATGTCAAGGAAATAAACGCCGGACTCTTCTCTCTGAATTTTGTGTCCGGTCTGTATTGTCTTATTCGGCTGCACTGTATTTTGATACCGAAAATCTTATTTTTTCTTTTGTATGCCATAAGCAAAGCCCCCCGGGAAAATCCCAGAGGGCTTATGATAAATTAAATAAAAGAGCGATTAACGAGCTAAAAAGAAACCTACCACAGCAATGGCGGTGCAAAGCACTGCGGTAATGGGGGGTGCCCAACGAATGATTTTTTCTGCAACCACATCGCGGGGATCCATTTCTTCGTCGTATTCTTCTTCGTAGTCGTCTTGGTAGTCTTCTTCGTAACCGTACTCTTCGGCGTAGTCGTCGGCATAGTCATCCTGCTCGTTGTATGCTTCCTGTGCATAACGCATCGAGGCCGCACGGCTTTGTGCGCGTTGCGGCGCAATGGTAACGTCGTCGTCCTCTTCGTCAGAAAAACGATGCAGCGGCGGTACGTTGTACCCTGCTTGCTGCTGCGATTTCAGCGGCGGTACAGGGCGGGTAGGTGCCTCGTCGGTTACAGGCGACACCATGCGGGTGGGCTGTTCGTCCATACTGGGCTGTGCGGCACGCTCGGCCTGCAACAGGCTGGACAATGTATTTTGCAGTAAGATGCGGTCGCTGCCACACTCGCTGCACCATACACCGTCTTCTTCCCGTGGGTGGAAAGCACCACAGGCGCAGTACCAACCCTGGTCCAACACCTGCGGAACATAGCCCAGCCCCTCTTTGCGTGTGCGCTCACACAGTTTCTTTGCCAAATCGTCCGAAAGCTTTTTAGGGGCAGGCAGACGTGTGCGGGAAAATGCAGTAAGGTCAATGATTCCGCCATCGGCCAGATAGGCTTCCAGCAAATCGACCTCTACACTGCCAATGGCAGTTTGGCTGATATACACCGCATCATCGGCACCAAATACCTGTGCGTTGGAAGTATCCAACCCTTGATAGCAAAATTGGTCTTGGCATACCACATTGCCGTTTCGGTCTTTGCATTTAAACTCTACCAGCAAAGCCACAATCGGTTCGTTGGTAATGTTTTTAAAGGATAAGCAAACCGCAATATCACCGCTTACATCCCCTTTTAGCAACTCAACCTTTACAAACTGGATCGGACTGCCTTTGGTATAATAATTCGCCCGCGATTGGGCCAATAAGTCAAAATTCTCTTCCATAAAGAACTGGGCTCCTTTCCTGTTATCGTTCGGCTTGCCAACGCTTATTCATTTGGCATCTGCTCAAAAGGATTTTGCTCGCTTTTGGGCTGTTCCGGCATCTGCTCGGCAGGTTCTGCCATTTCAGCAGGTTCCGCCGGCTCTACGGGAGCAACGGGCGGTACGGTTTCCGCCTCTTCCAACGGAGGCAGAGTTCCGCCTTCCATAATGGTCTTAAACTCTGCGCCGGACAGCTTTTCCCGAAGCATCAGCTCTTTTGCAACAATGTGCAGTTTATCCATGTTATCACTCAAGATACGGCGTGCACGTTCAAAGCCTTCGTCCACAATATCACGAATCTCACTGTCGATTTCTGCGGCAATGGTTTCGGAATAGCCTTTGCCTTGGCTAAAGTCACGGCCCAAGAAGGTTTCGCTGGGGTCAGAACCGTACACAACGGGGCCCAAACGCTCGGAGAAACCGTAACGGGTAACCATGTTGCGTGCGGTCTGGGTTGCACGCTCCAAGTCGTTGGATGCACCGGTAGAAATATCATCCAGTACAAGGCTTTCTGCCACACGACCACCCAGCAGGCTTACAATCTGCTCCTGCATTGCGGTTTTGGTCACATAGCTTGCGTCCTTATCGGGCAGATACATGGTGAAGCCACCGGCCTGACCACGAGGAATAATGCTAATTTGATGCACAGGGTCATTGGTGGGGCAGAACCAGCTGGTAATGGCATGGCCTGCCTCGTGATAAGCCGTCAGTTTCTTTTCCTTTTCGGTTACAACACGGCTCTTCTTTTCGGGGCCTGCCACCACCTTGATGGAAGCTTCTTCAATTTCTTTTTCGGTAATGGCCTTTTTACCGCGGCGTGCAGCCAACAGGGCAGCTTCGTTTACCAGGTTTTCCAAGTCTGCACCGGCAAAGCCTACGGTAGACTGGGCAATGGTTTTCAAGTTTACATCGGGAGCCAGAGGCTTTTTGCGGGTGTGAACTTTCAAAATCTCTTCACGACCCTTTACATCGGGCAAGCCCACATAGACCTGACGGTCAAAACGGCCCGGACGCAGCAACGCACGGTCCAAAATATCGGCACGGTTGGTTGCCGCAATTACAATTACGCCTTCGTTTGCACCAAAGCCGTCCATCTCAACCAGCATCTGGTTCAAGGTTTGCTCGCGCTCATCATGACCGCCGCCCAAACCGGCACCACGCTGACGGCCTACGGCGTCAATTTCATCGATAAAGATGATGCTGGGCATGGTTTTCTTGGCTTTTTCAAACAAATCACGCACACGCGATGCGCCAACACCCACATACATCTCCACAAAGTCCGAACCGGAAATGGAGTAGAAGGGCACCCCTGCTTCGCCTGCACAAGCACGAGCCAACAGGGTTTTACCGGTACCCGGAGGGCCTACCAGCAGTACACCGTGGGGGATTCTTGCACCCAAGCTGTTAAACTGGCTGGGATTTTTCAAGAACTGAACAATTTCCTCCAGTTCGGCCTTTTCCTCGTCGGCACCTGCCACATCGGCAAAGGTGGTTTTGCGCTTATCGTCGGTTTGGTCTTTTACCTTTGCACGGCCCACATTCATAATGTTGCCGCCCTGGCTGCCTTTGAACATGGTAAAGAAGATGAAAATCATGCTTCCTACCATAACAACCATCATAATAATATCAAACCAAGGCACACTGCTTTTTATTGCGGTGTAGTCTTGATACATGGGTGCATCCGGGTGCGCCTCATCGTAAGCGGCAATATACTCTTTCACATCATCACGGAAAAAGCTGATATACGGCACCCGATAGCTTACCTGCCAAATGCCTTCGCCACTGGGCAACGAATCCTCGGTGTTGCTTTCTTCACCGCCACCCAGCATAATGCTCATCATGCCACGCTGCGCCTGTACCGTTTTGCTGCCGGTATCCACCGCATTTTTCGGCAGTTCCACATCGCCTTCTTTTAACGCCAGCTGCAAGCTGCCGGTGTTTAAATCCAGGTCAAAACCAACTACCTGCTGTGCTTTAAAATACTGCAAAACACGGGAATAGCTCAAGGGCATGGTTTCGCTGTTCATCAGCGTCCACAGATTCAGTGCCAGTACGCTTAGCGCCAACAGCACCACGATAATCATTCCATTGAATTTTGGTTTTCGCTGCAAAAACTTCATCTCCTATTCCGTATGGCAAAAAGGGGGATCAAAAAGAATCCCCCAAAATAACCACACGTTATTTATTTGCTGTATACTTCAGGCTTCAAAATGCCAATATAGGGCAGATTGCGATATTTTTCTGCATAATCCAGACCATAGCCTACCACAAATTCGTCGGGTACCTGGAAGCCTGCATAATCGGATTGCAAATCCACCTTGCGACGCTCGGGCTTATCCAGAAGAGTTGCAATGCGAATGCTTGCAGGGTTGCGGCTCTGCAACAGACCCTTCAGATAATGCAGTGTTACGCCGGTATCCAGAATATCTTCTACAATCAGAATATCCTTGCCTGCTAAATCCTGGTCTAAATCTTTCACAATCTTAACCACGCCAGAGGTTTCGGTACCGCTGCCGTAAGAAGATACCACCATAAAGTCAATGGCACAGGGCAGGTCAATATGACGCATCAAATCTGCCAGGTATACCACAGCGCCTTTCAGTACGGTAACCAGCAGCAGGTTTTTGCCCTGATAATCTTTGGTGATTTGTGCGCCCATTTCTGCACACTTTGCTTTCAGCTCTTCTTCTGTTAGCAAAACTTTTAAAATGTCGTTGTTCAGACTCATGTTTCCGACTCCTTTATGCTATCTTGTGAAACATTTACGAGCAAGATACGCTTTGTATCTTGGCTTGGTAAAAACGCTTCTGACGTTCCCTCGCCCCACAGCCAAACCACTTGACTGTCAACCGCCAGCAACGGCAACAAAGCCCGCTGCTGTAAGGGAACCCCTTTTTCATTGAACAATTTTTTCAATGTTTTACTGCCGCCACGCCCTACCGGACGAAACACATCTCCGGGTTGACGGGTGCGCAGCGACAAGCTATCAACTATTTTATCATAATCTGCCCAATTGGTTAAGCCTTTTTTGCGGCTTTGCGGAAATTTTTTGATTTGTTCACAATCCAAACCTTCCAATACCGAAAGCACCAAACAATAACCGCCGGGCAGATGATAAATTCCCGGCACCGCCCTTTGCGGTGCAAGCGGTTGCAGCGGTTGTGTTTTTTGCTTCCATTGCAGAATTCCGTTTTGATTGATTAAGCGCAGCCCGGGCCCTAACTGCACAACCTTACATTCTCCCTGCACCAGCTGCTCCAGCTTGGGCAAATCCTGCTGGCGAAGGGGACGCTTCGATTCTGCCAATCGGCGCAGTGCTTCCGCCCGAATAACCGCATCGGCTGCTTGCAGAATTTCGGCATTCCAGCCGTCTGGTGTCTTGGCTTCTTTTAGCAAGTTTTCCCCTTGCCGGTCAAAATATTTCTGCCAACTTTGCATATGATTGCAAAATTGCCCCAATGCCTGCTGCACCTGTGGATTGATTTGCTCCAGCTGGGGCAATACATGCAGCCGAATCCGATTGCGTGCGTATCGGTCGGTAAAATTGCTTTCGTCCTGCACATAGTCTAGCCCATTTGCGCTGCAATAGGCTTCCACCTCGTTGCGGGTGCATGTTAGCAATGGGCGGATAAAACAATCCCTTTGAACAGGGATTCCGCCCGCACCTTTTGGCCCTGTTCCCCGTGCCAGCCGAAACAGCAAGGTTTCGGCCTGGTCGGTTAGGGTGTGCGCTGTTGCAATCTTGGTGGGTTTCTCTTTTTGCTGCCGGATTAGCTGTGCAAAAAAATCATACCGCAGGTTTCTTGCCCATTCCTCACTGCGCTGTTTTTTCTGCCGCTCTTGCCGATGCAGGTGCAGCACAATGCCGTGCATTTGGCAAAACTCGGTTACAAACTGTTCTTCCTGCTGCGATGCATCCCGCAGGCCATGGTTTACATGGGCAGCCTGTACCGTGATGCCAAGCTGCTCCTTGTTCTGCCACAAAACCCAGAGCAAAGCCATGGAGTCCGCCCCGCCCGAAAGAGCCACGATAACCGTATCGCCGAATTGTATTAAGTTATGCCGCCCAATGGCAGCAAGAACGTTTTGTTCCAATGGTTCAATTTGCATGGTTGTAGTCCATATTCACAAAGCGGGTATGGGCACCGTCCCACCCTAAATCCACCTTGCCGGTTTCACCGTGACGGTTTTTTGCAATGATGCATTCCGCTGTGCTGGAATCGCTTTCTTCCAAACTTTCGCCGCTCATCGAGGTATAGTAGCCTTCACGATACAGGAACAAAACAATGTCCGCGTCCTGCTCGATGGAACCGGAATCACGCAGGTCCGACAGCTGGGGTCTGTGGTCGGAACGTCCGCCGCCTTTTTCCGCCGCACGGGACAACTGGGAAAGTGCAATGACCGGAACATTTAGTTCCTTTGCCATAATTTTTAGGTTACGGGTAATATCACTGATTTCCTGTACACGGTTTTCGGTACGGCGTCCGCTGGTCATCAGCTGCAAGTAGTCAATAACCACCAAACCAATGGGCGTTTTGTCCGGGTCTTGGTTAATTTTGCGGATTTTTGCCTTTACTTCCGAAATGGTAATGCCCGAAGTATCATCCATAAAAATGGGCACATCGTGCAGCACATCCATTGCGTGCGCCAAATCGTCCCAATCGCCGTTGCTCAGCGCACCGGAACGGAAGGAATGGCTATCCACACCGGCTTCTGCCGAAAGAATACGGTTAGTCAGCTGTTCCTTGCTCATTTCCAAGCTGAAAATTGCCACCGGAATACGGGATTTTTTTGCCACATTGGTTGCAATGTTCAAGGCAAAGCTGGTTTTACCCATGCCGGGACGTGCCGCCAGAATAATCAAGTCGGAACGGCCCAATCCGGTTAAAATGGTGTCCAGATAGGTGAATCCGGTGGGAATACCGGCATACTTGTCCTTATTGGGGCCCGAAATTTTTTGCAGGGTTGCCATGGTTTCCAAAAAGGCATCAGATAGTTTTGTCAGTTCCTCTTTCTTTTGGTTAGACCGCAGGTCGGTCAACCGCTGCTCCATGCTTTCCAGCAACATGCCCACATCGGGCTGTGTGCCGCTTTGCTTTAAAACATTTTGTGCCAGATGCATAATCTGACGTGTGAGGTATTTTTCTTCTACAATGCGGGCATACGCAGAAAAATTGCTAATCGAGGGGACAACCTCGCCCAAACGGGCAATGTAAACCTTGGTTGCCTCCATGCTTTCAAACGCACCGGTTGCCGCCACCGCATCAATCAGCGTTACTGGATCCATCTGCTCTGTGCCGGAATACAGATCGACCATTTGAGTAAAAATTTCGGCATTCTGCTTGGAGTAGAACATCTCCGGCTTTAACATGTTAATCAGCGTGGGCATTACCCGCTCGCTGTCCAGCAAAGCCGCACCTAAAACAGATTGTTCCGCCTCCATATTATAGGGCTCAGCAAGACCCATTGTTTCCAGTTCAAAATTCATCTCCTGCATGATACACCATGTTTCCTTTCGCCCGCCGGCCTTAGGTTGCTTTCTTTCTGCCGGAAAACGCTGTTTTCAGCATTTGCGCCCAGTGGAACACAGCAAGAATCACTTGGGTTCTGGCGTTCCAACTGGGCGCATACTAAGGCCTATTATTGCTCTTCTACCTTTACTTTAAAGCTGCTGGTTACACCGGGGTGCAGCTTTACGGTAGCATTGTAAGTACCAAACTCTTTGATTTCGCGCTCCAGATCTACCTTGCGCTTATCAATTTCGTGGTTTACCTGCTGGCTCAGATGCAAAGCAACTTCCTTTGCAGTAATTTTACCAAACAAACGGCCGCCGTTGCCTTTGCTCTTAATTACAACGGTAGAATCCTTAATGGTTTCGGCCAACTTTTGCGCTGCTGCCAGTGCTTCTGCCGCATGATGCTCTTTTGCCTCATTTTTGGTGCGTACCATGTTCAGTGCAGTAGCATCTGCGGGTGCAGCCAAGCCACGGGGGAACAAAAAGTTACGGGCGTAACCGTCCGAAACTTCGTGAATTTCATTCTTTTTGCCGATGTTCTTTACATCTTGCTTTAAAAGTACCTTCATCTTGCTCTCTCCTTTATTGTAATGGCAGATAACTGCCACAATTATCTATTTTATGCCTTTGCCTCTTCTTGGGCTGCTTTTTGCTGCTCTTCCCGATAGCGGGCAATGGCTTGCCGAATTTTTACCTCGGCTTCTTGAATGGTGGTATCACGCATTTGTGCACCTGCCATGGTTAAATGGCCGCCACCGCCCAGATATTCCATAATAACCTGAACGTTTACCGCACCCATACTGCGTGCCGAAATATTTACGCCGCTGCCTTTTTGCACTGCCACAAAGCTTGCGCCTACCCCCTCAATGGTAAGCAGGTCGTTGGCTGCCTGCGGCACTGCTACTGCCATATCCGGCGGCAGTTCGCCCGACATGGAAATGGCACAGCCCATATAAATATCCGCATGTTCCACCAAACTGGATTTTGCCGTGTATTCCTCCAAACTGGAGTTAAACAACAGCTTTACATGCTCTGTCATGGCACCCATACGCCGCAGATAGGCCGCCGCTTCAAAGGTGCGAACACCGGTATGTAAGCCAAAGTTTCGGGTATCCAGCATAATGCCGGCAAGCAAAGCTTCGGCTTCCAGGGCGGTGGGCTTTTGCTTGCCCCCGTTTACATATTGCAGCAGCTCACTGACAAGCTCACAAGTAGAAGAAGCATAGGGTTCATGGAAAAACAGCACCGCATTGTCAATATGGTCCAGTGCTTTGCGGTGATGATCAATTACCACAACCTGCTGACAAGCCTCGTATACATCACGGCTTTCCAGCAAACCTTTGATATGGGTATCCACCACAACCAGCAATGTATTGGGGGTAATGGCATCCAGTGCCACATCCGGTGCAATAAAATCTTCTTCAAAGCCTGCCTGTTCAAATACATGCAACAGGCTTGCAGCCAAGGTGGCTTCTCGCCGAATGGCAATGGCCGCCGGCACATCCAACCCTTTGCAGATGCTAAGCACACCAATGGCAGCCCCTAGGCTATCCAGGTCGCTCATGCGGTGGCCCATAATAATTACGCTGTCAGATTGGCGAATCAAATCCGTCAACGCCGTTGCAATAATGCGGCTTTTTACCTTGCTGCGTTTTTCCACACTGCGGGAAACACCGCCGTAAAATTCAAAACCATCCGGCGTTTTCACCGCCGCTTGGTCGCCGCCCCGCCCCAACGCCATATCCAACGATTGCTGTGCCATTTCCTGACATTGCCGCAGTGTTTTTCCCCCGCGACCCACACCGATGGAAAGCGTTAAGTTCACATTGCCGCCCAAATTGCGTACCTTATCCAAAATTTCAAATTTGGAGTCCACAATGGCTTTCATGTGGCGTTCTTCCACCACAGCAATATACCGTGCATTGGTAATGCGCCGCAAAAAGCCGGTGGTTTTTCCGATAAAGGTTTCCAAAATCAGATTTAGGCCTTCCATAAGGCGGGCAATTTCGGAATCCTTTAAATCACTGAACTGCTCGGCATAGCCGTCAATTTCAATAATCATATAAGCAGGGCGGGTTGCCTGGTATTCGGCAGCCTGTTGGCGCAGCTCGGTTTCGTCTACCAGATACACCACCGTCAACTCTTGTTGATTGGTGGAAGCAAACATGTTGTATCGTCTGCCGCCCTGCTCCAAAACCTGGCCGGCGGATGTGGCACATTGCCGCAATTCCAGCCCGGGTAACACTTTGTTGATGGGGCTCAGCAGTACATCCTGCCCATCCAGCAGCATCTGCCGAAAAGCATCGTTATACCACACAATGGTTTTCCCTCGCAGCACCACCACCGGCAGCAGCAATTCTGCCAAGCTGGCCTGTACCGGGCTGTTTTCAAACACACTGCATTGTACATGGCGGGCAATGCTTTGCCGTAAACGCCACCCACTGAACCAAAAAACCACGCCAATTGCAAGCACAGCCGGAATCAACAGCCACAACATGGCAGGCTGTTGTATTCCAAGCAGTACCGTTAAAATTACACAAAAGCAGAACAAGGCTGCGGTGTAAATCTCCAATGTGAAACGTGGTTTTTGATTCATCAAGCAATTCTCCTTTTTTATTCCGTTTGCGGAGAAACGTTAAACCTCCATCAAAATAGGAAGAATCATGGGGCTGCGCTTTGTTTTGCGATAAATATAAGAGGACAAGGTTTCTCTTACACGGGTTTTTACGCTGTTCCACTCACGCACATTTTCCATGGCGCAGCGGTCAAAGCACTGACTTACCAAACGGCGTGCCTCATCCATCAGCTCTTCGCTTTCACGAACATAGACAAAGCCACGGGATACCAAATCCGGGCCGGCAATTACCTCGCCGGTTGCGCGGTCTACGGTTGCCACAACAATCACCAGACCATCTTCCGACAGATGACGGCGGTCACGCAGTACCACATTGCCAACGTCGCCTACGCCCAGACCGTCTACCATAACGGCGCCGGCAGGAACAGGCTCGCCGGTTTCCAACACGTCTGCACTTAAAATGATATCCTGACCAACTTCTGCAATGTGGATATTCTTTGCAGGGATTCCCAAACTTTCAGCGGTCATTGCATGCTTTTTCAGCTGCTTGTATTCACCGTGAACCGGCAGGAAATACTTGGGATTTGCCAAGGTCAATACCAGCTTTTGTTCTTCCTGGCAAGCATGGCCCGAAACATGCACATCGTACATGGATTCATAAATCACCTGTGCACCCAAGCGCAGCAGACCATTTACAACCTTGGTTACCATCTTTTCGTTGCCGGGAATGGGGGTGGCGGAAATGATGATGAAATCCCCCGGGCCTACCCGAACATTGCGATGGCTTGCCGTTGCCATGCGGGAAAGTGCGCTCAAGGGCTCACCCTGACTGCCGGTGGTAATCAAAACCACTTTTTCCGGCGGATACTTGTTGATTTGCTCCAAATCAATCAAAACGCCTTCGGGTGCATGCAGATAGCCCAGCTCCATTGCCATTTGGGTGTTGTTTGCCATGCTGCGGCCGGAAACTGCCACCTTACGGCCATTTTCCACCGCCAGGTCAATAATCTGCTGCACACGGTAGATGTTGGACGCAAAGGTTGCAATGATAATACGCTGTTTGTCTGCCTGACGGAACAGGTTTGCAAAGCTTTGCGCAACCTTGTATTCGGTTGCAGTAAAGCCAGGACGCTCGGCGTTAGTGGAATCACTCAACAGTGCCAAAACGCCTTTTTTGCCGTACTCGGCAATGGTTGCCAAATCGGTGGGATCGTCAGACAACGGGGTATAGTCAATTTTAAAGTCACCGGTTTGCAGTACAATACCGGCGGGACACTCAATGGCCAATGCCACCGCATCGGGAATGGAGTGGTTCACATGAATGGGTTCTACGGTAAAGCAGCCCAGCTTGAATTTGTGGCGGGGCTTTACCTCCACCAGCTTGGTGCGACCCAACAAGCCGTGTTCCTCCAGCTTATTCTTAATTAAGCCAATGGTCAGCTTGGTGGCATAAATGGGCAGGTTTACTTCCTTTAACAGATACGGCAATGCACCAATGTGGTCTTCGTGACCGTGGGTGATAACAATACCCTTAATCTTATCCTTGTTCTGCACCACATAGGTGAAGTCGGGAATTACCAGGTCAATGCCGAACATATCGCTGTCCGGAAATACCAGGCCGCAGTCTACAATCAGCATATCGCCTTGGCATTCGTAAACGGTAATGTTTTTACCAACTTCGCCTAAGCCGCCCAAGGGAATAATGTGCATGGGAATTGCTGGTGCTGCGGGCTTTTGCTGCTTGCCTGCCGGTTTGCGCCCACGGGAATAAAACGGGCGACGGCGTGCGGTTTGCTGCTTGCCTGTATTTTCGTTGCGCTCAGCCGGTGCTTTTTGTGCATGCTGCTTTTGCATGGGTTTGCGCTGAGTGCGCTGTTTTTGTGGTTCTTTTATTGACTGTGTCATAAATATCCTCCGTAAAATTGTACATCAAGAAAGCCTGCTTTCATGTAATTCGACCGAAAAGCAGAACGATACATTGGTTTTGTTTTTAAATTTGTGTAGTTTTGGGCACAATAAGTCCATTTGTTCAATGCGACCGGGCCCGCCTGCCAATAACGCACAAAGAATACACATGATTGTTTCATGTCATTCAGCTAAGGCTGCAAACAATTACAGCCTAAAGTTGTTTTTATTATACTCTTCTTGTATGTTTTCTGTCAACAAAGCCTTTCCGAATCCATTCGAGGAAAACTACCTTATTTTTCCAGAATTTTGCCGTTGCACTTCCTCTTGTTTAGGGGCTGTAAAATCGCTATAATGAAACCATAGCCATATGATAGGCTTTTTATTCATACCCTGCCCTACCAATTATATGAAATAGCTGGGGCTGGTTTTGATTGATGCAGGAGGAACGATGAAACAAATCGAAATTTTTACCGACGGCGCTTGCAGTGGCAATCCCGGCCCCGGTGGTTGGGGTGCTGTTTTGCGCTACAAACAGTTTGAAAAAGAACTTTCCGGCGGTGAAGCAGAAACTACCAACAACCGTATGGAACTTACTGCATTTATCCGTGCCTTGGAACAACTGAAAGAGCCCTGCGAAATTACCCTTTGCAGCGATTCAAAATACGTGATTGACGGTTTAGAAAAAGGTTGGGCAAAAGGCTGGCGTGCCCGTGGTTGGAAAAAAAGCGATAAATCGCCTGCATTAAACCCCGATCTTTGGGGTCGGCTTTTGGACTTGTGCGAACCGCATATTATTCATTATAAATGGATTAAAGGCCATGCCGGACACCCCGAAAACGAGCGTTGCGACCGTTTAGCCGTAGAACAAAGCAAAAAATACGGTGGTCGGCAAGCTTAACTCACACACTTTCGCAAAAGGAGAACTTAACCATGAGTGATGTAATGTTTCCCGGAAACAATTTCTCCACCTACGAACAGCAGGACAAGGTGTTAGTAGGTGTTTCAGGCGGCGTTGACTCCGCCGTTTGTGTTCACATTTTAAAAGAGCAAGGTTTTGCTGTAACCGGTGCCGTGATGCATTTTTCTGCCGCACACGACCGCGCTGTGGAAGAAGCCAAAAAAGCAGCCGCCGCTTTGGATATTCCTTTGGTGGTCATTGAAGCCGGCGAAGCCTTTGAAAAGAACGTGGTCCAGCCGTTCTGTGACTCTTACTGTGCAGGCGAAACGCCCAATCCCTGTGTTATGTGCAACCCCACTGTTAAATTCCGTCTTTTGGCACAAAAGGCCGATGAGCTGGGCATTCGTTTTATCGCAACCGGTCACTATGCCCGTGTAAAAGAAGTTGCCCCCGGTGAATACCGCATTGCAAAGCCTGCCAGTGCCGCCCGCGACCAAAGCTATATGCTGTATCGTTTGGGTCAGGATATTCTCAGCCGTCTGTGCTTCCCTTTGGGCGAATTTGAAAAGACCGAAATTCGCGAAATTGCCCGTGGCTTGGGTCTTCCCTGTGCCGACAGCCCCGACAGCATGGAGATTTGCTTTGTGCCGGACGGCGACTATGCTTCGTTTATCACCAATCGTGGTATGAAGAGCAAAACCGGTCATTTTATCGGCCCCGATGGTCAGGACCTTGGCGAACACAAAGGCGTTATGAACTATACTCTGGGTCAGCGCAAAGGCTTGGGCATCGCTTTGGGCAAGCCTGCTTTTGTAAAGCAGATTTGTGAAAATGGCGATGTTCAGCTTGGCTGGGCGGGCGAAGAATTTTTCTCCGGCATGACCCTGCGGGATATCTGCACCGCCAACGGTCAGCCTTTGCCTGCGGGTGATTATCTGGTAAAAATCCGCAGTGTTGCCCCCCCTGTGGCCTGCCACTTTGACGGCAAGGAAACCGTAACCTTCCAAGAGCCCGCTCGCGCACCTGCTCCCGGTCAGAGTGCCGTATTCTATCAAGATAATACCGTTTTAGGTGGCGGTATCATCGGCACCAGCATCGTTTGATCCCATAGAACAAAAGACCCCTTTCCCAATTGGAAAGGGGTCTTTTTTATTTGCTCAATCGCTGTTGAATGTCCGCCAGAATTTCCGGGCAGACAAATTCCGAAATATCGCCGCCAAATCGGGCCACCTCCCGCACCATGGAGGAAGACAGGTACATATATTGAAGGTCTGTGGTCATAAACATGGTTTCCAATGTGGGGCACAGCTTTTTATTGGTGAGTGCCATTTGAAACTCATACTCAAAATCACTTACTGCACGCAAACCTTTTATCAGAGTGCACGCTCCCACCTTGGAAGCATACTCCGCCAACAGTCCGGAAAAATAGTCCACCGTTACATTTGGCAAATCTTTTGTAACCCGCCGCGCCAGCTCCACCCGTTCTGCCCCGGTAAAGGCTGTATTGGATTTACTGGGGTTTACCATAACAAGCACAATCACTTCATCAAACAGCTGGCTGGCACGCTGAATAATGTTTAAATGACCTTTGGTAATCGGGTCAAAGCTGCCCGGACAAATTGCAATGCGTTTTTTCATGGGCATTGATTTCCTTTCTTTTTTCAGGTTGTATCGCCCTTTTTTTGTTTCGCTGTCAGTGCTCCTAAGTATACCGTTTCCCCTTTGGATTTGTCAACGCAGCCGCCGTGTTACGGTTCCAGATTCTCCAGCATCCGTACTCCTTGTGTTTGCAGCAGCATCGTCAAACCGATTACCACAACCACCAGCACCCCTACACTGCACAAAGCCGAAAGCAGCAAAGGCAGGTACCGATTCAGGAATACGGCAATCCCACCCAATAAAAGCACAAAAATCACATTTGCCAAAATGGACAACCCGGTTGCCGCCGATTGCTTTACCACAACGGTATCATTCACTGCGTCCAGCTTGGGAAATTTCAGGTTAATCAGCAAACCAATCTGAGCCAGACTCCATACATAGAACAGTGCCCACAGCAAAAAGACACACAGTGACAGTGCATCCACCCCGACACCAACGCCCAATAAGATGCCACCCACCACTACAAAGGGGGCGCACGCCAACCAATGAAACAATACTTTCGCGGATAATATTTGCTTTGCCGAAATGGGCAAACTTTTTAAAACCCAAAAACTTTTTCCTTCCAAACTAATGGAGCTTGCACTGATTGCCACCATAGCAAACACAAATGCGGTAAACCCCGCAAGAAGCAGCAACGGCGAAATATTATCAAAGCCCTCCTGTTGCAGTAGTTCCCAGAACATTTCTCGTTTTACCAGCACCGCAACCGCACTGGCCATATAAATTAAAAAGCCAAAGGCGGTGTTAAACACATAGATTGGGGTATTGATGTATCGGCACCACTCTTTTTTTAACAATCCAAGCGTTACCCCTTGGGCCTTCATCTGCTTTAGTTTGTAATTGCTTTTTCCGTGTTGTGTGGTTAAGGACGCCAAAATTGCAACATAGTAATGCCCACATACCAAACACACTGCCACTGCAGGCATAACACAAATCAACGCAACTTTGAACAGTGCCAACCAATTTCCATAGCAGGCCTCGGTCATCCATGCAAATGGTGTTAAAATCCCTTTCAGTTCTATGGTCAAAGACTGCGCTGTCTGTAATTTGGTTAATCCAAAAAAGAACCCACAGAACAAGAGAATGCCCACAAAATACAAAACATTTTCCACCAGCGCATGCCGTGCAAACCGTCCGCTTATGGCAGCTAATGCAACGCCAATCAACAAGGATGCCAAGGTTGGCAATACCGCCAACAAAATACCGGACAGTATCAAAACCAAAAACAGCGTCGGAGAAACACCATTGCCCTGTACCGCCCAAATTCCGCCTGCACAAAGCAGCCACACCAACACAAAGGCAGCATTTTCGCAATACAAAGCAGCCAAACGTGCCAGCAGCACCACCCGCCCATGGATTGGCAAGCTTAAAACAATGTCAATATCTCGGGTGCCAAACACCACTTCTTTTGCACCGGTTAGGGTAAACATGGTGCAAAACACCACCCCAAGCAACGCCATAAACGCAAAAAACACCTGTGTATTCCCTGTCTCTTTTAATAGCATCATCATGGACATACCATAGCTAGCGGCTACCCATAGATTCAGCCCCATGACCAAGGCAAAATTCAACCAACCGCTTCGGTCTGCTGTTTTCTTTTTGCTGCCTTGAAATCCTAAGCTGTGAATCATTCCACGAAAAGAAACCCGAAACATTGCGTTAAATTTGTTCATCGCTCTTCTCCTTTGCTTGCCGCAGGAACACATCCTCTAGTGTGGAACTGCCAACAATATCCGCTGTTTTACCCTGACAAATCAGCTTGCCGTCCTTCAAAATTGCCACCCGATGGCACAGCTTTTCCGCCACTTCCAGCACATGGGTGGAAAAGAACACACAGCCACCCTCGGCGCACAGCTGCCGCAGATATTCTTTTAAGGTATGCGATGCCAGAGGGTCCAAACCAACAAAGGGTTCATCTAAAATCAGTAATCTGGGTTTTCGCATAAACGCGCTCACCAATGCTAATTTTTGTTTCATGCCATGGGAATAACTGCCGATTGGGCTGCCAAGATTCCCCGTTAAATCGAATCCATCGGCATAATATGCAATGCGCTGGGTGCGTTCCTGTGCAGAAATCTCGCAAACATCGGCAATAAAATTCAGATAATCAATTCCGTTCATAAAATCGTACAAATCCGGATTATCCGGCAAAAACACCATTTGTTTTTTTGCATTCACTGCATCGGTTTTCACATTATGGCCTGCCACATAAATTTCGCCCTCGGTATAATTTAAAATACCGGCAACCGCACGCAATGTAGTGGTTTTTCCCGCGCCGTTATGACCAATAAAGCCAAAAATTTCGCCGGCATTTACCGTTAAACTCAAATCATCTACTGCACGTTTTCCACCCGAATATGTTTTGGAAAAATGTTCAATCTGAAGCATAATTCTCCTCCTTGTTGCTTTTTCACGCAAAAAGTCCCGGCAAAAATGCCGAGACTGCTTGCTGTTTAACCAAGATTGGTTTCATTTTCAATTAAATTGCAAATTTTTTGATAAAACTCAGTGCCATCTAAGGTTGCAAAGTAATCCTGCGGTGTTTCGGCGCGGCGAATTATCTCGTGGCTGCCGTCCTCTTTCAGCAGAACTTCTGCACTGCGCAATTTTCCGTTATAGTTGTATCCCATTGCAAAGCCATGGGCACCGGTATCGTGGATAACCAGGATATCCCCAATTTCTGTTTTGGGCAACGCACGGTTAATGGCAAATTTATCGTTATTTTCGCACAAGCCGCCGGTTACATCATACACATGGTCGCAGGGCTGGTCTTCCTTGCCCAGTACCGTGATGTGGTGATACGCCCCATACATAGCAGGACGCATCAGGTTGGCTGCACATGCATCCAAACCGATGTAGTCTTTCTGAATATGCTTTTCATGCAGCACGGTTGCCACCAAGTGGCCATAGGGTGCCAGCATAAAGCGACCCAGCTCGGTAAAAATAGCAACATCGCCCATACCAGCAGGTACTAAGATTTCTTCAAATTTTTGGCGCACACCCTCACCGATTGCCATAATATCACTGGCAGGCTCTTCGGGCAGGTAATCCACACCTACGCCACCGGACAAATTGATAAAGCTGATTTTTGCGCCGGTTGCTTTATGTAAGCGAACCGCAAGTTCAAACAAAATTCCTGCCAATGTGGGATAATACTCGTTGCTGGTGGTGTTGCTTGCCAAAAAGGCATGAATACCAAATTGTTTTGCACCTTTTTGCATCAATTTGCGAAAAGCCTGTTCCATCTGCTCTTCGGTCATGCCATACTTGGATTCACCGGGGTTATCCATGATATCGTTGCCCAGGCTGAACACGCCGCCCGGATTGTAACGGCAGCAAACCGTTTCGGGAATGCCTGCTACCCGCTCTAAAAATTCCACATGGGTATAGTCATCCAAATTGATATAGGCACCCATTTCGCATGCTTTTTTCATATCCTGTACCGGAGTTACGTTGGATGAAAACATAACGTCGTGTCCAGTAAAGCCGCAAGCTTCGCTTAGTAGTAATTCTGTATAGGTAGAGCAGTCCACGCCGCAGCCTTCTTCTTGCAAAATCTTCAACAGGGCCGGGGTTGGGGTTGCTTTTACCGCAAAATACTCTTTAAACCCTTTGTTCCATGCAAATGCTTTGTACAATCGTTTTGCATTTTCTCGAATTCCCTTTTCATCATATAAATGAAATGGTGTAGGAACATCTGCAATAATTTGCTGTGCCTGTTCCAAATCAATAAATGGCCTTTTTTGCATTTCGCTTTCCTCTCCCTTATGCCTTTCCACACACCAGGCGTTTATTTAGCACAGTATAACACAAAAGCCATTGATTTTCAACGCAATACCACAAAAGCCCCTTGCAGAATAACTCTGCAAGGGGCTTATCCATTTGGAGCTGCTAACCAGATTTGAACTGGTGACCTCATCCTTACCAAGGATGTGCTCTACCACCTGAGCCATAGCAGCAAATGGCGACCCGGATGGGGCTCGAACCCACGACCTCTAGCGTGACAGGCTAGCGTTCTAACCAACTGAACTACCGGGCCATTTGCGTGTCGCTCACAAGCGACTATTAGATTATATCGACAATTAAAGAAAATGTCAACTACTTTTTTAAAAAAATTTTTATTATTTTTAAAATTCCTCAAAAAACCTTGATTTTAAGCCATTTTTTGACTATTTACAAAAAAGAAAAACCGCTTTTTACAAGCGCAATACCTGTAAAAAGCGGTTTTGTTTAGTTAAAACCAAATAATTTTTGGCTGATTTTATAACAAGCAATTGCAATGCCGCGGCCCACCGGGTTATCCATGTTCATGGTTTGGCCCATAATGCCTCGGCGCAAACGATAATGCAACCAGGGATCATTTTGTTTTAAGTAGTCCCACAATTCTTTTTTCTTTTGCAGGTTCTCTTTGGTTCCGCTGCGAATCATCAAAATGGACGATACCACGGTAATAATTTCAAAATAATTGTACAGGTATTGCTGCAACCGCTTGTTTTCGATGGCCTGCAAGCATACCTGTTGCTGCATCATTTTATTTACCTTAATTTGCTGGTCGATGCGCTTAATCATTACAGTTTCGTTTACCGATTGGTCATTGCGCCCGATAAAGTAATGGTAAAAATCCACATTCAAGTAATAGATGGTTTTTACATACTGCATGGGAACATATACAAACAGGTTATCCACATAGAAGGTATGACGCGGCAAATCCAAACCGCTGTCCAGCAGCAGCTGGGTGCGATAAATAACCGAGTGCATCAAAATATACTGACCCTTACGGAAGCGGCCAACCTGGTCCCACCCGATAATCTGTTTTTCGGGCAATGCGTTGCCGTACTTCATTACCTTTTTATGGCGCACGCCTACTTTATCATATACAAAGTTGCTGATAATCACATCAACTTGCTGTTGGCCCTGTTCAAAGCTACGCAATGCACTTAAAATTTTTGCAAATGCTTCTTCGTCTACCCAGTCATCGCTGTCCACTACTTTAAAGTATTTGCCGCTGGCATGTTTTAGGCCTGCCATTACCGCTGCACCATGCCCACCGTTCTCTTGATGAATTGCACGTATAATATTCGGATACTTTGCAGCATATTCATCCGCAATTGCTGCAGTATCGTCTTTTGAGCCATCGTTTACAATGAGAATTTCCACCTCATCTCCACCGGATAACAAGGTATCCACACAATGGCGCATATACTCCTGCGAGTTGTAGCAGGGAACTGCAATCGATAACAGTTTCATGTTTCTTCTCACCTTTGAATTAGAATTTCGTATTACTAACAAGTCACCAGCCGTTTTGGGAGCCCTTTGGCAGTTTTGTTCTCAACTGTGCGATCGTTTCAACATCCCCATTTTGACCGAATTGCTCTTTATATAATGGCCCTAAAAAATTGTAAAGTCAAGGGTAATCTGACGTTTTTCCTGTTTTTTCGCATTTCTTTCATATTTAAAAAACAGCATATTCTATGTATATTCTATACAAACAAAAGAAATCCCTTTGTTATAAAAAAGCACAAAATAACAAAAGGATTTCTTTTTAATCTAAAACACGTTTCAATGGCAATCCCTTGCAATTCAAGGCATTGCTTTTCATTTGCGGCAAAACAAATTTTTTCGTTTGGTAAAATTGCTGCATCAATTTTACCTGTTTTATTTGCTGTATTTTTCCGCTTTATTTATCATTTTTTAAGACAAAAAAATATTTTACCCAAAAATTTGTTTTGCCACATCCACCGAGGCTTTTGCATCACGCACATAAAAATCTGCCTCTATCATTTTTGCATAATCGGGGGTAAGTACCGCACCGCCCACCATAACCTTACAGCCAAGCCCTGCTTGTTTTAACTGTGCAATGGTTTCTGCCATAGCAGGCAAGGTGGTGGTCATCAATGCACTTAATCCCACCAGTTTTGCATCGTACTGCTTTGCCGCCTGCACCACAGCTTCCGGCGGAACATCGCGCCCTAAGTCCACCACCGAATAGCCGTAGTTATCCAAGATTACCTTAACAATATTCTTACCAATGTCGTGGATATCACCCTTTACGGTTGCAACCACAATCGGCCCCTTTTTTACGCCATTTTCGCCCTGCTGTTCAATGGCACATTTTACCGCATCAAAGGCAGCCTGTGCCGCACCGGCTGACTGTAACAGCTGCGGCAAAAAACAGGTTCCCTCTTCAAAACGCTTGCCTACTTCATCCAAGGCAGGAATCAACACTTGATTGACCAAGTCCTGCGGGTCGGTTTGCTGCAATGCAAATTGAGCGGCACTGCCTGCCTGCGCCTTTAAGCCCAGCAAAACGGCATCATACAAGCTCACATCCGAAGTTGCAGCAGCCGCCGGGGCTGTGGCGGTTTGATTGCCATACGCCGCAATATACTCTGCTGCATTTTCGTCCTGCATTTGAAATACCCGAAAGCATCGAATGGCTGCCATCATGGTGGGTTCGTTGGGGTTCATAATCGGCAAATCCAAACCATGCGCCAACGCCATATTCAAAAAGGAGGTATTCAACTGGGCACGATTGGGCAGCCCAAAGGATACGTTGGATACGCCCAATACGGTTTTTAAGCCCAACTGTTCTTTTACCATGCGCACCGCCCGCAAGGTATCCCAAACATCTTTTTGCTGTGCACTGGCTGTCAGAGTCAAACAGTCAATGTAAATATCTTCTTTGGGAATGCCTGCCTGCAACGCTGCATCCATAATCTGCTTTGCCAATGCCACACGCTCGTTGGCCGATGCAGGAATACCCGCGTCGTTTAAGGTTAAGCCTACCACGGCTGCACCGTATTTTTTGCACAGCGGCAAAATAGATGCCAAAACAGCCGATTCTGCGTTTACCGAATTGACAATGGGTTTGCCGTTATACACACGCAAGCCTGCCTCCAGTACATCGGCACGGGTAGAATCCAGCTGCAAGGGCAACTCGGTTACGCCTTGAATCGCCAAAACCGCTTGGCGCATCATCTGTGCCTCATCAATTTCCGGCAAGCCCACATTCACATCCAAAATCTGTGCACCGGCCTCTGCCTGTTCCACCGCCTGTGTTAGCAGATAATCCATATCTCCCATGCGAAGTGCTTCTTTCATCTTCTTTTTGCCGGTGGGATTGATTCGTTCGCCAATAACCGTACCCGGCAAAATTGGAACCGTTTGCATAGTGGAACAAACCTTTGATTGTGGAGCCTGGTGGATTCGGTGAGGTACATACCCTGCAAAATGCTTTTTCAAACAGCGCAGATATTCGGGGTTTGTACCGCAGCAGCCACCCACAGCCGCAACGCCCAAAGGCTGGTATTGTTG
The DNA here is from genome assembly GCA_944382775.1 of uncultured Allofournierella sp. GTDB lineage: Bacteria > Bacillota > Clostridia > Oscillospirales > Ruminococcaceae > Allofournierella. The sequence continues at coordinate 83,635 of CALWNI010000002.1, forward strand.
CATTAAACGGGCGAACTGTTCCGGGTCAATATCATATTGGTTGGTAATGGGGTCGGGCAACCCTGCATTGGGCTTTACAAAAACCGGCAGATTACAGCTTTCGCAAAGGGTGCGAACCATCGGCAAAATTTCCGCCGGGCCAAGCGAACAGTTGATTCCTACCGCATCCGCCCCCAATGCCTCGGCGGTGATGCCAAAGCTTTCCACCAAGCAACCGGTAAAGGTTCTGCCTGTTTGCTCAAATGTCATAGACGCCAAAACCGGCAAATCGCAGGTTTCTTTGACTGCCAAAATACCGGCCTTTACCTCCAACAAGTCGGTCATAGTTTCCAGATAAACCGCATCAACCCCGGCCTGTGCCCCGGCGGCTACTACCTCTTTAAACCAGTGACAAGCCTGCTCAAACTCCAGTGTTCCCATGGGCTGCAACATCTGCCCCAACGGGCCAATGTTCAGCAAAATTTTGGTATCGGTTCCCTCGGCTGCTTTTTTTGCACAGGCAACCGCAGCTTGTACCACCTGCTGCACGGTATAGCCGCTGTTTTGCAGCTTGTACGCATTGGTACCAAAGGTATTGGTGCTAATAAACTGCGAACCTGCCTGAATATATGCCTTGTGAATTTCCGTTACTGCCTCGGGATGGGTAATACACCATAGATCGGGATTTTCCCCTGGTTGCAAACCGGCTTGCTGCAACATGGTTCCCATAGCTCCATCCAATAGGTTGCATATGGATTTCTTAAAAATTCTCTTGGGCACAACACTTGCCCTCCTTTCGTTTGGTACAGGTATCCCGCAATGCACAGGTTGTGCATCCGGCTTGTCTTCCTTTTACAGGGTGATTGGCGACACCGCACAATGCGGTAACGCTTTTGGACGGCGTGAGCAAACAACTGGATGTGGTGCATAGTCCTGCCTGCTTGAATGCGTCCAGATATTGCACAAATTGCGGCTGAACAGAAATGGGCCAATCGCCATATCCAGGTGAAAACCGCCCGGTCATAAACCGATTTTGTTGGCTTAGTGATTGCCGTATCTGCTGTTCCAATTCATCGGCAATCTGTTCCACCAATACCGAAGCTGCCGCATCCAAGACCACTGCATATGCCATATCCATTGCCAAGGCACGCCGCAACAAAGTATCTACCCCAAGCCCCAAGGTAACGCCCAGCAATACGCCGCTGTCGCATCCTTGGAGATGCAGCAAAATATCTTTGCCTTGCAGCAACGGCTTTATCTGTTCTAAGGGCAGCAATTTGGTTGCCGCTCGCGGAGATGCCGCCTGCCACAATTCCTCTTTTGCTTTTTGCAGCAGTGCTTGCACACTGTTTGGCATAGGTTTTCCCGTTGCACCTAAGTACCGCAATACCTCTGCTTGCTCCAGCTCTTGGGGCAATGTTCGTATCATGCTTGTTTCCTTTCCGGTAACAGATCGTAAATTCCCTCGTATACTCGCCGCGCAACTTCGGGGTTATTCATGGCATACAGATGCACACCGTCTGCACCCGATTCAATCAAATCCCGCAGCTGTTCAATGGCATATTCAATGCCTGCATCAAACAACGCCTTTTCGTCGTGGTCATAGCGGCTTAACATCTTAGTAAACCGGGGCGGTAGGCTGGCACTGCTTAACGCTACGGTTCGCTGTACCTGCCGTGCCGAAACAATGGGCATAACCCCCGCTTGAATGGGGACGTCAATACCACTTTTGCGTGCACGGTTCATAAAACGGTAGTAACAGGCATTGTCAAAAAACAGTTGGGTCACCAAATGTTCCACCCCTGCCTGTAACTTATACTTTAGGTTCTCCACATCTTGGCGCAGGGTATCACATTCCACATGCCCCTCGGGGTAACAGGCCCCGGCCAGATAAAACTCATGGATGGATTTTAGCTGTTTTGCCAAATCGCTGGCGTGGGTAAAATCCGTTTGTCTTGGCAGGTCCGGGCAAATATCGCCCCGCAAAGCCAGCAGGTTTTCAATATTATTTTCTTTTAACTGCTGTGCCATAAACTCCACCTGCTGATGTGTAGAATTTACACAGGTAAGATGCGCCAATGGTTCTATGCCTAACTCATGCTTTAAATGCGAGGCAATTTGCACGGTGGACATGCCTGCCGCACCACCGCCTGCACCATAAGTTACACTGATATAATCCGGCGAAAGTTTCGCCAGTTCCTTCAGCACAGGGTACAATTGTTCCGGCGTTGCCCCATTCTTTTTGGGCGGAAACACCTCAATGGAAAACACACACTCTTTCTCTTGAAATAACTTGGATAAACGCAAATACTTTCCCCCACTTTTATACGAAATAATGCAGATTGTAATATTATAACACATTTTAGTTTTCATTTAAAACCCTGATAAAGTGCAAAGTATTCTTTTTTATTTTACAAAAATACTTTTTTATGCAATAATAAACCGTTCCTTTTCGTATTTTATACAGCGGTTATGAGTAATCGCACAATGAACGGATATACTACAAACAAACCGTATCCTTTCGCAAAGCTTAGTTTTTAATTTAAGGAGATATTTCACATGAAAAAACTTGCAATTGTTCTTGCTTCTGTTCTGGCTGTTTCTGTACTGGCAGGCTGCGGCAATTCCACCACTTCCGGCTCTTCTTCCTCTGTTGCCTCCTCGGTTGCATCTTCGGCTGCTTCTGAGTCTGCTTCCACCGCAGACACCAGCAATCTGGAAACCTTAATGAATAGCCTGTTTAACGGCATCCCCGCAGAGAACCTGCCCATGACCATGCCCACACAGGACGGCAAAAAGTACGCCTCTTTGACCGAGGAAAACTCGGAGTACAATGTGGGTGTTGCCCGCGACGCTTACGTTGACGGCATCGTTGCCGAAGCCGCTATTTCGGCACAAGCCCATTCCGTATGCCTGCTGACCGCAAACAGCGAAGAGGAAGCTGCCAAACTGGCTGACGAAATTGCCGAGAAGGCAAACCCCAACAAATGGGTTTGTGTAATGGCAGAGCACAAAACCGTTGCTTACTCCGGCAACACTGTTTTGCTGGCAATGACCTTTGAAGACTTTGCTCAGCCCATTCTGGACAACTTTAAATCCGCTTTTGGTGCCGATAAGGTTACCGTTGTAGTGGACGAAACTTTAAGCGCAGATGCCGACATGGGCATTGGTGCAGACGCAAGCCAGGATACCGCTGTTGCCGGCTAATGCAATGATGCAGCGTTATCGGCCCATTCTACTAAGTTGTTTGGTGTTTGCTTTGCTTTTGGGCACTATTTTTATGGAACCATTGGAGCAAACTACCCACAAACCCGATGAAAACGGAATGTACGAGCAAAACGGCTATTGGGTGCAGTATCGTGGCGATTACAACGAGCAAAGTGTCCTTGCATTTTGCCGTAAATTGGAATCGCTTGCCGATACTATGCTAACCTCGGAAAATCGCCGTTTTTATGCTCTCATTCCGGACAAATCCCACTATCTTCCCCAGGAAGGTTGGCCTGTGCTTGATTTTTCGGCTTTGCAGCAAACGGTGCGCCAACAGCTGCGGCAGGATTTTACCGAAATTTCGCTTTCGGATGCCTTGACGTTGGAAAGCTATTACAAAACCGACGGACATTGGCGGCAGGAAACCTTGCAGCCGGTTGTGAATGCTTTGGGCGATGCAATGGATTTTTCCGTTGACCTTTCCGGCTGGACGGCAAACACCTACGATTCCTTTGTGGGCAGTTACGGAACCTATATTTCCAATCTCACACCGGAATCTTTGGTTTACCTGACCGGTTCTTCCACCGAATCTGCCACCGTGGAAAATCTGCAAACACCGGATGTGCATACCGTATATGACATCGACCGTTTGACTTCCAAACAGGCATACGATGTATTTTTATCGGGCGCAACTCCTTTGGTTACCATAACCAATCCCAACGCAGCCACCCAACGGGAATTGATTATCTTTCGGGATTCTTACGCCAGCAGCTTGGCACCGCTTTTGTGTGATGTTTACCAAACCATTACACTGATTGATATTCGGTATATGATCAGCGGATTGGTTCCGCAATACGTTACCTTTACCAATCAAGATGTTTTGTTTTTGTACAGCAGCTGGGTTGTAAACCAAAGTGCCATGCTGCGCTGATTCCTGCACTTTTGCTCTGATGCATTTCACCATGCATCAGAGCTTTTCTTTTGTCTTTTTGCTTTGCATGATTTGCAAAGCATGTCCATTTATGATAGGATAATTTTATAATATTTGTGATGTAAAAAGGGGGGGCTGTTTTTCTATGAAAATCATGGAATCTGCCGAAAATTATCTGGAAACCATTTTAGTACTTTATCAACGGCAAGGTCATGTGCGCTCCATTGATATTGCGCATGAAATGGATTTTTCCAAACCCAGCGTTTCCACCGCCATGAAAAAACTGCGTGAAAACGGATACATCCATGTGGACGATATGGGTCTGATTACCCTAACCGAATCCGGCCGCAGCATTGCAGAAAATATTTACGAACGCCATACCCTGCTTTCGCAGGTGCTAATCGATTTGGGGGTTCCCCAAGAAATTGCCAAGGAAGATGCCTGCCGTTTAGAGCATCATCTAAACCCCATCAGCTTCCAAAAAATTAAGGAATATTACCTCAAACAAAAGCAGCAATAAGGCGTCTTGGTTTGATTTTTGCAGGTAGTTTGCAGGATGCAGGCTGCCTGCTTTTCGTATTTTTTCACTTGAGGTGTTTTTATGGATTATCATGCAATTTATACCCAAAGCCAGCAGGTTGCCACCGAACTTTTAGCCGCTGCAAAATTAAAAGCAGGCTCCATTGTGGTGGTGGGCTGTTCTTCCAGCGAAATCATTGGTTGCCACATTGGGCATGGTTCCAGCTTAGAGGCCGCACAAGCGGTATTCGAGGGCATGTATCCCGTTTTCCGGCAAGCCGGTGTGTTTTTGGCTGCACAATGCTGCGAACATTTAAACCGTGCCATTATTCTGGAACAGGCTGCTTTGCCTGCCGGCACCGAAATTGTAAACGTGATTCCTCAACCCAAAGCAGGCGGCAGTTTTGCAACCACCTGTTGGAACCGCTTTACCCAACCGGTTGCCGTGGAGGAAATCCGTGCTGATGCAGGCATTGATATTGGTGACACCTTGATTGGTATGCACTTAAAGCGTGTTGCTGTTCCGGTTCGCCTTAGCTTGAAACAAATCGGTCAAGCCAATCTGGTATGTGCCCGCACACGCCCCAAATACATTGGTGGTATCCGCGCCGCATACGCCCAAGAGTAAACAAAGGGGGAACTTTTATGCATTCGGAACATGAACAGCTTGCCCAAAACGTTACCGCCATTCGCCAGCGCATTCAGAACGCCTGCATTGCCTGCGGCAGAAACCCCGCCGATGTTCTTTTGTGTGCCGCCAGCAAAACCCGCTCTGCCCAAACCGTAGAAGCTGCACAGGGCATTGGCATTGATATTTTTGGCGAAAACCGTGTGCAGGAACTGGTAGAAAAACACGCCGCAAACGCCTATGGTTCTGTACCGCTGCATTTTATCGGTCATCTGCAAACCAACAAGGTGCGGCAGGTGGTTGGCACGGCCGACCTGATTGAATCGGTGGATTCCGAACGATTGTTGCTTGCCATTGAAAAAGAAGCAGCAAAGCAAGATATTTGCCAACCTATTTTATTGGAAGTTAACATTGGCAAGGAAGAAAGCAAAGGCGGCATTGCTCCCGACCAATTGATTTCTTTGATTCAAACAGCCGACCGCTTGGAGCATGTGCAGGTAATGGGCTTAATGTGCATTCCACCACGCTGTGAAACGGTTTGCGAACAACGCAGCTGGTTTGCAAAAATGCGCACACTGTTTGAACAAGCAGCACAAATGCCTTGGAATCGTGTCCAAATGAAGGTGCTCTCTATGGGCATGAGCAATGATTTTGAAGCCGCCATTCAAGAGGGTGCCACCATCGTTCGGGTAGGCACTGCAATTTTTGGGCCGCGCAATTATTGTGCAAGCATTTAAAAACGAACTCGTTTGTTCTTTCTAAGAGTACATTTTTAAAGCATTTTACAGCTTCTATTAAATTATGCTGCTCTATCAAAAACAGCTCTTCTTTTTCTTGCAGTTTCACTTCCTATTTTATGCATTTTTTACACAAGGTTTTGTCACATTTTTCACCAATAATTCACGAAACAGACGAACCTTTTGCAATGCTATTGCCAATCTTAGGGCTTACTGTGTATACTTTTATATATAAGGCTAAAGCATTCTGTCTAATTGAACAATTTTTTATATTTTTTTCTTTTGTTTTATTTGGGCGGCAGGTTTTTTCTTTCCGCCTTTTGCTTTAGTCAATTTAAGAAAGGCGGCGCTGTTTATGTCCCATTTACCCGTTTCGCACCGGCTTAAAAATATTCTTCTTGTTTTGGCCGGTAACGCACTGTATGCCCTTGCAGTAGAAATGTTTATCCTGCCTTGCAACCTGATTACCGGTGGCACCACCGGCCTTGCGCTAATTGGTCAGCACTGGTTTGGTATTTCGGTTGCTAATTTTGTTATGGTGTCTAACATTATTATGTTTTTGCTGGGTGCAGTGATTATGGGTAAATGGTTTGCACTGAACACAGCACTTTCCACCTTTTGCTATCCTATCTTTTTAAAGATTTTTTCTTTTTTCCCGGAAATTCGTACCATGACTGCTAACCCGATGCTTGCCACTGTTTTTGCCGGTGTTATGATTGGTGTTGCCATTGGCATGGTCATCGGTGCCGGTGCTTCCAGCGGCGGATTGGATATTCCCCCCATTATTGCAAACAAATATTGGGGGATTCCGGTTTCGGTTGTAATGTATGCACTGGATTTCATCATTTTGATTGGCCAGATGTTCTTTGCCGATAAGGAACAGATTCTTTACGGCATTTTGCTTGTTTTGCTTTACACTGTTGTTTTGGATAAGGTTGTAGTCATGGGCCATTCCAAAATTCAGGTAAAAATTCTTAGCGCAAACAGCCAGGAAATCCGTCAACTCATTTTAAATACACTGGACCGTGGCTGCACCTTGCTGCATGCACAAACCGGCTTTTCTCAACAAGAACAGGATATGGTGCTAACCGTTATCACCAGCCGAGAGGTTGCACGCTTAAAGCAACTGGTTCAGCAAATCGACCCCAATGCATTTATGATTATCGATTCCGTAAACGAAGTGCATGGTCGCGGCTTTACTCTGCGAAAAGTTTATAAGTAAAAAAAGCATGAACCGTAGCATCCTTGATGTTGCGGTTCATGCTTTTTTCTGCACACTTTTAAAATCTTGCACGATTTTCTCTGTATTCTTGACTTTTTCCTAGAAATATGATAGAAATAAATCATCGTTAGTCTAAACTAACCACAAAGAGAATCTGGAGGAACCGTCCCTTGATGATTAACAAAAGGCTGATTGGTATGGTCAGCGATTCAAAAAAACAAATTGCACGCAATGTGGCATTCCAGTGGGTTGCCCTTGTTGCAAACATCACACTTATTTTAACCGTGGCCCGTTATTTGGCTCAGCTGGCAGAAGGCAAATCCGCTTCGCTTGCCGGCACTCTGCTCATTGCAGCCGCTGCAATTCTGGTGCGCTTTTTTTGTGCCAAGCAAGCAACCCGATGCAGCTACCACGCATCGCGCAGCGTAAAGCAGGTATTGCGAAAAGCAATTTTTGAAAAACTGCTGCGCCTTGGCCCCAGCTATTCCAGCCAGGTTTCCACATCGGAAATTGTACAGGTTACGGTAGAAGGCGTTGAACAGCTGGAAACTTACTTTGGCTCTTACCTGCCCCAGTTTTTTTACAGCATGCTTGCCCCCCTTACCCTGTTTGTTGTATTGGCTCCCATCAGCTTAAAGGCCGCTGTTGTGCTGCTGGTTTGTGTTCCGCTGATTCCTGTTTCCATTGCAGCAGTTCAAACCTTTGCAAAAAAACTGTTGGCTCGTTATTGGGGCCAATACACTGCCTTAGGCGATAACTTTTTGGAAAATCTTCAGGGTCTTACCACCCTTAAAATTTACCAAACCGACGAACAAAAGCACAAACAAATGAACGAAGAGGCCGAACATTTTCGCCGCATTACCATGAAAGTGCTTACCATGCAGCTGAACTCCATCACCATTATGGACTTGGTTGCCTATGGTGGCGCCGCATTGGGCATTGTGGTTGCAGCCGGTCAGTTTGCCGCAGGCAACATTGGGGTATTCGGTTGCTTTGCAATCATTATGCTATCGGCAGATTTCTTTTTGCCCATGCGTTTGCTGGGATCGTTCTTCCACATTGCCATGAACGGCATGGCAGCCACCGAAAAGATTTTTAAACTATTGGATTTACCCGAACCTGCTGTGCAAAGCGGAATCATCGACCCCGAGCACTGCTCCATCACCTGCTCGGATGTACGCTTTGGTTACACACCCGAGCGTGAAATTCTGCACGGCGTTCACTTTGAACTGCCGCAAACCGGATTGGTTGCCCTGGTTGGCGCATCCGGCTGTGGCAAATCCACCCTGGCTTCTTTGCTGTCCGGTCGAATCAACGGCTATACCGGAAGCATTTCCATTGGCGGACAGGAGCTTTCTAACATCAACTCTGCCAGCCTGATGAAAAACATCACAACCGTTGGTTTTTCTGCACGGCTCTTTAAAGGAACTGTACGCGAAAATCTGCTGCTTGCCGTTCCCACCGCCACCGATGAACAAATGTGGCAGGTACTGGAGCAGGTAAAACTGGCCGATTTTATGCGCAGCCAGCAGGGCTTGGATACCATGCTAAGCGAAAAGGCCGCCAACCTTTCGGGCGGTCAGTGCCAGCGTTTGGCTTTGGCCCGTGCTTTACTGCACAACAGTCCCATCTATATCTTTGACGAAGCCACTTCAAACATTGACGTGGAAAGTGAAAATCAAATTATGGCACTGGTGCACGAGTTGGCAAAAACAAAAGCTGTTTTGCTGATTTCTCACCGATTGGCCAATGTTGTGGATGCTGACTGCATTTATGTTTTGGAACACGGCGAGCAAAAAGGCTGCGGAACCCATCAATCTCTGTTGACCGATTGCCCCACCTACCAAAACTTGTGGAACAGCCAGCAAGCCTTGGAACAGTATAACACCGAAACGGAGGACGCTCTTGCATGAAAAGACGCTCTGACCTTGCGGTAATGGGCCGCTTAATTGGCCTGGTAAAACCGCTTTTGGGCTTTATGATTACCGCCATCGCCATGGGCGTTGCAGGTTTTCTTTGCGCTCAGTTTATCACCATTTTTGGCGGCTACGCCATGTTGAACGTACTGGGTTTTTCCGGTATTGCCACCTTAAAAACACTCTTTCTTTGCATGCTGTTGTTTGCCGTTGCCCGTGGCATTTTGCGCTATGCGGAACAGGCCTGCAACCATTTTATCGCCTTTAAGCTGCTGGCTTTAATTCGCGATAAAGTATTTGCCTCGTTGCGTCGCTTGGCTCCTGCCAAGCTGGAAGGCCGCGACAAGGGCGATTTGATTTCTGTTATCACCTCGGATATTGAGCTGCTGGAAGTCTTTTATGCCCACACCATTTCCCCCATTGCCATTGCACTGATCATGTCGGTTATTATGACCTTCTTCATTGGCAGCTACCACTTTTTACTGGGTCTGGTTGCTGCGGTTGCGTTTTTCACCATTGGTGTGATTGTGCCTGTTGTGGCCTCCCACACCGGCGGCAGCCGTGGTTTGGAATACCGCACCCAGTCCGGCGCATTGAGTGCCTTTGTATTGGATAGCTTGCGTGGTCTGTTTGAGTTGATTCAGTACGATGCAGGTGTTCGCCGCATGGACGAAATGAACCAACGCACCGAGCAGCTGTTGAAAAAGGAAGAGCGAATGAAGTCCGCACTGGGCACTGCAACCGCTTTTACCGGTGCCTTGATTTTGATTTTTTCCATGACAATGCTGGCTGTTGGCAGCATGTTATATCAGCAAGGCTTGGTTGGATTTGACGGTGTACTGATTCCCTTAATTGCCATTATGAGCTCTTTTGGCCCTGTGGTTGCGCTTGCCAACCTGGGCAGCACCTTACAGCAAACCTTTGCCGCCGGCAACCGTGTATTGGATATTCTGGATGAAACTCCGTTGGTTGCCGAAAACACCACCGGAAAAACCGTTGCTTTTGAAGGTGCCGATTGCGCGGATGTAAGCTTCACCTATGACAAGGAACCCATTTTAAAGAACATCAGCTTAACTCTGCCGAAAGACAAAATCATTGGCATTACCGGCCGAAGCGGCAGCGGTAAATCTACTTTGCTCAAATTGCTCATGCGCTTTTGGGATGTGGAACAAGGCAGTGTTCGCATTTCCGGCGAGGATGTAAAAAACATTAACACCGCTACCCTGCGCAACCTGCAAAGTTATGTTACACAGGAAACTTACCTATTCCATGACAGCATTGAAGCAAACGTAAAAATCGCCAATCCCAACGCAACCCATGAGCAGGTTGTGGAAGCCTGCAAAAAGGCTTCGGTGCATGATTTCATCATGACACTGCCCAACGGTTACGATACCAATGTTGGTGAATTGGGCGACACCCTATCCGGCGGTGAACGGCAGCGTTTGGGCATTGCGCGTGCCTTTTTGCATGATGCGCCCCTCATTCTGCTGGATGAACCCACCAGCAATCTGGACAGCTTGAACGAAGCGGTTATTCTGAAAAGCTTACACCAGCAGCGCAAAGGCAAAACCGTTGTTTTGGTCAGCCACCGTGCTTCCACCATGCGCATTGCTGACACCACTTACAGCGTAGAACACGGACGTTTGAGCTAAGGTTATCAACAATTACAAGGAGATATGCTATGAAATATGTATACATTGCTCTTGGGCTGATTTGTTTGGCACTGGGAGCTGTAGGCGCCGCACTTCCCCTATTGCCTTCTACCCCATTTTTGCTTGGCACCTGTTTCTTTTTTGCAAAAGGTTCTACCCGTTTAAACCAGTGGTTTTTAAATACCAAGCTGTATCAAAACCACTTTAAAAGTTTTCGGGAACAGCGTGCCATGCTTTTGAAAACCAAACTCACAATTATGGCAACTGTTACCGTAACCATGAGCATCGGCTTTATCATGATGCATGAGGTCTTAATTGGCCGCATTGTGCTTGCTTGTGTATGGCTGTTTCATATGTACTATTTTATCTTCCATATTCGTACCCTTTCCAACAACGATGATTCCGCTGAATAATACAGCAAAGAAAAAGGACACAGCCGTGGCTGTGTCCTTTTTTATTTGATTAACCCAATTCTTTTTTGACCAGTGCAGCCAGATGATCGGCAATAGACTGAATCTCTGCTTCATCGCTACCTTCCACCATAACACGAATCAAAGGCTCGGTACCGCTTACACGCACCAGAACACGACCTGCGTCGCCCAGTGCTTCTTTTTGCTTGCGAATGGCTTCTTTGATTACGTCGTTGTTGTAAAACTCCAGCTTGCCCTCTGCGGTTACAGTTACGTTTACCATCACCTGAGGCAGACGGGTCATTACTTTTGTCAGCTCAGAAAGAGGCTTTTGGCACCGCTTTAACAGGCACAGCAGCTGCAATGCAGTCAGCTGACCATCGCCCGTTGTTGCAAAATCACGGAAAATGACATGGCCGCTCTGCTCGCCGCCCAATGTGTAGCCTTCCAGCTCCATTTCTTCCAGAACATAACGGTCACCAACTTTGGTAGCGGCAAATTTCATGCCGTTCTGCTCGCAAAATTGAACAAAGCCCAAATTGGTCAACACGGTTCCCACAATGGTAGAGCGGCGCAGCTTGCCACGCTGCTGCATATCCAAACCACACACTGCCATGATAAAGTCGCCATCTACTACCTCGCCGTTCTCATCCACAAACAGGCAGCGGTCTGCATCACCGTCAAAGGCAACGCCTGCATCCATCTTATGGGTACGCACATACTCCTGAATGGCTTCCAGATGGGTGGAACCACACTGCTCATTGATGTTTACGCCGTTGGGCTCATCATGCAAAATCACCGCATTGGCACCCAATTCCTCAAACAAGGTGCGGGCAGTTGCGCTGGCAGAGCCGTTGGCACAATCCACCACAATATTCAATCCTTCCAGCGAGTAGGGAATGGTTCGTTTTAAATGCTCAATGTAATCCCTTGCAGCGGTGGTGCAATGGGTAATCTGGCCCATATCCTCGCCCTTTGCATAGGTAAAAGCATTGCTTTCAATCAGGCGTTCAATCTGCTCTTCCAGTTCATCGGGCAATTTAAATCCTTCGCCGTTGAAAATTTTAATGCCGTTAAAGGGGTAAGGATTATGACTTGCCGAAATCATTACACCTGCATCGGCTTTGTATTTGCCCACCAGATGTGCAACCGCCGGGGTGGGTACAACGCCCAAATCAATAACATCAGCCCCTACCGAGCAAAGACCTGCAGCCAAGGCTGCCCCCAGCATATCGCTGGAAATACGGGTATCCTTACCCATTACAACCAAAGGTCTGCGTCTGCGACCATAGGTGAGCACCGTTGCCGCTGCACGACCAATTGCCATTGCCAATTCACAGGTCATATCTTCGCCGGCGATACCACGAACGCCGTCTGTTCCAAATAATCTACCCATCTTTACCCTCTCCCTTATTCAAATTACACACGGGGAACAATATGTTGTGCATCTTTATAAATGTGCTGTTCTTTTACCACGCCACGGACACAGCTTGTGGGATATACCTGGCTGCGCCGCCCCAGCACCGTACCGGGACAAAGCACGCTGTTGCAGCCAACCTCCACCTCATCGCCTACCAAAGCCCCCAGCTTTTTTCGTCCGGTGGGTAAGGTTTCGCCGTCTAATTTAATGGATACCAAAGACTTATCGCTTTTTAAGTTACTGGTAACGGCACCTGCGCCCATATGCGCTTTATAGCCAAGAATGGAATCGCCCACATAATTAAAATGGGGCGCCTGTGCTTTGTCGAATAAAATGCAGTTTTTCAATTCCACCGAGTTTCCCACTACGGCACCTGCGCCCACCAGAACACTGCCGCGAATAAATGCACAGTGTCGGATTTCTGCCCCTGCACCAATGATGCAAGGCCCTGCAATCGACGCACTTTTTGCAACCTTTGCATCTTTTGCAATCCATACCATGGGTTCCGGCTGGTCATATTCTTCCTGCGATAAGGTATTGCCTACCTTGATAATAAAATCCTTTAATTCATCTAAAACTTGCCACGGCCACTCTTTGCCCTCAAACAAAGGGGCAGATAAGCTATGCGAAAGATCAAATAACGCTTGGGTACGGCAGCATTCCATTGGTAAGATGCTCCTTTCAAAAGTCATTCTAGTAAAATTATAATCATCCAACAAAAAAATAACAACACAAAAATATAAATTTTGCGGACGAAACAACAAAATTATACTTTCCCACAAAAATGGTAAAACAATTCTCTATCTTATTTAGCATAAACGTCCACAAAATTTCACCTATCAAACCCTAAAAAATTAAGAACAGCTGTTTATTCCCATGAAAAAACAGCTGTTCTTTTTTGTTCCTTATGTTTTACACGTTTGCGCCTTATCGCCCACAATCCATTTAATGCGGTTCCAATACAACGCCAGCGAAACCAGCGGTGCCACAAAATCCGAAATGGGCTCTGCGTAAAAGGTTGCCACACCGCCAAACAATGCAGGCAGTACAAAAAGCGGAATAAAATACACCAACTTGCGGAAAAAGGACAGTGGCAGCGAATACTGCATCATTCCCATACCGGTAAAGCCATCCACAATCATATACTGCAATCCCAACGGGATAATACCCATGGTTGTAATGCGAATTGCCTGTACTGCCAAATCTGCCACCTGGGCATCTTGGGTAAAAATGCCCACAAATAGCTGTGGCACTGTTTGACCAATCACAAACAACAAAGCGGTGTATCCAATGCTTAACAGCAAAATAAATTTTTGTGCCTGCAAAATTCGTTTTGGTTGGCCTGCTCCATAATTAAACCCCAAAATAGAACCCGTACCACCGGTAATGCCCCCCAGCGGCATGGTAACCACCAACATAAAACTTTGCGCAATGGTTGCAGCTGCCACCAGCAAATCGCCCTGCTCCAGTCCTCCATATTTTTGCAGCAAGGCATTCAATGCAATGATCATCACATTATCAAATGCAATAATCATAAAAGGTGTGAATCCCATTGCCATAACTTTGCCCATGGTTTTCCAATCGTATTCACCAAAGGTAATGCGTACCGCCGGTTTTTTGCTGAATAAAAAATACAGCACAAACGCACAGCTTCCCATCTGGCTGAGAATGGTTGCCAGTGCTGCCCCTGCCACATTCATCTTGAAACCAAAAATGAAAACAGGGTCCAGCAGAATATTCAATACTGCGCCCAACATAACCGACTGCATTCCTTTTTTTGCAAATCCTTGGCAGATGATAAACTGATTCATACCGGTAGAAAGCAATGCAAAGGGTGTGCCCAACAAATAAACGGTATAATACTGCATTGCATACGGCAGCGTGGTATCGCTTGCACCAAACAGCAGCAGTGCCTGCTTACGGGTGGCCAAAGCAAGCAGCATAAGCACCACAGACAAACCGCTTAACAACAAAAAACAGTTGGCCAAAATTTTACGGGCTGCTTTTAAATCTCCCGCACCCATGCGAATGCTCATCAGCGGAGAACCGCCAATTCCAACCAAAAACGCCACGGAACCAATCATGGTAACAATTGGGCCGCATACGCCGGCACCTGCCAACGCCAGTTTTCCCACCTGTGCAATGTTACCAATATACATACGGTCTACCACACTGTACAGCACACTGACAAACTGTGCCAACATGCTGGGAATTGCAATGCGCAGCACCAACTGGGGGATTGGATCGCGCCCCAAATCATTCTCCATTTTCATTTGCCTTTTCACACCTTATGCCACAAAATAAGGGCGCATTTTCTGCGCCCTTGTGCCCATTATACCACCCTTTTACCCCAGATGCAAAGCAAATGTTTCGTTAAATTCTGCCAACGCTTTTTTGTAGGTGCAACCTGCGCAATACCGCCTTTACGGTTTCCACAATGGGAATAATCAGCAGTGCCAATGCCAACGCAACCCCATATTCCTGCAATGTAATTACTTCAAAACCGAATGCAGCCGCCGCCGGAGGCCAAAACAGTACTGCGGTAGTAAGCGCCAAACTGCCTACCATTGCAGCCCATAAATAAGGGTTGCTGCTGTGCATAGAAAATACACTTCCACGCTGGCTGCGCATATTAAAACTATGGAAAATTTCGGTCATACTCATAGTTAAAAACGCCATTGAAATTCCCGCACTGTCTTCTGCCAAATGCCAGTAGCCGGTATGTAAGCGAATGCCCACAAAATATGCCGTTAATGTTAGTGCAGTCACACAAATCCCCTGCCATACCGCATCAAATCCCAAACCGGCTGCAAAAATCCCTTCGCTTGGTTTGCGGGGCGGTCGCTGCATAATGCCTTCTTCCTCCCGCTCCATGCCCAAAGCCAACGCCGGGAAACAGTCGGTAATTAAATTGATCCACAGCAAATGAACCGGACGCAACAGAGTGAACCCCAGTAAGGTTGAAACAAGAATTCCCAATACCTCGCTCATATTGGAAGCTAACAAAAACTGAATGGCTTTTCGGATGTTGTCATAAATTCGTCTGCCTTCGCTTACCGCCGATACAATGGTGGCAAAGTTATCGTCGGATAGCACCATGTCTGCCACATTTTTGGTTACATCGGTTCCCGTTAGACCCATGCCCACACCAATATCTGCACTTTTTATGCTGGGGGCATCGTTTACACCGTCCCCTGTCATGGCTGTAACGCATCCACGGCTGCGCCAAGCCTTCACAATTCGCACCTTATGCTGTGGCTGTACTCGGGCATATACCGCATATTCCGGTACCCGCCGGGTTAGTTCTTCATCACTCATTTTATCCAGCTGTGCACCCGTAATGGCTTGCCCTGCGCTTTGCAAAATTCCAAGCTCCCGACCAATGGCCGCGGCTGTGTCCGGATGGTCTCCCGTAATCATTACCGGGCGAATCCCTGCATTTTTGCATTGTCGAATGGCCTGTGAAACCTCCGGGCGTACCGGGTCCATCATTCCCACCAATCCCAGGAACACCAACTGCTGTTCGGCTGTTTTGCTGGTTGGTTTGTGGGGCAGTTGTGTCCATGTGCGGCTTGCCGCCGCCAACACACGCAACGCCTGGGAGGCCATTTGTCGGTTTTCGGTTAAAATCTTGGCGCGGTCCTGTTCGCTTAGCGGAATTACCTGACCCTGTTTATACCAGTGGGTACACCGCTGCAATAAAACATCCGGCGCACCTTTTGTATATTGAATAATCTGCTGCGAGCCACGCTGTTTATGAAAGGTTGACATCAGCTTGCGTTCGCTGTCAAAGGGAATTTCCTCCACTCTGGGTTCTGCCGCCTGTAACGCTGGTTTTTTCAGTCCCAAATTGGCTGCATATTCCACCAATGCACATTCGGTTGCTTCGCCCTGTGCTTTTCCATTTGCCTGCAAAACCGCATCGGTACACAGTGCCAGTGCCTTTGCCAATTCCTTTTCTTCGCCATAGCAGCGGCGCACCTGCATTTTATTTTGTGTTAGCGTTCCGGTTTTATCGCTGCATATAACCTGCGCACAGCCCAATGTTTCCACTGCTGTTAATCTTCGAATTACCGCCCCTTGTCGGCTCATGTTGGTTACCCCAACCGATAACACAATGGTAACCACGGCTGCCAAACCTTCGGGAATGGCTGCCACCGCCAAACTTACCGCCACCATAAAGGTGGAAATTACGGTTTCCAAGTCGGCACTTCCCTTTTGCCAAAGGCTAAAACCAAAAATAAACACGCATATTGCCAAAACAATTGCGCTTAGTGTTTTACTCAGTGCGGCAAGCTTTTGCTGAAGAGGCGTTTTACCTTGTACCGTATTCGCCAATACGCCGGCAATATGTCCCATCTCGGTATTCATTCCGGTATTGGTTACCACCATTTTTCCGCGCCCATAGCTTACACTACTGCCCATGTACACCATGCAGCGGCGATCGCCTAGCGGCACACTCCCGTTTCCATACATGGGCTGGTCACTTTTTTCCACCGGAACACTTTCTCCTGTTAATGCTGACTCTTCAATTTTTAAGCTGACGCATTCCAGCAATCGGCCATCGGCTGGAATTGCATCCCCGGCTTCCAGTAAAACCACATCACCGGGAACCAATTCTTCGCTATGTACATGGCTGATATTGCCCCCACGCAGTACCTTGCTTTGCGCCGCCGTCATCTGCTGCAATGCTTCAATTGCCTTTTCCGCTTTGTTTTCTTGGTATACACCCAACAAGGCATTGATTAACACCACAGCCAAGATAATAAACACATCGGCAAAACTTTCCCCTTCGCATGCGGCAGTAATGCCCGAAACGCCCGCCGCCGCCAACAATACCACAATCATCGGGTCGGCCATCTGTTGTAAAAAACGTTGAAACAGACTTTCTTTTTTTGCTTCTTGCAACTTATTTTTGCCATATCGATTCAGCCGCTGCGCCGCTTCGCGTGGTGTAAGTCCCTGTGTGCTACTTTCCATCTGTTGCAATACCTGACTTACCGACTGACGATAATATTCCATTTTTCTTCCCCCTTTGTTAACCATCTCCTTGCCTTAATTTTATGCGTGTCCCATTCAAAACATGTTTCTTAAATAGAAAAACGCCCTTGCATTTTCATGCAAGAGCGTTTTATCGTTTCTTTATCCCAATCTGCTTACATTCACGTCAGTAGCTTTGGGAATTCCCGGTACGGTACCGGTGCTTGTATACTGCCAAATATCGTAGTAGTAGTCAAAGCTTAACTGATTGCGATACTGTGCAATCCAAATGCTGTATTTGGTTAAGTTGGCCATGTTCAACTTATTATAGAACCAATCTGCATAGCTATAAACACCTGCACGATAACCGGCATTCTGAATGGTTTCACAGAATGCAACGGCGTTTGCTGTACGCTGTGAACGACTAATGGTATCGGCACGGCCGGTACCACCATCTACCTTTTCGGTATCAAAATAAATCGGATATGTAATGTTGTATCCACGGCACAAACTCAACACCATGCTAGCCTCTTCCACCGCTTCGGCTTCATTGATTGCCTGGCTATAGAAGTACAAGCCTACCTTTAAGCCTGCTGCTGTTGCACCTTTAATATTCTGTTTAAACGAAGAGTCTTCAACCAGAACACCAGTACCATAGCCGCGATAGCCTACACGAATAATCGCAAACTCAATTCCCGAAGCCTTTACCTTGTTCCAATCAATGGTGCCTTGATATTTGGAAACGTCTACACCCTTCGTCCAAACAACCTGTCCGGAACCACTAGGCTGCTGTGTGGGCTGGGCAGTAGGTTGCGCAGTGGGCTGAGCTGTGGGTTTGGCAGTGGGTTGGGCTGTGGGAACCGCTTGTTGAATTAATGCACCGTTCTCATCAAAGGAATAGCTAACCCCTGCAATCAATTTGGTACCGGTTACTTTTTTGTGTGTTGTGGGGTCGTAATAGGCCTGTTTATCCGCAACACTGGGATACCAACCGGAGTAAATCGCCGCCATAACCTTATCGGATGCAGTTGTAGCAAAACCGCTTTGCTCAACACCTTGCATCATGGTTTCATCATAGAACAGCAGCGAAGCCGCCATTTGCCCACTGGTAGCACTGCTTTGTGAATCCATTGTGCTATCCAATGTAGCTTCCACTACAAATTCAGTACCATCCAATGTTGTTCCGGTTTTGCTTATGTAGTAAGGGCTAACGCTTCCGTCGCTATAAAGCAGATACTGTTTTCCGTTCTGCTCTTTTGTTTGTGCCACATACACAGTAGCCTGCTCTTCTTGCACCGAAGAATCGTTGTAATCATAATCATTGCCCGATGGAACTGCAGTAGGGGCGGGCGTAGGAGTAGCAGAAGGAATCTCTGTTGGCAGTGCGGTCGGTGCCGCCGTGGAAGTTCCATTCAACGAAGCCAAAGGATCCGATCCGCTGCCGGTGCCTGCACCGCTATGGGATACATTTCCGTTATCTTCGGCACTTTCATTTACCTGGTTCGACTGTTTAATTTGATCTTTTACGCCTTCAATATCCGCCTTGTACTCTACCTTTTCTTTTACCGATACCTTAACCGGCTCAGGCGATACATACCCTTCACATTCTGCCACGGTTACAGTATAATCACCAATTGCAGCTTCCTTTACCAACAATGTTCCTGTTTTAGGGTCAATGGAATAGGTTTCTGCTTTGTTGTTTTTGGAAGTACCATCTTGCGTCAAAGTAATTTCAAACTCTTGGTTTAACACCGGCAAATCGCTCTCTGCATTCATTACAGTAATACCAATGCTTTGCTGCACGGCAGTTACTTCCAATTTTAATTGAACGGGTGCTGCTGTTGCTTCCGGTTCCGGTGACGCAGTGGGCTCCGGCGATGGAGTCGGTTGCATCGTTTCTAATGGAACACTTACACTACTCGAAGTCGAGGTGCTATTGCTCGCTGCATTTACTACCGTAAGTGCAATTCCTGCACTTGTGGTTACCGTAATAAGCAGCACACAGCACAAGGCAACCAACGCTTTATTAAGAGGCATGCGCGAAAGAGCGCTTCCTGAAAAATATCGGGAAATGTCTCTTTTGTTCATGAAATTTTTATTCATCCTTCCTTTTCTATCATCCCATTGCCACTCACAATAGCAATTCATATTATTTTATCATATTTTGCATGTTCAGAATAGGTCTTATTCATTTATTTTTTGTTTCTCTAAAATTTTCATACAAGTTTCCTGCTTTGTCCAATTCAGTAAAAAATCACGAAAAGCTTTTCCCAAATATGTTACAATAAACTTATTAAAAATTATCGCGAAAGGACGTTCCTCCCATGATTTCCTCCCTTTCCAACTTTCATTCCGGTACATCCTTTGACGCTTATCAACTATTTGGTGCACATCCCCTTACAGCGGATGTAAATTGCTCACACTGGCATTTTCGTGTGTGGGCTCCCAATGCGTTACGCGTCCAAGTAATGGGTGATTTTAATCATTGGCAAGGCACTGACCTTTCTATGGATTCTCCCGGTATCTGGAGCGGGCATATTTCCAACGCTTATCGAGGCCAATTTTATAAATATAACATTCAAGGCAAAGACGGCTCTTGGGTACTGCATTCCGACCCTTATGCCTTTTATAGCGAACTTCGCCCCGGTACAGCCAGTGTTCTATGGGGGCTACCGCAGCATCTCTTTCACGATAACACTTGGATGCAAACCCGAACCCAACGCTATAACGACCCCTTAAACATTTATGAGTTGCATCTGGGAAGTTGGAAACGACATCCGGATGGACGTTGGTATACCTATAGCGAATTAGCTGCAAGCCTTATTCCCTGGTTAGTACAGCACCATTATAACTACATTGAAATTCTCCCACTTGCTGAGCACCCTCATGACGGCAGCTGGGGATATCAAGACACCGGTTATTTCAGCGTTACTAGCCGTTACGGAACTCCCGAAGACTTCTGTGCCTTTGTAGACGCTTGCCACGCCTCTCATATTGGCGTAATAATGGACTTTGTCCCTGTTCATTTTGCTTGCAACTCTGATGGATTGGCACGTTTTGATGGCACACATCTGTATGAATATGACAGTGATGTGGGGCTAAGTGAGTGGGGCAGCTACAACTTTAATCTCTATCGAAAAGAAGTTCACAGCTTTCTAAACAGTGCTGCAGCTCTCTGGCTTGGAGTATATCACTGTGATGGACTTCGTATAGATGCAATCAGCCGCGCTATTTATTGGCAAGGTGATATCAATCGTGGTGTTAATCAGGGAGCAGTTGACTTTTTGCGAAACTTAAATTCAGGGTTGTTGCATCGTTGGCCGAATGCACTTCTTATTGCCGAAGACAGTACAACTTTTTTAAAAGTAACTGCACCTGTAGCATATGAGGGGTTAGGATTTACTTATAAATGGAATATGGGCTGGATGCATGATACGCTAGACTATTTTTCTACCCCTTTTCATTTGCGACCACATAAGTATCATCAAATTATTTTCTCCATGCAATATTTTTACAATGAATTGTACCTACTTGCACTCTCTCACGATGAAGTTGTGCATGGAAAACGAACGTTAATTGATAAAATGTGGGGAACCTATTCCGAAAAATTTGCTCAAGCACGACTGCTAAGTTTTTATATGATGATGCACCCTGGAAAAAAACTGCATTTTATGGGTGAGGAACTTGCACATTTTCGAGAATGGGATGAAAACCGAGAAATGGACTGGTGCCTTTTGGACTTTCCGCTTCATCAGGCTTTTTCAGAATATATTTCCCAGCTTAATGCACTCTATCAAACAGAACCTTCTTTATATTCCGAAGATTATCACCCCGATTATTTTCAGTGGATTGTCAAAGATGCCGCCAAAGAAGGAATCGTTGCCTTTTTGCGCAAAAGCAAATCCCACCGTCCTTTGCTAATTCTATTCAATACAAGTACAACTGCCTATTCAAACTATAAACTGCAATTAAACTTCCCTTGTTGTGCCACACCTGTACTATGTACCGAACAGCATTGCTTTGGCGGTAGTTTGTCTAATCCCTTATTTTCATTATTTACCCAACCAAACAAATCCGCTGCGTGTATGCATACATTAACAACCGATTTATTACCACTATGTGGTTATGTTTATCGATTAACATAATTTTATAAATTATCATCTTTTCTTGACACACTATATCCGATTCATTAAAATGTATGTTAACTATAGCAGTTACAGTTATATTTTCTCTGATTTATTATAGATAGGAGATTACTTTATATGATACGTATTTTAACCGATTCAACTTGCGATATCCTTCCACACGAAGCGGCTCGTATGCAGGTAGAAGTTGTACCGTTACAAGTAACATTAGAGGACGGTACAACCTACCGAGATGGCTTGGATCTAACCCCGGATGAATTTTATTCCTATTTAAAAACCTGCCATAAACTCCCCATTACAAGCCAGCCCAGCCCGGAAGCCTTCTTAACGCACTTTGAAGAAGCCAAGCAAGCTGGTGATGAAGTTATCGCCATTTTATTATCCAGTCACATTTCCGGTACCTATCAATCTGCAAAAATCGCTTCCACTGTCGCTGATTACCCAAATATTCATTTAATCGATGGTTTAAATGCTTCTTTGGGCAATCAACTGCTGGTTCGTCTTGCTGTTTCACTACGCGAACAAGGAAAAACCGCACAAGAAATCGCTGCCATTTTAGAGCACGAAAAGCACAAGGTACGCCTATTAGCCGTTGTAGACGATTTGAAATACTTCCGCAAAGGTGGTCGATTGAACGGCGCCGAAGCTTTTGCTGGTACAATTTTGGGCATTAAACCGGTTGTAGGCATGAAGCATGGTACCGTAGGTATTGTAGGAAAAGCGCGTGGTATGGCAGGTGCCTATGTTACACTATTTAAACAAATCGACGAAGAAGGCGGCATTAATTTTGAAAAAGAATATTTGGTTGGCTATACCGGCTCGCGCAAAGCAGCTGACCCAATTATTCGCTATCTAACTGTAAATAAAAATTTACCTACTCCTCCACTTTTTCATATTGGTCCTGTAATCGGCACCCATTCTGGCCCAGGCGCTGCTGGAATTGCTTTTTTTGCCGCTGATTAATGCAGTTACTACCATATATTACTTTGTAATATAAAAACTAAAACCTCCTTGCTCACAGTTTAAAATGGAGTAAGGAGGTTTTCTTATCTGGTGCTTAATTGCTTTATTGCATACTACTCTATTATTCGATTTATCTTCCATAAAATAATACTTCACTTTTCATTTGTAACTACAAAACCGTAATAAGGTAAGCGGTCAATAAAGGCCCGTCCCTAACAAAAAAGAGCCCCGGAAACGGGGCTCAAATCATTTCATGCGA
>CALWNI010000003.1 GCA_944382775.1 uncultured Allofournierella sp.
GCTGTGCGTTGGGTGTGGCAATGAGTTTGCTGAAAGGCTTGCACAAAAACCCTCTGGCTGCTTAATTACAGCAATAAAAAACGCGAAGACAATCGTCTTCGCGTTTTTTTATTAGTCTTGTCCGGTTAAATCTCGCACAACTTTACCTGCAATAATCAAGCCCGCTGTACCTGGAACAAAGCTAACACTGCCGGGTGTTTGCTTTTTGGGATTACCGGGGCGATTCTCGGCATTTGCAGGGGCTTCTGCCGGCATATCAAGCTGACGGGGTGTCAGCGCCGGTTCGGGGGAATACACCACCGGAATATTTTTGTAGCCCCTTACACGGCACTCACGGCGCATAACACGCGCTAAGGGGCAACCGCTGGTTTTTTCTACGGTAGTTAAGGTTAACAGTTCGGGGTGCAGCTTGTTTCCGGTTCCCATGCTGGAGATAACGGGAACACCTGCCGCCTTTGCTCTGCCGATAATCTCCAGCTTTGCGGTAACGGTATCCACGGCATCCACCACATAGCTGGCACCCTCAAACGACAGCTGATCTGCTGTTTCGGGGGTATAAAACATTTGTACCGCATTTACCTTGCAGTTTGGGTTAATGCTTTGAATGCGCTGTGCCGCCGCTTGTACTTTATTTTGGCCCACGGTTGTAGTAAGTGCAACAATTTGGCGGTTGATGTTACTTTCTGCAATGGTATCGTCGTCCACCAGGGTCAAGGTTCCCACACCTGCTCGTGCAAGTGCTTCTGCCACATAACCGCCTACACCGCCCACGCCAAATAAAATGACATGGGCATTGTGCAGGGCGTTTACGCCCTCTTCTCCCAGTAAAAGTGCAGTACGTCGTTCAAAGGGTGCAATGCTCATAGTGAATTATTTCTCTCCTGTTTTTACTTGTTGTTCGTTTTCATTTCACGCTGAAAGGTCATATCCAAATCGGTTTTCCAGCTTTGGCCCGGCGCCAATTCTGCGGCACAGGGTTTATGATTCCAATCGCCGTCTGCCGTTTCCGCATCGGGCAAGCTGTGCCACGGCTCAATGCAAAGAAAATGCAATGTGGGGTTTCCCGGTGCGCTCCACAGCAAGGTATACGGATAGCCCTCGATTTTTACTGTAACCCGACGGCCGCTATCTTTTTCCACAATGCTTAATTCTTTTGCGGTAAGCTCGCTCAAACAAATGGAATCTTCGTCAAACATGCGGTCATGTAAGGGAATTACCGCACTGTTTTCCATAACAACCTTGGTTTCTCCCGTTACCAAACCGCTTGTTGTTCCGGTTTTAATCTCCACAGGGGTTTGGGGGGTATCAAACCGCAGTTCATAGTCCTCGGTTGTGTGGGCATTGTCAAAGGGAATGGCAAAGGCTGGGTGATACCCAAAGCCAAACCGCAGCTGCTGCTCGTCAAGATTGGTTACCTGTACGCTATGGCGCAGTGTATGCCCCATAAGGG
This sequence comes from uncultured Allofournierella sp., assembly GCA_944382775.1. Classification (GTDB taxonomy): domain Bacteria; phylum Bacillota; class Clostridia; order Oscillospirales; family Ruminococcaceae; genus Allofournierella. The sequence goes on from CALWNI010000003.1 coordinate 1,451, forward strand.
AAAAGGCTGTTTGAAATGCAAAGGCACGGGGGAACTTATTGCGGGTTTGTTCGCCAGAGCGCAACTCCAAACGCATGACACCGTCTTGTGCCTGCAACAACTCATGTTGCATATCTCGAACAAAGCCGTGTGCGCCGCCTTGGTAGGTTTGCCCGTCCAAGGTATACTCCCCATTTTTTAGCCGACCGCAATAGGGAAACAATACCGGTGCATGGCGTGCCCAAACCTCTTTATCGCCGCTCCACAGCATTTCCGCACCTGTTGCCTTGTCCACTACGCTTACCAGCTCTGCGCCTAGGGTGTCCACCGTAACTGCCAAAAATTCATTTTCAATTTTATGCCGCATAATTCCTGCTCCTTTCCTATGAATAAAAAACGTTATTAAAAGTATAGTACAGTTTTGCACAAATTCCAAGAGTGTCATATCCATTCCCTTTTGAATAGTCTGTGAAAGGAATGTCTGTTTCGGCGCTATTACCCCCTCCGCCGACCACATGATTTCTAATAAAACGAAAGGAGTTTTGTATATGATGACTGGATCCCTACTGGTACAGACCTTTGCCGCACGGCAAAGCGCACCCATACCGGGAGTACAAATCACCGTAACCGGTGAAGGCCATGACCCTATCACTTTTTTTACCGATGATAACGGCATTGCCGAACGTCTATCCTTACCCGCCCCTGACAAAGAGCTTTCTCTGGAGGAATACAACACCGAACAACCCTATAGCGTTTGGGATGTGACGGCTGAAAAATCAGGATACCAAACCGTAATTATGAAAGGGGTGCAGGTATTTGCCTGCGAAACCGCTCTGGCTTTAATCGAAATGCTGCCGCAGCAGCGTTTGGGTGCGCCTCAGCCGCTGCCCGAAACCTTTACCATTCCGGCACATTCTTTGTATAATCCGGTTTCCCCCTCCAGCACCGCGCCTGTGGAAGAATGTGCCCAGCCCCGTGTATTAAACACCCCCATTGTTCCCAAAACCATTACCGTTCATTTGGGCACCCCCAAAAGCAGCGCCCAGAACGTAACGGTAAGTTTTCAAAGCTACATTGCCAACGTGGCTTCCAGCGAGGTATACCCCACCTGGCCCGAACAGGCACTGCGCGCCAACATTCACGCACAAATCAGCCTTGCCTTGAACCGTATCTTTACCGAATGGTATCCCAGCAAAGGCTATACCTTTAACATTACCAACTCCACCAGCTACGACCAATATTATGTACATGGGCGCAATATCTTCTCGATTATGGAAACCTTAACCGATGATATTTTTAACACCTATGTACGCCGCATTGGCACCATCGACCCCTATTATACCGAATACTGCGACGGTAAAACCGTTACCTGCAAAGGCATGAAGCAGTGGGGTACCGTTGACCGTGCCAACGAAGGCAAAAACGCACTACAGATTTTAAAATACTACTACGGCAACAACATCGAAATTGTACGAACCAACAACATTCAAGGCATTCCGGAAAGTTACCCCGGCACACCGCTGCGCAAAGGCGACAGTGGCCCCGATGTTCGTACCATTCAGCGTCAGCTGACACGCATTGCCAAGGATTATCTTTCCTTTGGAAACCCCGGTACCGATGGCGTATTTGGCACCGCAACCGAAAATTCGGTTAAAGCGTTCCAAAAACAATTCAACCTGACCCAAGACGGCGTGGTTGGCCGCTCTACCTGGTACAAAATCAGCTATATTTATGTATCGGTGAAAGACCTGGCCGAACTGACCAGCGAAGGCGAATTGCCCACCGGTGAATCCGAGGTAAACGGCAGCACCTACCCGGGCAGCCCTCTGCGCAAAGGCGACACCGGCACATCGGTAGAGCGGCTTCAGTTCTGGCTGGAACAGCTGGCTGAATTTGACAAAGACCTGTTAAGCGTCAGCGTTGACGGCATTTTTGGTACTGCCACCGAAAATGCAGTAAAAGCCTTCCAGCGGAAATACGGTTTAACGGTGGACGGTGTGGTTGGCCCTGCCACTTGGGAAGCCATTGCCGACCAGTACAATTCTTTGGAAAACGACATTCAGCAAAACACCAACGGATACCCCGGCACACCGGTAAAACAGGGCGACACCGGCGACAGTGTTCGCACCATTCAGTTTTATCTGCGCATTGCCTCTTCCAACTACAGCTCCATTCCCAGTGTTACGGTAGACGGTATCTTTGGTTCTGCCACCACTGCGGCGGTAAAAGCCTTCCAAAAGGAATTTGGCCTGACCCAAGACGGCATTGTGGGCAAGGCAACCTGGCAAAAAATGTACGAAGTATACAGCGACATTGCCAACAATCTGCTTTCACCTAACGACCGCCCCGGTACCTATCCCGGCACACCGCTCAAACAGGGCAGCACCGGCACTGCCGTGCGTGAAGCACAGTTCTATCTGAAACTGTTGGCGGTTTACTATCCCAGCTTGCCCGATGTTACCATAGACGGCGTTTTTGGCCCTGCCACCACTGCGGCGGTAAAGGCATTCCAAAAATTGTTTGGCCTAACACAAGACGGCATCATTGGCCCCACCACCTGGGAAGCCCTTTACAACCAAGCTCAGAAAATCCGTACGGTAGATGGTCTGTTCCGTGCTTACAACGTACTGCCTTGGCCCGGATTTGATCTGGCAGAAGGTGCCGAAGGCCGCAACGTATCCTACATTCAATATCTGCTGCAATACATCGGATATTTTTACGATACCGTACAGGGACCTTTGGCAGTGGACGGCTATTTCGACGCTAACACAAAAGAAGCGGTAGAAAGCTGGCAAAGAGAATTCGAACAACCCGTTACCGGTCGAGTGGATGAGTTTACCTGGAACGCCATGACCGCAACCTTCTTGAGTTTGGCTGCCGGCGGCAGCGAGCAAATTGCACTTGCTTCCACCCCCGAATACCCCGGCTATGTTATGGGCCTTGGCAGTGCAGGCGGTGCGGTATTGCAGTTGCAGCAAGCCATGAACGGCATTGCCATTCGCTACTGTGTGGCTGACTTTGTACCGGAAAACGGCATTTTCGACAACGACACCCAGCAGGCAGTTTTGTCCTTCCAAGAAGGCTTAGGCCTGCCCGCCACCGGTGTTGTGGACGAAGAAACCTGGGTAAAAATCTTTGATTTATTAGCCTAACCATAAAAAAGGAGATGACTGACTTATGGCAAAAATTTTTGTGTACGATGCCTACACCAACAAAATGATGACTTACAATTTGGACGAAAACGACAGCATGCCCTATTCCTACGGCGGCACCTTAAAGGTGAAAGAATTCCGCGGCAGCAGCCAGAGCCCCACATTGTGGACCACCGTTGCTGCCATGGAAGCATGGAACCTGACCCGCCGCAGCTATGGCAAAAGCATTCATGTGGGCTATGCCTTCAAACGCATCTGGGAGGGCGGCCACGGCACCAGCAGCCAGCACTATGCCGGCGTAGCCTTTGACGTTGGCCAGGGGCAAGGCTCTTCTGCCCGCAACGCCATTTGGACTGCCGCAAAAAACACAGGCGCATGGGGCTATGTGGAACCCCAGTCCATGACTCCCACCTGGGTACACTTTGACCGCCGCTACGGCAAGCCTGCATGCAGCGGAACCACCGCCGGGTACCCCACCGTGCGCCGTGGCTGCGTAAACACCTATGTACTGATTCTGCAGGACGCCTTAAACGCCTTGGGCTACAGCACCAAAACACTGGACGGTAAGTTTGGTGCCAATACCGAAAATGCACTCAAGGCTTACCAGCAACGAGTAGGTCTTACCGCCGATGGTATTTGCGGCTGCAACACCTGGAAAAAAATCACCAGTGCAGTGGTAGGCATTGGCAAAACCCAAACGGTAATTAACTAACCCACAAAAGCCGAGCCCGAAACGGGCTCGGCTTTTCTTTTGCAAAAATCAGGAAAAAATGCATTCAGGATAGACTTTTGCAACTTGTAGATTATAATAAGAAGAAGATAGTATTCTTATCGTTCTATTTTGGTTGTATTTTACCAAAATCGATAAGCACTGCAAAAGGAGCGTTGCACTCGATTATGATACGAAAAAACCAGCGGCTGTTGAATCTAACCAACTGCTGTATCGATATGGTTCTGATTATCGCATCTTATGTTCTTTCGGTCTATTTATGGCTGGGGCTTTATCGCAATAATCCGAATAACCCTGCTTTGTCCTTACTGTCTTCCAATACCCTAGTTGTGGGCATTGGGTATGCCTTTTTTATGGTAACCATCTATTATGCCTTTCGCCTTTATGGTTCCTTTCGTTTTCGTACCCTGTTCAGCGAAACCATGGCATTGATGAAAGCCAACCTACTGGGTGTTCTATCGGTTGGCATGCTGCTGTATCTGTTGCGGGTGGTGGATTTTTCCCGCGGTGTATTGGTTGTTTTTTATGTACTATCCACCGCATTCATTGTGCTAAAACGAGTTACCCTGCGCTGGATTTTTCAGCACTACCGCATGCTAGGCTACAACCAAAAGCATGTATTGATTGTTGGAAACGGTCAGCTTGCATTAAAATATGTGGACTCGCTGCGCCGCAACCCACAATATGGTTTTTCGGTTATGGGCTATGTGGCGCGCACCGAAAAAGAAGGCTTGGGCAACCATTTGGGCTGTTATGAAGATTTGCCCCAGCTGTTGGACGGCCCTGCTGTGGACGAAGTAGTCATTGCATTGGAACCGCACGAAACCCAGTTTATGAATGTGATTATTGCTTCTTGTGAAAAACAGGGCACAAAAATCAGCATTATTCCATTTTATAATGATTTTATCCCTGCACGGCCCACCATTGACGTAATTGGTGATATTAAGCTGATTAACATTCGCACCACTCCGCTGGACAACCTGTTGAACGCCGCTTTAAAGCGCAGCATGGACATTGTGGGCAGTTTGATTCTTATCATACTAACCAGCCCCATTATGCTGATTGCCGCCATTGGCGTGCGCCTGTCCAGCCCGGGTCCGATTTTGTTCCGCCAGGAACGTGTGGGCTTAAACAAAAAAACCTTTACCATGTATAAATTTCGCAGCATGCGAGTCAACGCAACGCAAGACACCGGCTGGAGCAAAAACGAAGATCCCCGAAAAACACCATTTGGCAGCTTTATTCGCAAAACCAGCATTGACGAGCTGCCCCAGTTCTTTAACGTGTTGAAAGGCGATATGAGCCTGATTGGGCCACGGCCGGAAATTCCCCATTATGTGGAACAGTTTAAGGAAACCGTTCCCCTTTATATGGTCAAGCATCAGGTGCGCCCCGGCATTACCGGTTGGGCACAGGTCAACGGCTTTCGTGGTGATACCTCCATTGAGGGGCGCATCAAATGCGATATTTGGTACATCGAAAACTGGAATATCTGGTTGGATATCCGCATTCTTTTTATGACGGTGTTCGGCGGCATGATTAACAAAGAACATCTGACCAAAAGCAAACATACCAAAGAATAAAAAAACTCCGCACCCTTTTGGTGCGGAGTTTTTTGTTATTCATTTTTTAAATTGACACCGCCGCAGTCCACACGAAATACATGGAACCCGATTTCTTCCAATTCGTATTGATTTAACACGCCGCAGGCGGTATTCAAAAAGGATTTTAAATCAAAACACATGCAATCAATGTAGGAATAGCGCATCCCAATGGCACCGCCCAATATGGTGGCATCTTCTCCGCTTAGCGCTTGCAGCTGCTCTTCCAATTGTGCCCGCAGTTCCACCAACGTATGGGGTGGGATTGCATCGTTGGAATAGAACAAAAAGCCGCAAATTACCCCGTCGCGCTGGTGCTGCTCCATCCGTGTATCATCGGATTGGTAGTAGGAATGTATCAATGCCTGACAGCAACTGCTGCCCACAATAACATCCTGACGCAAAAACCATTCTTCGGTTTCGGGCGGATAGTTGCGGTATCCCCGATAGTTTTCCATCAAAAATTCCGCATCTTGTAAGGCTTCCACATCCCCTTCGGCTGCCGCATCTGCAAGCATCTGCCGCAGTTCGGACAACGGGCGGGCTTGCTCCTGCCGCGGCTGCTCCAGTACATCTACCCATGCCACACAGCAAACCGATGCAATTTCTCCCAATACCTGCTCCAGCATTGTGGCAATGATTTGCAATGCTTTTTCCGGGTTCCGGGTCTGTAATTCCGTAAGGGATTCCCCGTACAGTTCAATTCCAAACCGCTCATTCTCCTGCTTGGTTATCCATGTTTGAATTTCGCTTACATTCAAACATGCACCCTGTATGGTAAGTAAATGAGTTTGCGCTGCCGGCTGCCCCACCACAAAACGCCAGTTATGCCACAGCTCCTTGGGTGCTTTGCGCTGCCAGTAGGCATATTGAAGCAATCGGCTTGCCTCGCTTTGCCCCAGCAAAATCAGCTGATGGCATCCGTTTTCGCTTTTTAGTTCAAATTCTACCGATGCAAAGGCAAGCGAAAGCAAAGTGCAATGCTGTTCTTTGGCCTGTTCCCATAATCCTTGCTCCATATCACTGCGCAGTGTCTGCTCCTGCTGTGAAAACGCCTGCCAATAGGCTTCTACCCGCTCAACAAAGGGGCGCAGGTGTACCGGCAGTGCAATGGCACTTTTGCACCAATGGATAAACCGCCGGGTATCCGGATCGCCCGGCATCAATTCGTCGGTTCGCAAAAATTCTTCCAGTGCTTTTTGTTCCTGCCCACTGTAATAGCAGGCATACCCCAGCCGAAAATGCCACAGCGGATCACACCGACCCGCTTCTGCAATGCTTTGCAGCAGACAAATGGCACGTTCGTATTGATTTAAATTGTTCAGTGCTCTTGCCTGCTGCCCAATCAGCCGAGGACAACGCTGTGATTCTTCCAACTGCTCCACAGCCTGCACAATGGCCTCATACCGTTCCTGCCGATTCCACTGGTCAATCTGCTCCAGCAATGCAATCTGCTGTAAGGAAAGGGGCTGATGATTGCCACAGCAATTCAAACGCTGTACCTGTACATAGGGCAGCGCAAGCAGTTCCTGCTGCTGCATTTTTTCCAGCAATTGTTCGGCACCATGCTCCATGGCATAAACCAGCTCTTCGTTATACAGCGGAACAACCTGATAAAAATTTACTTCGCTTTTGTTTTGCAATACACATACGGCATCTTGTTCTTCAATGGCGGAAGGGCGCAGCAATATGCTTGCGGTAAAATCGGTATTTACCGCAAAGGGCCGTCCATGGGCAGCGGTATGCCCCCACCCCAACCAGCTTTTTTGCCGAATGGGGCGGCGCGCCAGCTGCCGCATCCATTGAAAAGGCCACTGCCACTGCGGTTTATCTTGGTCTATTTGCCAATCTGGGGGTAGATACATCACCAGTTCTGCCCGTTCAATGGAATAAACCTTTAATTCCTCGGGTACATTCATGCAGTGTGCGCCCATGCCCAGCGTAACAACGGTATAGTAATTTTTTTGCTGCGTTGGTGCAATGATCTGCAAATCAACCTGAATGTCTTCTCCAACGGGGTCTTGCAGTACCTGATCCGCCTTGCCAAATACTCGTACAATATGTCCGCTTACCTGTTCATGCTCCTCTTGGAGATACCGTTCCATGATTGGAGTTGCTTGTGTTTCTTCGGCAGGCGGGTCGGAATAATCCTCATACGAAAGCCCCTGCTGCATAGAAAAATTGCAGTCAAACCGCACATAGGCCAGCAGCCGCTCCTCACGGCTGCGGCCCACCGCATACCCCAGCCTTGCACAGCCGGTGCGCTCAATTACCAGATGTTCCAGCTCTAAACGAGAGTCTTTGTGGGTTTGGCGCACCGCTTGCTTGGCCTGTTGGTCTAGGTCAGATAACTTCAAAAGCAGCTGTTCCAACCAATGGGGCGCAAATTTCGACACCCCTGCTTCGTTCATATCAAAGCGACCATCCAGTTCTTTTCCCTGATGCAAAACAGTAAAAAAGCAATGGGGTGCTTCAAAGGTCCAATCCAGAACCTGCATTGCTGTTTTGATTTGTTGCAGTTTTTCTTGATTCACCAAAACACACAAAACCGAAGGGCGGTTTGTGGGGCATTCGCCCCATACCTGTTGCTGAAGCTCTTCCCCTTGGAGCAATTGCATTTCTTCCAGATTCTTTCCCTGCAAAATCTGCTGGCGAACCTGTAACAAACCCGCATGGTCCGGCTCTATGCCAAGCCCCTGCTCCACCGCCTGCAACGCCTCTTCGGTTGAGCCAAAATGCGCTACCAACTTTGCAAAATGCAGCCATACCTGTGGGTCATGCTGCAGCAGTCGAACACTTTGCTGCGCTGCTTGCCACGCTTGCTGCAATTGCCCGGTACGAAGACATGCAACCGAATAGGCATACTGCCATGTGCCACAGTCGACAGCCTGTTCTTTCACCCGTTCCAGCCACCAAATCGCCTGCCAGTCGGATTCATATTCCTGTATCTTTAAATTTGCATCGGCCACCTGTAGGGCAAGTTCCAAATCACTTTCCACCTGTTTGCGTGTAAACCTGCCCTGTTCCAGTCCTTCTTCCACATACAGTCTTATTGCATTTAAGGCGGCATCCCAGTCACCTGCCTGCTGTAATGTATCCACCTGCCGCAAAATTTCTTGATTCAGTATCGCGCGCATCGCCATTCCTCCTATTTGCAGGCTTTTTTGCTTCGATTATGGTTCCAATGTTTCTGTTTGTTGAATTTGTCGATACAACAACCACAACGCCACGGCTGCCATTACAGCAACCGCCGCCGGATAGGCCACCCATACCCCTGTTAATTGCAAGAACAGCGGCACGATAAACAAAAAGGTTGGCTGTGCAATCAAGGGTTCGCCATATGCCAAAATTCCACTTGCCAAGGGTTGCCCTACTGCACAAAAATAACTGCTGCAAAACCGCACAATAGCCATAAAGGGATACCCCAAGGCAAGCGTCCACATGGCATTGGCACCCTGCAAGGCCGCTTCTTCGCCTGCACCAAACAGCAGGGGCAGTTGATGCCGCAGCACCATTGTAAGCACACTGCAAAACAGTGCAATGCTTACCGCCAAGTACAATCCCCAACGGCGCAGTTTTGCAAGGCTGTGCATGTCATGTGCCCCCTTTGCATAGCTGAGCAGCGGCTGAATTCCGTCGCCCACACCGGTAACCAAGGGAACTATACTGCCAATTACATAACTTAATACCGCATAAATTGCCACACCGGTTGTACCGCCGTATTCCAGCGCGCGCAGGTTGGTAATCAACAAAATAACACTGGTGGACAGGGACAACCCAAACGGCGAAATACCGTAATGCAAAATTCCTTGCAGCATTTCCTTGTGGGGCCGAAACTCGCTGCGGGTAATGGGCCAGCTTTTTTGTGTCAACAAGGTGGGAATTGTCATGCAGGCACAAAAGATTTGTGCCATTGTGGTTGCCAAGGCTGCGCCTGCCAGACCCCACTGAAACACCTGAATGAACAGCCAATCCATTACAATGTTGCCGATCAGTCCTACAATCATATAAACCATGGCGTGAATGGTTTTGCCGCTGCCACGCAGCAACGGCAGGGTTCCGGTGGTCATAATCTGCCCCACCGAAAGCATGCAGATAACACGCGTATATTCCAGTGCCAACGGATACAACTCTTCATTTGCACCAATTAGCGGAAGAATATAGGGACTTGCCAAGGTTAAGCCTAAACCCAAAACCACTGTGGAAACAAGCAGCATAAGCAAGGTATTTCCCCTTGCTCGGCGTGCTTCCTGCAAATCGTTTTTGCCCAAAGCCGTTGCCATTCGTACCGAGCCGCCAATGCCAAGCCCCAAACTGATTGCCTGAATCAATGCGGTAATGGGCCACGCCACATTAATAGCCGCTAAGCCCACATCTCCTAAATTTTGCCCAATGAAAAAGCCGTCTACAATAATAAAGCAGCTGTTGAGCAGCTGGCTCATCATGCTAGGCAGTGCGTATTGAAAAAATCGTTTGTGTAGTGCAGTATTCTGCATTGTATTCTCCTTGCTGTTGTTTCGCTCTTATCCATTTACAATATTACGGGCATTCCCCTGTTGAAAGGCCCGCAAATTTTCACATACCTCTTTTGCCAAACGGGTCAACGCCTGTGTTGTTGCCCATGCAACATGCGGTGTAATAAGCGCATGTTCGCATTGCAGCAGCGGATTGTCTTTTGCAATCGGTTCATGGCAGACCACATCGGTTCCGTACCAAAACAGCTGCCCGTTTTGCAGTGCCTGTGCCACCGCTGCTTCGTCCACTAGGCTGCCCCTTGCTGTATTCAACAAAATTGCCTGCGGCTTCATGGCTTTCAGCTGTTGTTCGCCAATCATTCCTCGGGTTTGCGGTGTTGCAGGGCAATGCAAGCTAACCACATCGCTTTGTGCCAGCAGCTGCTCAAATTCCACAAACTCCACCCCAAAGCCTTGGTATTCCGGCCGAATGGTTCGGGTATGTACCAAAACACGCATACCAAAGCCCTGTGCAATGCGTGCTGCAGCCTGCCCAATTTCACCAAACCCGACAATGCCAAAGGTCAGCCCATATAACTCTTTGTGGGGGCAAATTCCGTATTGGGCGGGAACATCCGTTTGCCAATATCCGTCTTTCAAGCTGGCATACCGCCGCGCCGTTCCGTTTGTGATTTCCAGCAACAAAGCAAAGGTATGCTGTGCCACACTAAATGTAGAATACCCCGGCACATTTGCCACCGATACCCCATGTTCCTTGCATGCCGCTAAATCAAGGCTATCGGTTCCGGTGGAGGTAAGCCCCACCCAACGCAGGTTTGGGCAATGCTGTAAAACTTCTTGGTTGATATTGCATTTATTGCTTATGGCATAATCAGCATCTTGCAATCGTTCAATCATCTGCTGCCGATTGGTTCGGGGGTACAGTTCCACTTGGTCTGCCAATTGATACAGCGGCGACCAGTCCAAATCTCCCGGCTGAACACAATAACTGTCTAATACAACTACCTTCATTGTGCAATACTCCTTTTGGTGAATTTAAAATCCAATCAAACACTGTTCCATTCTACCGTTTTTTATATTTTGTCACAACCCTTTGCTGACTGGATTTTTATAGGGGTATCGTATATAATAAAAATACTTAATCGAAACAAATTCCGGTGGGCTAACTCCTGCACGGTAATGGGAGGAATACGGTTTATGCACACACCCAAACGTGTGATTCGCAAGCTTTTGCTTGGCACGGCACTTATGGCAATTGCCATTTGTATTACAATACTAATTCGGGAAAACATGGATGTAAAAGATCCGGAACAAGCGCTTCCCACAATTTCCATTACCATCAATGGCGATACCAAAATGAACGACCGCATGGTATTCCGTGCCGGTTATGAGTGGAGCTTTTTTACCACGGTTGCCAAAGATACTCCCACCTACACATCGGCCGCCATTCGAGATTTGATTTATCCGGTGGACGTTCCCCCGAACAGTGTATTAAACATTAGTTTTTCGCTGCCGGCTAAAACTTTGCGGATTCAACGTGCCAGCGATGAAAAACTGGAAAACTTTGTGGAACTTGCCGATGTAAGCAATGGGCAGTTAATTGCACCATCCAGCCCCGGTTTATATTTGTATCAGCTGGAAGCAGGGTTTGGCTGGCGCGGTTCCATTCGATACTTTTTTATGATTCGTGTGCAACAGCTTGCGTAACTGTTGCATAATAACACAAAAAGAATCCTGAAAGAACAACCGCTTTCAGGATTCTTTTCTTTTTTATATTAGTCTGTATCACTTTCTTTATTTTCTTGTTCATATACCCATGCCAGCCATGCGTTATGTTTTGCCAACAATCGCTGTTGATAAACTCCCTCGTAGGTTCCGTGCAGTAACTTTAGGCTTGCCTCTTCGTTCAATATTCTCCAGCCTTCCACTTCTTGAGATGGAATAATCGGATAAAATAGCATCCCGCACTTTTGCGTTGCCTCCAACACATCGGCCCCAAATCCAATTACCAAAATTTTTTTGCGGTCATACTCCAAATTCAGCAGGTCTGACAATACATGGCTTAGTACCCGACGCCGCATGCAAATCATGGTACAAGGCGGCAAGCCATGGATATTCCACTCGTTATGAGCCGCCCGTGCATTTAAGTCAGTCAGCAATGCCAAATCCGATACAATCCCCAAATTTTTCAGGCATTGCGCTGCGCCTTGAAACACCTTGCCAGACCCACTGTCCAACACTGGTTCTGTGCCAATTAAACAAATTAAAAATGCTTTTTTTCGTGTCTGCTCTCTGCGTACTCGTTCCATAGCATCATCCCCCTTGCTGTATGCTTGCAGACAAAACTGTAGCCGTATGTTAATTTTAATATAACAGAAATCAAGTGGAAAATGCAATATTTTTTGTGTACTTTATACTATTTTATTTGTATTTATTGATTTTTTCTATCCTATTCACTCAAAACCTGGCCAATTGGCTCCTGAATCAACAAGGTGGCCATTGTATCCGCCGGGGTTGGGGTCTTGTTAATTACAACCACTTCTTTGCCCCTATAGTATTGCAACAAACCCGCAGCTGGATATACCACCAAGCTTGTTCCGCCCACAATCAGCAAATCGGCTTGCTGCAACGCCTGTACGGCACGATTTACAACTGTTTGATTCAGCGGTTCTTCGTACAGTACCACATCCGGCTTTACAATGCCGCCACACTCACAATAAGGCACGCCTTGGCTTTGTGCAATAAACTCCACCGGATAAAACTTATGGCATTTTGTGCAGTAATTGCGCAGAATACTGCCATGCAATTCCAGCACATTACAGCTGCCTGCCGCTTGGTGCAGTCCGTCAATATTTTGGGTAATAACTGCACGCAGTTTGCCCTGCTGTTCCAGCTTTGCCAAACGCAGATGCGCTGCATTGGGTTTTGCATCGGTTACAATTAGTTTGGCACGGTAAAAGCGATAAAATTCCTCAGGATTTTTTACAAAAAAACTGTGGCTGATAATTTGTTCGGGCGGATATTTCCATTGTTGCTGATACAAGCCGTCCACACTGCGAAAGTCCGGAATACCGCTTTCGGTACTTACGCCAGCCCCTCCAAAAAATACAATATTATTGCTTTTCGCAATCCGTTCTTCCAAAAATGGATTCATTCTGCTAAGCACCCCTTTCAAATCATTGCTTATTCATAGTATAATAAGTTTAATCAAGAATGGAAAGGGATGATTCCATTGGCAAAAGAAATTACTGCTGCCTTGGTTTTTGAACATTTACCGGTTCGCAAGCCCGACAGCCACAAGGGCAGCTACGGCAGTTTGCTTTGTGTTTGCGGCTCGCTGCAATATCGGGGTGCTGCCGCTTTAGCAACCGAGGGCGCTTTGCGCAGCGGCGCAGGTCTTGTTACCTTAGCCACTACCGAGCCTGTGATTCAAACCGTATCCACCCGCTGCCCCGAAGCCATTTTTTTGCCCTGTACACCGAACCAGCAAGGCGGCATCTGCCAAACAAATGGCTCTGCGCTGCTGGAAAAGGCACGAGGATGCAATGCCCTATTGTTTGGCCCTGGGTTAGGTAACACCCCTGACACCGCCGCTTTGCTGGAACTGCTGGGCCCGGGGGCTGGCTGCTCCATGGTATTAGATGCCGACGGCTTAAATGCTGCCGCCACACTGGAAGAACTTCCCCGCCCGATTAACTTGCCTTTGGTTCTAACGCCCCATCCCGGCGAAATGGCACGGCTGTGCGGTATGACCACCGCCGAAATCAATGCCAATCGGGAAAGCATCGCCGCCGGATACGCCCGTGCCAACCGCTGTGTTGTGGTGCTAAAAGGCCATAAAACCATTGTGGCAGGGCCACAAGGCGAGGTATTCCGCAACACCACAGGCAACCCGGGTCTTTCCCGCGGGGGCAGCGGCGACATTCTTGCCGGCATTACTGCCTCGCTTTTATGCCAAGGCTTAGACCCCTTATATGCCGCTGTATGTGCTGTTTGGCTGCACGGCGCAGCCGCCGACCGATGCAGCACCCGTTTGGGACAATATGGCATGTTGCCCCACGATATTCTTGTTGACTTGGGCCACATTTTTGCAGAAAACGGAAGGTAATCGCTTATGAACTACAGCTATTATCGCAGCCCCATTGGAATGTTAACCTTAACTGAAGAAAACAATCAAGTTACTGGGGTACACTTTGGCAAACTGATTTATCCCAAACAGTGTAACCATGCCGAAACCCCGTTGCTCAGCCATGTACGGCGCGAACTGTGGGAATACTTTGAGGGCCGCCGCAAAACATTCCCGGATATTGTGCTTGCCCCCAATGGAACGCCATTTCAAAAGGCGGTTTGGCAGGCACTAAACCAAATTCCTTATGGCGAAACCCGTACCTACCAGCAAATTGCACAGGCAATCGGCAAACCAAACGCCGCCCGTGCGGTGGGCAATGCCTGCAACCGCAATCCCATTGCCATTCTTCAGCCCTGCCACCGTGTTGTGGGCACCGGCGGCAACCTTACGGGATATGCAGGTGGCCTGCCCATCAAGGAACAACTTTTATCGCTGGAACAATCCATACACTAAACGAAAGAGTCTGCCAAACGGCAGACTCTTTTTTATCCCAGGGTGATATTCAATGCCATCATCAAGGCAAACCCCAAAGCAATGGCCAATACGCCAATGCTGCCCTCTTCCACCGCTTGGGGAATCATCTCCTGCACCACTACACACACCATAGCCCCGGCGGCCAGGCTAAGCATCCAGGGCATCATGCTTGCTAACATATAGCCTGCCAACGCTCCTGCAATGCCCGCACCCAACGGCTCTACCAAACCGCTGGCTACCCCTGCACCAAACGCTTTTAATCGGGTGGCCCCTGCCTGGCGCACCGGTAAACTGATTGCCGCCCCTTCGGGAATATTTTGCAGCCCAATGCCAAAGCTTAACGCCATGGCACCGGCAGCGGCATCGGCTTGCCCCATGGTGCCCATGGCAGCCGCAAGCCCCACCACCATGCCCTGCGGCAGATTATGCAACGCCACCGCCAATACCACTCTTCCGCCATGGCCTGCCCGTTCTTGCAGCAGCTCCCCTGCCAACCGTTCTGCCACCAGCAGCAATGCAACCCCTGCCACCAGCCCGCCCGAAGGAGCAAGCCACACATTTTTGCTCAGCTTTTGCGCTTCTTCAATGGAAGGCAGCAGCAAACTAAACACACTGCCTGCCAACATAATGCCGGCAGCCAATCCCAACATACTTCGGCGCGCCCCTTGGGATTGCTCATGCCCCACCAAAAAAACAAGCGCAGCACCCAAAATGGTGCATAAACACGGAAACAACGTCATAGAAATTGCAGCAACAATCTGATTCATGGACTTTTCTCCCCCTTTTCTTCTCACTGTATGCAGCAACAAAAGGGCTGGTTCAAAAAGTCCGGTGTCTTTTCTTTTCTGCTTCTTTTGAGTTTTCAACACTTTCCACTTTTTTCGGTTGAAAACCATGTGAAAAAGCCCCGTTCGTACCGTTTCACCGGCACTTGCAGGGCTTTTTTTCCTTAATCTTCTTGTTGTTTTTTCTTGAAAATAAAATTAAAACCACAATATGCTGATTTTTTTCGACACAAATTGACAAATAGTTTTCCACATACATTCTAAAAACTCTATGTTGAAAACCTGTCGAAAACCGTGGAATACTTTTTCCCTTCGGGCTTATTTATAACGAAAATCCGCCCTCTTTCGGCTGGTCTGCCTCAAACTCTCCACGGGTGCTGCGCCAATATGCTGCCATATTCTGCCCGGGGGTTCCGGTTACTTCTTGCTTTAGGTATTCTGTCAAATCACCCGGCACAAAGGCCTTTGCCTGCTCCTGTGTGTCAAACTCAATTTCGGCATAAAAAAATTCACCGGGCTGGCCTGCATCTACCTGGTTTACCTCCAACACCAAACCACCGGGTAGGTCATAGCGTCGCTGCTGTTTTTCAATCAGCGGTTTGCCTAAAAAGCGTTCCAAACGGGCAAACAGTTCCCCATCAATGGGCGATTCAATTTCCTCCCGTGCCAAACCGTCCGGCGTTGCTTTGCCCTTAAAACAAAGGATGTACTCGGTTTTGCCGTTGCTCTCTTCGCTGCGGATTCGCACAGTGGGGCGTGTGGTAATATAACCCTGCCGCATTGTAATGATTTTGCAGGGCTCCATGTTATTCGGCCACCCCTGCACAAGCCATTTACGCTCAATTTCCATAGTCGTTCCTCTCTTACTATGCCCCAATGCGGGGCAGAATTGTTGCTGTTATTATAGCATGTGGCCGGCGGCATGTGCTATAATAACAATCATGAAATACATCGAAAACCGAAAGGAACTGCCATGAAACAAAGCCGAGCTTATCCGATTTATACCGTTACCAAAAAAGCAGAAAACAGCATTTTAAGCGGACATCCTTGGGTGTACGCCGATGAACTGACCACAAGCCCCGAACAGCAGCCCGAAAACGGCACCCTAGTAGATGTGTTAAACAGCAAAGGCCGTTACCTGGGCACCGGATTTTTGAGCCACGAGAGCAAAATTCGCATTCGTTTGCTGAGCCGCAACGCCAATGATACCTTTGATGCTGCCTTTTGGCGCCGCCGTGTTGAATACGCTTGGGCGTACCGTAAAACCGTAATGGGCCCGGAAGACCTTGCCTGCTGCCGTGTTATTTTTGGCGAGGCCGACCAGTTCCCCGGTTTAACCGTAGACCGTTTTGGCGATATTCTGGTTACCCAGACTTTGTCTTACGGCATGGAGCAGATTAAACCGGTGCTGTTCCCCATTTTGGTGGATGTTCTGCGCAAAGACGGCCAAGAGATTCGCGGCATTTACGAGCGCAACGATGTGGCATTGCGCGCCCGTGAAGGCTTGCAGGAAAACAAAGGCTGGTTTACCCTGCCGGGCGAAGCCCACCCCGAAAGCACCCAAACCACCATCTGCGAAAACGGGGTATACTATACCGTGGACTTTGAAAACGGTCAAAAAACCGGCTTTTTCCTAGACCAAAAATACAACCGCCGTGCTGTTGCTAAAATTGCACGGGGCAAACGGGTGCTGGACTGCTTTACCCACACCGGCAGCTTTGCCTTAAATGCTGCCTTTGGCGGTGCTGAGCATGTAACCGCCGTAGACGTGAGCCAGCTTGCGGTAGATACCGCCAAAGCTAACGCACAGCGCAACGGTTTAGACCACAAGATGGATTTTGTTTGCGCCGATGTTTTTGACCTGCTGCCCAGCTTAGAAGGCAAACACAACTATGATTTTATCATCTTGGACCCGCCTGCCTTTACCAAATCTCGCAAAACCGCTTCCAACGCAATGCGCGGTTACAAAGAGATTAACTATCGCGCCATGAAGCTTTTGCCCCGCGGCGGATATTTTGCCACCGCAAGTTGCAGCCACTTTGCCAGCGAAGAAATGTTTATTAAAATGCTGAAAAGTGCAGCAGCCGACGCAGGCCGCCAACTGCGGCAAATCGAGGTACGCCAACAGGCACCCGACCACCCCATTTTATGGAATGTGGATGAAACCAACTACTTAAAGTTCTTCCTGTTCCAGGTAATTTAATTTTAGATTTCACTACTTTATCGGCACTGTTTACAACATTTTTTATGTTATAACCGCTTTGAAGCACCAACTTTCCAAAACTGTGCAAAAAGCGGTTATTTTCAATTGACGGGTTGCACGAAAAAAATTATAATTTTTGTAAATCCCGCACATTTTGCGGATACCGCACCCCATCCATTACCATGCTTTTTTATAAGGGAGGACAATCTATGGCACCGGCAAATACCAAAGAAATTTACGGTTCGCTTGTATTTAACGAACATGTCATGAAAGAGCGCTTACCCAGCGCAACCTACAAAAGTTTAAAGGCAACCGTACAACGTGGCCAACCTCTGGATTTGGACTTGGCCAACGTAGTTGCCAGCGTTATGCGCGACTGGGCCATTGAAAAAGGTGCCACCCACTACACCCACTGGTTCCAACCTCTTACCGGTATTACCAGCGAAAAGCACGACAGCTTTTTAAGCCCCAACCGTGACGGCACCGCCATTATGGAATTTTCGGGCAAAGAGCTGGTAAAAGGCGAATCCGATGCTTCCAGCTTCCCCAACGGCGGCTTGCGCGCCACTGCCGAAGCTCGTGGCTACACCGCTTGGGACCCCACCAGCTATGCCTTTATTAAGGACGGCACCCTCTGCATTCCCACTGCATTTTGCAGCTGGACCGGCGAAGCACTGGACAAAAAGACTCCGCTGCTGCGCAGCATGAAAGCCGTAACCACACAGGCAAAGCGTGTGCTGAAGCTGTTTGGCAAGGACGTAAGCCACGTTGACGTAACCGTTGGCCCCGAGCAGGAATATTTCTTAATCAAAAAGGAACACTATGCGGCACGTCAGGACCTGATTTTGACCGGCCGCACCCTGTTTGGTGCAACCCCTGCAAAGGGTCAGGAAATGGAAGAGCACTACTTTGGTGCTCTGCGTGAAGAAGTTTCCGCTTTCATGAAAGATTTGGACGAAGAGCTGTGGCGTTTGGGTGTACCTGCAAAAACCAAGCACAACGAAGTTGCTCCCTGCCAGCACGAGCTTGCTCCCATTTTCGACCGCTGCAACGTGGCGGTTGACCACAACCTGCTGACCATGGAACTGATGAAAAAGCTGGCTCCCAAGCATGGTTTGGTTTGCCTGCTGCACGAAAAACCCTTTGAAGGCGTAAACGGCAGCGGTAAGCATAACAACTGGTCGCTGTCTGCCCCCGGCATGAACCTACTGGACCCCGGCGACACTCCCAAGGACAACCTGCAATTCCTCATTTTCCTGGCTGCCATCATTAAGGCGGTAGACGAATACAACGATTTGCTGCGCATGAGCATTGTAAGTGCCGGCAACGAGCACCGCCTAGGCGGTAACGAGGCACCTCCTGCCATTGTATCCATCTTCATGGGCGAAGTGCTGGAAGGCATTCTGGATGCCATTGCTTCCGGCAGCGAGTATGTGGCTCCTGCCGCTGCTAAAATCGACCTGGGCGTTGAGGTTCTGCCCCAGTTCGCTAAGGACGACACCGACCGCAACCGTACCAGCCCCTTTGCCTTTACCGGCAACAAGTTTGAATTCCGTATGCCCGGTTCTTCCTGCAACATCTCGGATGCTAACACCATTTTGAACACCGCTGTTGCAAAAGAGCTGCAGGGCTACGCCGATGAGCTGGAACAGGCTGAAAACTTTGACGAAGCCGTGGTTGCACTGATTAAGCGCACCATCCGCGACCATAAGCGTGTTATCTTTAACGGCAACGGTTACAGCAAAGAATGGGAAGACGAAGCTGCACGCCGTGGCCTTTTCAACGAGCCCAGCGCATGTGAGGCATTAAGTGCCATTGTTGCACCCAAGAACATTGCTCTGTTTGAGCAGATGGGTGTATTGAGTGCCACCGAGTGCCACAGCCGCTATGAGGTAAAACTGGAGCATTACGCAAAGCTGCGCCACATTGAAGCTGTTACCATGCTGGAAATGGCACGCCGCCAGCTGATTCCTGCTGCCAGCCGCTATATGAAAAAGATTGCCGACGGCATTGTGCAGAAAAAATCCGCTTGCTCCGGCATTAGCTGCAAGGCCGAAGAAAAGGTACTGCGCCAGCTGACCAATTACACCGACGCTATGAGCGATGCCGCCGACCGTTTGGAAGCCTATGTGGAAAAGGCCGAAGCTTGCGTAGGTGCTTTGGAAACCGCACGCTGCTACCGCAATGTGGTTCTGCCCGCTATGTCTGACCTGCGTGCTGCCGCCGATGCCGCTGAGTCCATCTGCGGTGCCGAGTACTGGCCGCTGCCCAGCTACAGCACCATGCTGTTCTACGTTTAATATTCAAAATGGCAGGCTGTTTCAGCCTGCCATTTCTAATTCTTCCATTGCTTCTCGGGTGGTATCGGCCGAAAATAAAAAGGTGCCGTTTTTGCTGTATACCTCCACATGAGAACCCACGTTGCGAATGATGCAATCCATTGCCGATACCGCCTTTCGTTTTGTAGTAAAACACTTTGTAATTCGATGTGTTTATTCTACCAAAATATTAGACCGATAAACCGGACTTTTAAAGCGCACAAAAAAATGCTGTACCCTGCGTGTTTAGGGTACAGCATTTTTCTTATTCTTCTTTTTCGTATACCGCCTGAATTTCGGCAGTGTATACCACATGATAATCCTTTTGCGGATACCACTTTTCATCACAATCGGTATCCGGCATAAATCCGGCAGGGTCAATGGTTTGGGTGTATAAGGTTTTGCATACCAAAACCAGGTTGGCCTGTTCAAAGGCAGGTGCGCCGTCAAAGTCTTTGGGTACAAAGCCCACCTTTTCAATTTTGTTTTCCTCGCGGCCGCTCACCTTGCCCAGGTAGCCCAGTGCCTTTTTGTGCTCGGCATCATAAAAGCTTAGGGTAAACTCTTTTTGTGCATCCACAAACTCTTTTGTGTAACGCTGCGGGCGCAGTACTACCTGTACCACGTTTTTGCCCCACATTACACCAAAGGTGCCCCAACTTACTGTCATGGTATTGCAATGTTCGGTTGTGCCGGCTGTTACCAATGCCCACTCGTTGCCTAACCGATCAAAAAGATTGCCCTGAATCTGGGTTGGTTGAATTTTACGGTATGCCACTTAAACCACCTTGCCTTCCAAAATTGTTTTATGTTCTGACAGTTCGGCGTTTACTGCCCGACATCTGTCATAACAATATTGTATGATTGCATTGCGCTTTACCAAACCAATAAAACTTTTTTTATCGTCCACCACGGGCACAAAGTTTTGTGTCATAGCTGCTGCCACCAAATCATCCATTTTGGTTGTTACCGTAACCGGCTTGTAGTCCCGTTTGCGTGGAAAATCACGAATCATCACTTCTTCTGCATCTTCCAAGCGGATTCCTTGATTTTTAATGCCCCAAAGCAAATCACCTTCGGTCATGGTTCCCACATATTCGCCTGCACGGTTCAATACCGGAATGGTAGAATAGCGGTGGTACTCCATCTTTTCCAGTGCCTGACGCAGCGTAAAATCATCATACAAAAAAGCTACATCCTGTTTCGGGGTCAGGAAAAACAGCAAATTCACTGCGATAACCTCACTTTAATCTTCTATTTATCATATGCCTTATGCTTTTTTAAAAAAGATACTGTTTTATGTATTTGCAGCGTATCTTTTACTTTATTTTACCATAGTTCTTTCTTAGGGATATGAAAAACTTATTAAAATTCCGTGGATTTGTAAAACATCCTATTTTTTGCGGCTTTGTATTGTGAATATTTTATTACGCTTCTGTTCAAGTGTTCTATTTTATGATATGCTGTTTAACACACTGATTTTACCGAAAAGGATGTGTTTTTATGGCTCACCCGTGGCTGCGTGCCACTGCCGGCTTTGTTTGCTGTGCCTTTTTATTGGCTGGCTGCTCCAAACAAGCCAATTCTGATTCCAACCAACCCAGTGCTACTGCCAGCCCCAGCCCTTCGGCTGCGGCAAGCAATGTTGCTTCTGCCACCACCCTGACCATTGGATACACACCCGGAAGCGGGTTTAACCCCTATGTTGCCAATTCCAACTTGGTTGCCCAAAATGCAGGGCTTTTGTTTGAAAATCTGGTGGAGCTAACCCCCAGCATGTCGCTGGAATACCGCATTGCACAGTCCATTCAAAGCACGGGCAATATGGTTTTGATTCAGATTCGAAGCGGCTGCACCTTTGCCGATGGTACTGCCATTACCGCCGATGACGTTGCCGCCAGCCTGCAAGCTGCCAAAAGCAGCGAAATGTATTCCGCCCGTTTTGCCAATGTTACCAAAATCGAAACACAAGGCACCGGGGTGCAAATTACCTTGGCCCAGCCGGACTCCATGTTTGCTTATCTTTGCGATGTTCCGGTATTAAAAGCAGCGGAAACTGCTTCCACCCAGCCCACCGCAAGCGGACGTTATACCTATGGCGAAAGCGATACTCTGGTACGAAACAGCCGCTGTGCTTTTGCCGAAAACGGCCCCGAGGTCATCAATCTGACCCAGGTAACCAGCTATGACGAAATGGTGTCCGGCCTTTCGATGGGCAGTTTAAACGTATATGCCGTAAGTCCCACCGCCGAATCCACCTCCAACATCTCCAGCGTGTCGGAATATTATAAAACCAACAATCTGATTTTTCTGGGCATCAACGCCTCGCCCGATGGCGACAAAAGCCCCATTTTAACCACCGCCGCCGGGCGTATCCTGTTAAGCCAGATGGCAAACCGCCGACAGTTGGCGGAAAAAGGCTATTATTCCCGTGCTTATCCTGCAACGGGTATCATAAATAATTATTATGATTGCGTTGCCTCAAAGCATACAATTTTGGCTGAAGATGAACTGGATGCAGAGCATGCCGCTGCCGACTTTTTGGCGCTGGGCTACACCAAAGACCCCACAAGCGGCTACTATCAAGACCAAAAGGGCAACCGCCTTACCTTGCGGCTTACGGTATATACCGGCAATACCTACAAACGCTATGCCGCAAGCCTTTTGCAGGAACAATTTGCCGCAAAAGGCCTAGATATTGAACTGGATGAAGTATCCGACTTTACCGCTTACAGCGAAAAAATTGCCACCGGTGATTTTGACCTGTACATTGGCGAGGTCAAGTTGTATAATAATATGGATATGAGTCCTTTTTTTGCAGGCGGTCAGGCAAGCTACGGCATTGTACAAAACGAGGCCCTGCTTACGGCATATACTGCCTTTAAAGCCGACCAATCTGCTGCCGGAGCATTTGAAGAAGCGTTTGCTGCCGAAATGCCGCTGGTACCTCTGCTATGGCGTAACGGCAGTGTGGCGCACACCCGCAATATCTCCGGGCTTTCCTGTTCATTAAGCAATGTATTTTATTCCCTTGAAGGTCTGACCTTTGAACAGACTTCCTAATACTTTTGTAAAGGAGCGGTAGTTTATGATTACACTACAGAACACTCTGGGTACAATCAGCATGACATCGGACTATTTTGCCGAATTGGTCAGCCAGGCTGCACGCAGCTGCTATGGTGTTGCCGGCATGTCTACCAGCGGTCACACCGATGACCTGAAAAGCTTGATTTTTGGCAATGACTTTCCGGAAAAAGGGGTACGTGTTACCCAAAGCAACGACCAACTCACCATTGAACTTCACATCAAGGTGGGCTATGGGCTTAACATTGCCACAATTGTAAAAAGCATTACCCACAAGGTAAAACACGAAGTCGAAAACGCCACCGGCCTTACCGTTGCTCGTATTGAAGTATCGGTAGACGACATTGTTGCCGACTAACCTTTGGGGGCATGCCTGCCCCGCTTGAATTTTATACATGAGGTGCAAAAATTTATGATTACAGGTAAAATCCTGCGTGACGCCATTATTTCCGGCGCAAACAATATTTCCAACCAGCGTTCCCGTGTGGACGAACTGAACGTATTCCCCGTACCCGACGGCGATACCGGTACCAACATGAGCATGACCGTAAGTGCCGCTGCTCGGGAACTGGAATCCCTGGCCGATGACTGCACCGTGGGCGAAGCTGCCAAGGTTGCCGCTTCTGCCATGCTGCGCGGCGCACGCGGTAACTCCGGTGTTATCACCAGCCTGCTGTTCCGCGGCCTGTCCAAAGCTTTGGAAGGCAAAAAAGAAGCCGATGCAAAAGACTTGGTATGTGCACTGGAACAGGGTGTACAGGCTGCTTACAAAGCCGTTATGAAACCCACCGAAGGCACCATGCTTACCGTGGCCCGTGTTGCCAGCGAAGAGGCATCTGCAAGCAATTTGACCGACGTTAACGAATTGTGGACTCTGGTTCTCTCTGCTGCACAGCGTGCACTGGACAACACCCCCAACCAGCTGCCTGTTTTGAAAAAGGCCGGCGTAGTAGATGCAGGCGGTCAAGGTCTGCTGGTTATCTTTGAGGGCATTGATGTGGTATTTAAGGGCGGCGAAGCCATTAAAAACGAAGAATCTGCCCAGAACAAAGCAAAGCTGTCCAGCGATGCAGCCGGCAAAGGCGTTTTCAGCGACGATTTGATGAAGGTAGAAGACATCAAAAACGGCTACTGCACTCAGTTCTTGGTAAACAAAAACGAGGGTGTTTCCAGCGAAAAGCTGCGTGCCTTCTGCGAAAGCAACGGCGACAGCGTTGTTGTAATTGAAGACGACGAGGTCATCAACTGCCACGTTCACACTGCTGACCCCGGCAAGATTTTGAGCCACGCCATTCAATACGGCTACTTAACCGGCTTTAAAATTGAAAACATGCATGAGCAGTTCTTGGCTCGCCAAAAACAGGGCAAAGGCTTGGAAAAGCAAAAAGAAGCTGAGCAGGCCGAAACCACCAGCCCCTTTGTATATGCTGCCGTAGACCCCGACCGTGAATTCGGTTTTGTATCGGTTGCTGCCGGCGAAGGTCTTGCCAACGTATTTACCGATTTGGGCGTAGACGCCGTGGTATCCGGCGGTCAAACCATGAATCCCTCCACCGAGGACATTGTTGCCGCTGTACAAAGCGTACCTGCTAAGACTGTTTTCGTTCTGCCCAACAACAAAAACATCATTCTGGCTGCTGAGATGGCACAGAATCTGGCAGACCGCCGCATTGTTGTTCTGCCCACTCGCACCGTACCCCAGGGCATTACCGCTATGTTGAGCTTTGACCCCGATGCAACTGTGGATGCAAACACTATCAACATGATGCAGGCTGCCGAGCAGGTAAGCACCGGTTTGGTTACCTTTGCCGCCCGCAACAGCGATTTTGACGGCCATAAAATCAAAAAGGGTGAAATTATGGCAATGGAAAACGGCAAAATCGTGAACATTGGCACCGATATCACCAAAACCACCTACCGTTTGGCACGCAGCATGGTGAAAAAGGATACCAGCTTTATCACCTTGATTTCCGGCTGCGATGTAAGCGAAGAGGACGCACAGCGCACCTTAGAGCTGGTACAATCCAAAGTAGGTGACCACATCGAAGTTACTCTGATTAACGGTGGTCAGCCGGTATACTACTACATGATCAGTGTAGAGTAAGTTTTATATCTCGCGTTTTAAAAGCGCCGCCTTTTCGGCGGTGCTTTTTCTTAATTACACCGCAAAGGAGGCGTTCGCCATGAAATCGGATACTCCGGTACAATATGTAAAGGGGGTTGGGCCCAAAACCGCCGAAAAACTGGAACGGCTTGGCATTGCTACCCTCAGCGATTTATTGCAGCACTATCCTCGCCGCTACATCGACTATACCCAGCCCTATTCTGTGGCAGAAGCACCCTTTGATGTGGATGCTGTTGTAAAGGCCACCGTTTACTCCAAACGGGGCGCAGTGCGGCTGCCGGGTGGGCGTACTATGGTGCAGGTGATGGCAGGCGATGACTCCGCCGCCCTCACCTTAACCTGGTTTAACACGCAGTTTATGACGGATAAATTATTGCCCGGGCAAGAATACTATTTCGAAGGTCGTGTGCGTGGCAATATTACACGGCGCGAAATTACCAACCCCATTGTTCGCACCGAAGCCGAGGTAAAACGCCGCCCCATGGTTGCAGTTTATCCCCAAACCGAGGGGCTGGGCAGCGGACAAATTGCACGCTGCATCGAAAGTGCGCTTGCCTTAGCTGATCCTCTTCCCGAACCGCTTCCACCCGATTTTCTGCCTCGTTTTCGCATGCCCGATAAATGGACGGCGGTACGCAACATTCACCAGCCATCTTCCCCCCAAGCTTTGGCGGCAGCACGGCGGCGGTTAATCTTTGAAGAACTGTTCACCTTACAAATTGGGTTAACATTGCTCAAAAGCCGCGGTTCGGTAAAATCCGGCGCACCCATGAAACCAGTTGGGTTAACCGCTTTTTGGGACAGCCTGCCCTTTTCCCCCACCAATGCCCAGCGCAATGCTGTGGAGGATATCTGTAACGATATGACCGGCAAGCAGCCCATGAACCGCTTGCTGCAAGGCGATGTGGGCAGCGGTAAAACGCTGGTTGCTGCGGCAGGCATTTATATGGCTGCCCGCAACGGCTACCAAAGTGCTTTGATGGCACCCACCGAAATTCTGGCCACACAGCACGCCGCCACACTGCAAACCATGCTAGAACCCTTTGGATTGCAGGTTGCATTGCTGACCGGTGGCATGAAAGCGGCACAAAAACGAGCCACACTGGAGGCCATTGCCTGCGGCGCAGCTCATGTGGTGGTTGGCACTCATGCGGTTATCAGCGGCGGTGTGGAATTTGCCAACTTGGGATTTGCCGTTGTGGACGAGCAGCACCGTTTTGGTGTGCGGCAGCGCGGCCTTTTGGCAAGCAAATCCGAAGCCCCCCATGTTCTGGTTATGAGTGCCACCCCCATTCCCCGCACCCTTGGTTTGCTGATGTACGGCGATTTGGATATCTCCATTCTCAACGAACTGCCCCCTGGACGAAAACCGGTAAAAACCTATGCGGTTACCGGCAAAAAACGGGAAGACATGTACCACTTTTTGGAGCAGCAGATGCAGCTTGGGCACCAAGCCTACATCGTTTGCCCCCTGGTGGAAGAAAGCGAAAGCGAGATGCCCGGCGCCGACCAGCTGCAAGCCGCAACCACCTACTTCACCGATGTGGCACAAGCCCTTTTGCCCCACCGCCGTATTGGGCTGATGCATGGCAAACTCAAAGCCAAAGAAAAAGCCGAAGTCATGCAGGCCTTTAAAAAGGGCGAGTTGGATGTGCTGGTTTCCACCACGGTAATCGAAGTTGGTGTAGACGTTCCCAATGCCACGGTAATCGTGATTGAAAACGCCGAGCGATACGGTCTTTCGGCATTGCACCAGCTGCGTGGTCGTGTTGGCCGTGGTTCCAGCGAGGCCTTTTGTATTCTGGTCAGCGACCACAACGGCGAAGCCGTGCGGGACCGCCTGCGCTTTTTATGCCATACCCAAGATGGGTTTGAAATTGCCAAGTACGACTTGGAACATCGGGGGCCGGGTGATTTTTTCGGCGACCGACAGCACGGCCTGCCTACCTTGCAGCTTGCGGATTTGATGAACGATACCCGCACCCTGGAAACCGCCCAAAAATGCGCCCACGAAATTTTGGAAATCGACCCCAAACTTGCTGCACCGGAACACGCGGTTCTAGCGGCACAGGTGCAGCATTTATTTGAACGCACAACCTTTAATTAACGGTTTGCCGTCCTGTTCTTTCGCCTATACTGAACACAGGGCCGCGGTGTTTGGATAAAAAAATAGACCCGGTAACCATACCGGGTCTATTTTTTTATTGGCCTTCGTCCAGCGCAATCACATCACAAAATACCGCTTGGGTTTTGCTGCCCAGGCTTCGGTCTTTGTGGTATCGGCCAAACAGCCACTTTTTATATTCCGCTTTGTCCATAATCTGATTAAAAAAGTTATGCAGCCAGTTGGGTTGCCCACGCATCAACTGGGCAAACTCCAAGATACGCAGCGGTGCATCATGGGTCAAGATATAATCCACCGTCCAGTTTTCCTGCTGCAAGTTGGCGGCACAGGTTTCCAGCTCTTGGCTGGTTGGCAGTTCTTCCCGCCACCAGTTGATGCCTTCATCCCGGTCCTCTTTGTCCCAGCTTTCGGCACCGCCAAAGCACAACAGCTTTTTGTCCTCAATCTGCAAAATGCTGCCCCGCAAAATATAATACAAATTGCCGCCCAAATGCCGTGCTTTTCCGCCCATATAGTCCACAATGGGGTATTCCTTCAGCAAATCAAAATTTTCATGGCAGCCATCCAAAAACAACAGCTGATACCGCCGTTTTTGCAGCCATTTCAAGCGTTTCTTTTCCGCTTTATCCCCTGACCAGAGAAAACCAAAATCCCCCAGCACAATCAGGGTATCTTTTTTCTTTAACTTCTTCACGCATTTCTCTTGAAACCGTTCCAAATCGCCGTGAATATCACCTGTCACATAAATCACACACTTGCCCGCCTTTCACCAGAAAAACACTTTATAAACAAAAAAAGTGATGTTATAATATAAAATAACCTTGGCTGTTGCCAAGCCGATTGATCCGTTTTTTCGGGTTGGTTCGACTCTTTCACATTTTAACGCTTTTAAAAGGAAAAGTCCACATGAAAAAAATCACTGCATCTGTACTTTGCCTTATTCTGATTTTCAGCATCTTTGCGCTGCCAGCCGGCGCTGTAGGCTTTGAGCCCCCATTTGAAATTCAGGGTAAGGCCGCCTATATCGTTAATACCGATACCAACATTATTGTATACGAAAAGAACAGCGAAGAATCCCTTCCCGCTGCCAGCTTAACCAAGGTAATGACCAACATCTTATTGATTGAGCAGTACCAAGACCAGTTGGACAGCATTACCGCCGAACTTACGGCCTCCATTCGTGATACCTTGTACGGCAAAGGCATGGCCACAGCGGATATCCGTTTGGGCGAACCCCACACCCTGCGTAGTTTGATGTACGCAAGCCTTCTGCCCAGTGCAGCGGATGCCACCATGATTATTGCAAACACCGTGGGCAATGGCAGCATCGACAACTTTGTTTATATGATGAATACCAAAGCTAAAGAAATTGGCTGCACCGGCACCACTTTTGTGGACCCGGTTGGCATGAGCTTGGACAACGTAACTACAGCACGGGATATGTACCTGATTTTGCGGTACGCCATGAGCTTGGACACCTTAAAAGAAGCCATGATGACGCTGAAATTTGACATGAGTCAAGACGGTGGTTCCACCCGCTATGCCCCAGGCATGTACAACCTGTTCAGCACCAACCGCATGGCAGACCCACAGCTGGGTGCCGACTACTACCGCGCCTATTGCAAAGGCGGCAAAACCGGTACATTGGAAGACTGGCAGAACTTTGCAAGCTGGCATGTGGGCACCAAAACCGGCGAAACTTACATCAGCGTTGTGCTCAACAGCCCCAACAGCATCGACCCGTACGAATACCCCACCAAACGGCCCACCAAACGGCCCGCTCTATACGAAACCGCCGAATTGATGGACTGGGTATTTGACAGCTTTTCCATTCAACCCGCATTGCAAACCGGCGAACCCTTGGCTGAGGTCAAGGTTAAATACTCCACCGATGCGGATACCGTAATGCTGTACCCCGCCGATGACATGATGACCATTCTGCCGCTAGGCACCGACGAATCGGTTACGCAAAAAACCTTTAACCTGCCGGAGTCGGTTTCTGCCCCCATTCACAAAGGCGATGTAATCGGCACCGTAACCATTTCCTTGTCCGGTCAGACCATCGGTGTTGTGGAGCTCACCGCCGACCGTGACCTTTCCCGCAATGATTTGCTGTTTGCTATTTCCAAAATCGGCGAATTTTTCGGCAGTCTTTACTTTAAAGTTTTGCTGTGCGTAAGTGGTTCTGCTGTGGTGATTTATGTAATTTTCTTCTTCAGCACACAG
This sequence comes from uncultured Allofournierella sp., assembly GCA_944382775.1. Classification (GTDB taxonomy): domain Bacteria; phylum Bacillota; class Clostridia; order Oscillospirales; family Ruminococcaceae; genus Allofournierella. The sequence continues at coordinate 30,857 of CALWNI010000003.1, forward strand.
TCCAAACGCCGCAAAAACAAACGGGTTCGCCGCCCGTCCTTGTAACGCAAAAGCACAGCATTCGTGCTGTGCTTTTTTTAATTTAACTTTTGTTTTGAGAGTGAGGGTATTCTTATGCTGGATGTAAAACGCAACCTTACTACTATCATGGATTTCTATGAACTGACCATGGCAGCAGGTTATCTGGAAGAAGGCTACGAAGACAAAATCAGTGTATTTGATATGTTCTTCCGCCGCATTCCGGATGGTGGCGGCTTTGCCATTATGGCAGGCCTGGACACCTTTATTGAAGCGGTTGAAAACCTGAAATTCACCCCCGATGACATCGCCTATCTGCGCGGTACCGGGGTATTTAACGAGCGTTTTCTGGAGTACTTGAGCAACTTTAAACTGCATTGTAACATCTGGGCCATTCCCGAAGGTACTCCCATTTTCCCACGGGAACCCATTGTAACCATCGAAGGTCCTTCCATTGAATGTCAGCTGCTTGAAACCCTGCTTCTGGTTACCATTAACCATCAATGCTTGGTGGCAACTAAGGCAAACCGCATTGTTCGCAGCGCACAGGGCCGCCCTGTTATGGAGTTCGGTGCACGCCGTGCTCAAGGCTATGATGCCGCGGTGTATGGTGCCCGTGCCGCTTATATTGCCGGTTGCGCCTGCACCAGCTGCGTTATGGCAGCCCGTGATTTTGGCATTCCTGCTTCGGGCACCATGGCACACAGCTGGGTTCAGATGTTCCCCAGCGAATACGAGGCCTTTAAAAAGTATGCAGAACTGTATCCCGATTCCTGTGTTCTGCTGGTAGATACTTACAACGTAATGAAAAGCGGTGTGCCCAATGCCATTAAGGTATTCGATGAGGTTCTCAAGCCTCTGGGCAAGCGTCCTAAGGGCATTCGCATTGATTCGGGTGATATTGCCTACCTATCCAAAAAAGCCCGCAAAATGCTGGATGAGGCCGGATATGAGGACTGCACCATTTGCGCCTCCAACAGCTTGGACGAATACATTGTACGGGATTTGATTTTGCAGGAAGCAAAAGTGGACAGCTTTGGCATTGGCGAAAACCTTATTACCGCAAAAAGCGACCCGGTATTCGGTGGTGTCTATAAGCTGGCTGCGGTAAAGGATGGCGAAACCTACATTCCCAAAATTAAGGTAAGCGAAAGCATCGAGAAACTGACCATTCCTTTGCTGAAAAAGGTATGGCGTATTTACGATGTATACACCAAAAAGGCCATGGCGGACTATGTTACCGTTTATGACGAAGATGTGGAGGTTGGCGACGGCCTAACCCTATTCGACCCCTTCCAGACCTGGAAACAGCGCACCTACACCAACTGTACCGCGGTATGCTTAACGACCCCCATTTATGAAAATGGTACCCTAGTTTACCAGCGACCCAGCACCCAGGAAATTCGGGAAACTTGCGCCACACAAATTGAAAACCTGTGGGAAGAGATGCGGCGCTTTGAGTTCCCCCATCACTATTATGTGGACTTGTCGCAAAAACTGTGGGATTGCCAACACGAATTGCTGACCAAGCTCACCGAACAGCACAAAAGCACCCACTAAATTTTTAATATGACACATAAAAAAACACCTTTTAGGGAAAAATGTTCCTTAAGAGGTGTTTTTTATGTTAAGTTGGATTGTTTTGTTTTGTGTTGGCGGGTTTGGCTACGGGGAAATTGAACTGCTCTACCGTGGCAGTACCCATTGGAGCATGTTGCTGGCCGGTGGGCTTTGCCTTGTGCTGCTGCGTTGGATTGATTTACACCTGCCGCAGCAAACCCACATTTTGACCCGTTGTGCCATTGGCACCGGTACAATTACTGCCATTGAATTGTTCTTTGGCATTATCTGCAACAAGGTTTTGGCCTGGAACGTTTGGGACTACTCACAGGAATGGGGCAACCTGTGGGGGCAAATTTGCCCCCGATACGCGTTGTATTGGTTTGCCTTATGTTTGCCCGTATTTGCGGTATTTCACGCCATACGTCGCTTTTTTCCCCTATGGCAAGCCCGTGGCACACTTTTTCTGTAAAACAAAAACCTGCTGCCCACATGGGGCAGCAGGTTCGCAGATGCTCACTAAATGAATAAGCAGAACTTACTTCAGCTCAACCTTAGCGCCAGCCTCTTCCAGCTTCTTCTTGATTTCCTCAGCGTCAGCCTTGGATGCAGCTTCCTTCAGGGTCTTGGGAGCGCCGTCAACTGCTTCCTTAGCTTCCTTCAGGCCCAGACCGGTTGCTTCCTTAACAGCCTTGATAACAGCCATCTTGTTAGCGCCAACTTCAGCCAGAACAACGTCGAACTCGGTCTTCTCCTCAGCAGCAGGAGCAGCAGCAGCTGCAGCAGCGGGAGCAGCAGCAACAGCAGATACGCCGAACTCTTCGCAGTAGGTGTCAATCAGTTCCTTCAGCTCCAGAACGCTCAGCTCTTTAACAGCGTCAATAATTTTAGTAATTTTCTCAGAAGCCATTGTCATATACCTCCAATGTACTTAATGTCAAAATAAAGTTTGTTTAGCAGCACACATTATGCACACCGCTCGGAAAAAATGCTGCAATTAAACTTATGCAGCGGGCTCTTCTTCGCACTTGTCGGCGTAAGCCTGCATAGCAACAGCCAGACCGCTGAGGGTGCTGGTGAGTGCGCCTGCGAACATGGACAGCATGCCTTCGCGGTTGGGCAGCTTAGCAATAGCCTCAACTTCTTCCTTGGGCATTACCTTGCCTTCCATGTAACCGATCTTCACGCTGTAAGCGCCTTTAGAAGATTCTGCATACTTGCACAGAATGCGAGCAGCAGCCATGGGATCCTCGTTGGAGATAGCAATAGCGGTGGTACCTTCCAGAACCTCGCTCATGCCTTCCAGGTCAGTATCTTTCAGAGCCAGACGCAGCATGGTGTTTTTAACAACCGCATACTCAACGCCTGCCTCGCGCAGCTCCTTACGCAGCTTGGTGTCGTCGGCTACACTGATACCTTTGTAGTCAACAACTACACCAGCAACAGAACCGGCGATCTTTTCTTTCAGAGAAGCAACCAAAGCCTGCTTCTCGCTCAGAATTTTTGCACTGGGCATTTCGATTCACCTCGTTTCAACCGTAGTAACTTCTACTTGCAGTAAAAAGCCCCTTTCCCGACACAAACCGAGAAAGGGGCATAAAAATACAAATTCGTAAGTTTACGCGGCTTCTCGGCAGGCGGGCATTTGGCCTCTTATGCTAACTATGAGCACCTGCTGTCTTAAAAACAGCAAGACTATTATACCGCGTAAACACGGGTTTGTCAAGTGTGTTTTTTACACTTTTAAAAAACTTTTTTTGAAAAGCTGCCCTGAAAATCAGAGCAGCTTGCATTCAAAAAATATTCAGAGCAAATTATGCGCCGAACTTAGCACCGTTCATCTTGATGCCAGGGCCCATGGTGGTAGCCACGGTAGCACTCTTAATGTACTGACCCTTAGCAGCAGCGGGCTTTGCCTTAACAATAGCCTCCATAACGGTACGCAGGTTCTCTTCCAGCTTCTCTGCGCCAAAACTTGCCTTGCCTACAGGAACGTGGATGATGTTCTGCTTATCCAGACGGTACTCAATCTTACCAGCCTTAGCTTCGGTAACAGCACGGCCGATGTCGGGGGTAACGGTACCAGCCTTGGGGTTGGGCATCAGGCCACGGGGACCCAGAACCTTACCCAGACGGCCAACCTGACCCATCATGTCGGGGGTGGTTACCAGTACGTCGAAGTCAACAAAGCCTTCGTTCTGGATTTTAGCAATCAGGTCAGCGTCACCAACCATCATTGCGCCTGCTTCTTCAGCAGCCTTAGCAGCGTCGCCTTTGCAGATAGCAACAACGCGAACGTCGCGGCCGGTACCGTGAGGCAGAACAACTGCGCCACGAACCTGCTGGTCAGCGTGACGGCTGTCAACGCCCAGACGAACGTGCAGCTCAACGGTCTCGTCAAACTTAGCCTTAGCGGTCTGGCAGCACAGAGCCAGAGCCTCGTCAGCCTCATACAGCTTAGAGCGGTCGATCAGCTTTGCGCTGTCGACATAGTGTTTACCATGTTTCATTACTTTTTCCTCCTGTGTGGTCTATCGGATTTAAGTTCCTCCCACGAATCCAGCGGGGTGATTACTCGGTTACGGTAACACCCATGCTGCGGCAGGTGCCAGCGATCATGCTAACAGCGCTCTCTACGCTGGAAGCGTTCAGGTCGGGCATCTTGGTCTTAGCGATCTCTTCCAGCTGAGCCTTGGTGATAGTAGCAACCTTGGTCTTGTTGGGAACGCCAGAACCGCTCTCGATGCCGCAAGCCTTTTTGATCAGCACGGGTGCCGGAGGAGTTTTGGTGATGAAGCTGAAGGAACGGTCAGCGTAAACGGTGATTACAACGGGAATCACATAGCCGATGTCCTTCTGGGTACGCTCGTTGAATTCCTTAGTGAACGCCATGATGTTCACGCCATGCTGACCCAGAGCAGGACCAACAGGGGGAGCCGGAGTCGCTTTACCGGCGGGGATTTGCAGCTTAATATAGCCAGTTACTTTTTGCGCCATTAGAAATGCACCTCCAAAATTTGTGGTAAGCTAGCGGGCCGGGCTATCCGACCCTCCCACGGGCATTAGCACGCTAACGCCCTATAAAAACCGCATCTAGCGGCTCTTACCATAAGGGTTTTGCTCTTACAGGGGTTTTACCTGATTGAGCTCCAATTCTGCGGGCGTTTCACGCCCAAACATAGAAACTTTTACGCTAACGCGGCGGGCTTCCATGTCAATCTTTTCAACCAGACCAACAAAGCCTTCCAGCGGGCCAGCGGTAATTTCTACGTTGTCGCCTACTTCGTAGTCTACGGTAGGCTCGGTGTTGGTCTCTACGCCAAGCGCATCGACCTCGGCCTGAGAAAGTGGTACGGGCTTGGAAGAGGGGCCAACAAAACCGGTTACGCCGCGGCAGTTGCGCACGATGTACCAGCTTTCGTCGGTCATAAGCATCTTCACCAGTACATAACCGGGGAACAGCTTACGCTCAACCATACGTTCCTTACCATCCTTGATCTCGGGTACCATCTCGATGGGTACCTTAACCTCATGGATCAGCTCCTGCAAGCGGCGGTTCTCCACGATGGTTTCAAGGTTCTGGGCCACTTTGTTCTCATAACCGGAATAGGTATGCACAACATACCACATTGCCTGTTCTGCCATACAGTGTTCCCTCCGCTTTCAAGAATCGGCGAGCCATTACAGCTTAGACGCTGCATCCAGCACAAAGTGCATGATGCCGCCAAACAGCATGTCCAACAACAGGATGAAAACAGATGCAATGATAACCACTGCAATTACCACGATGCTGTTGTTGATGATTTGGCTCTTGGTGGGCCATACCACCTTTTTCAATTCGCTCTTGGTGTCACGGAAGAACTTTCCGATTCCCTTGAACACATTTTTGACCTTTGCAAAGAAACCGGGCTTCTTGGTGGTATTATCAGCCATGGTATCCCGCCTTTCTTACTTGGTCTCGCGATGGGCAGTATGCTTCTTGCAGAAACGGCAATACTTGTTCATCTCGAGCCGGTCAGGGCTGTTCTTCTTGTTCTTCATAGTGTTGTAGTTGCGCTGTTTGCACTCAGTGCAGGCCAGTGTAATTTTCACTCTCATTGTCTTCGGCACCTCCATTTAACGGTTTGTTTAGCCTCCCTCGTATTTACAGGCGCACCTTCCGAAAAAAGGCACAAAAAAATAAACCTGCAAAATGAGGTATCGTTATCATAGCACACTTTGATTTGGTTCGTCAATAGCAAATGTTTTGTTTTTTGCAACTACTTTTATTTTAAATCAGTAGCCTTTTGTGCATCTTTATGGTATTATTAGAATACTTATGTGCAATACGCATGTATTATTTGCTGCGGTTGGGTAACCTTGCAGCATTTTTCGTGTAGAACCATAAAAGAAAGGTCTTTTGCAGTATGAACAGACTGAACGTTGCGCTGCTGTTTGGCGGCGTTTCCAGCGAGCACGAGGTTAGTCGTGTATCCGCAAAAACTTTTGCCGAACATCTTTCCCCTGTAAATTACCGAGTTTATAACATCGGCATCACCAAAGACGGCCGCTGGCTTTATTACTCCGGCCCCATTGAAAAAATGGCAGACGGCAGCTGGGAGCTGGACGAAAGCTGTGTGCCCTGTGCCATCAGTCCCGACCGCTCTACCCATGGCATCGTGCTGTTTTTGCACGACGGCACATGGCGGGTACTGCCCATTGATGTTGCTGTTCCCGTATTGCATGGCAAAAACGGCGAAGACGGCACCATTCAGGGTCTGCTTGAACTGGCCGGCATCCCCTATGTGGGCTGCGGCGTGTTGGCAAGTGCCGTATGCATGGACAAAGCCGTTGCCAACACCTTGCTGGATGCCGCCGGGATTGACCGCTGTGAATGGACCTGGGCTTCTCGCAGCGAATGCGCTGACTTTGATGCGCTGGAAGCACGGGTTTCGCAAAAATTAAACTATCCCATTTTTGTAAAACCTGCCAACGCCGGCAGCAGTGTGGGCATTAGCAAGGCAGAAAACCGCGAAGAACTTGCAAAAGCCATTGAAGTTGCTTTGGCAGAAGACGACAAGGTTGTGTTTGAACGCTTTGTAAAAGGCCAAGAAGTAGAATGTGCCGTGATTGGCAACGAAACCTGCCGCGCCACCCGTCCCGGTGAAATTTTGGCAAGCGAAGCCTTTTACACCTACGACGACAAATATGTTTTGGGCAACAGCCGCACCGTTATCCCCGCTCATCTCAGCGAAGAAAAGCTGGAGCAGGTACGCCTGCAAGCCGAAAAAGCCTATCTGGCACTGGGCTGCACCGGCCTTTCCCGTGTGGATTTCTTTGTGGAAGAAAACGGCCGAATTCTGCTGAACGAAATCAACACCCTGCCCGGCTTTACCGCCATTAGCATGTACCCCAAACTGATGGAAGATGCCGGCACTCCCATTGGCGAGCTGCTGGACCAGCTGATTGATTTGGCCTTGCGCCGTGCAGGTGTTCGCCATGGATAAACGCCCCATTGGCGTATTCGATTCCGGCGCAGGCGGTTTGACTGCCGTGCGGCAGCTGCAAGCCATTTTGCCGGGAGAGAATATTGTGTATTTCGGCGACACCGGCCGTGTGCCTTACGGCACCCGAAGCCCTGCCACCATTCAGCAGTACGCCGAGCAGGACATTCGGTTTTTGCTGTCTCAAGATGTTAAATTTATTTTAGCGGCCTGCGGCACCGTAAGCAGCACCCTGCCCAAATCCTACACGGATTCCCTGCCTGTCCCTTATGTGGGCGTGGTAGGCGCAGCAGTGGACGCTGCCATTGCCGCCACCAAAAACAAGCGCATTGGCGTGATTGCCACCCCTGCTACCATTCGCAGCAAGAGCTATGAGCAGCGGTTAAAGGCCAGCCTGCCCGACGTGCAGGTATTTCCCCGTGCTTGCCCCATGTTTGTGCCGCTGGTGGAAAACGGTTATGTAAAACCCCATGACCCCATTACCACCGCCATTGCAACGGAATATCTGGAAGAGATTCGCCGGCAAGGGGTGGACACCCTCATTTTAGGCTGCACTCACTATCCGCTGATTGCCCATATCATTGCCGATGTTATGGGTCCTGATGTTACCCTCATCGATGCAGGACGGGAGGCCGCCCTCAAGGCACATGATGCATTGGCACAGCTGAATTTACTCAGCAACTCCGGCACGGGGCACACACGCTACTATGTGAGCGACTCGGCCGAAAGTTTTGCCGCCGCCGTAAAATTGTTTGTGGGGCCGCAAAGCAGCAGCGAAGCAAGCCACGTTGCCATTGAAAATTATTAAAGGAGAACTTGCCCACAATGAACGAGGATTTTCTCATTCGCATTGACGGTCGCATGGAACAAGCGGACGAAACCGATCAAGTGGAATTGATGACACTCGGCAGTTTTGTTAAGCGCGGCGGCAGTTTTTTTATCACCTATAAAGAAAGCGAAACCACCGGATACAAAGACTGTACCACCACCGTAAAAGCCGCCGAAGACGGCCACAAGGTATCCATGCTTCGGTTTGGCCCTGCTGCCAGCCAGCTGGTTATCGAAAAAGGGGTGCGTCATCTGTGCCATTACGAAACCGGGCACGGCTCTTTGACCCTTGGCGTAGCCGCCGACGCAATCGACAATCAACTCACCGAACACGGCGGAACCCTTACCTTTAGCTATACCTTGGATTCTGACCAAGATGTGGTACTAAGCCGCAACCTGGTAACCATTACCGTAAAACGGGCCGAGCGAACCCCGTTATAACCTTTCTCGCTATCGAATCACAAAAAGGACGGATGTAACATTATGAATGCATATCAAAACTACAACCCTCGTGCCGCCGCTTTGGCCGAAGCCCGCGCACTTCTCACCCAGGCCGCACAGGCCGCCATGGCAGCCGATGCACTGCCTCAGACCGAACTGCCCGATTTTATCGTGGAGATTCCTGCCGATGTGAAAAACGGCGACGTTGCAAGCAACCTGGCCATGGCAGGTGCCCGTGCCTTTAAAAAGGCTCCCCGCCAAATTGCCGACGCTTTGCTGGCTCACATGCCCAGCTTGGAAAACAGCATCTTTTCCAAGGTAGAGGTTGCAGGCCCCGGCTTTATTAACCTGTTCCTGGCTCCCAACTGGTTCACCACCACCGTTTACGCTGCTACCCAAAGCGACTCCTACGGTCGCACCGATTTTGGCGGCGGCAAAAAGGTAAACGTGGAATTCGTTTCCGCCAACCCCACCGGCCCCATGCACCTGGGCAACGCTCGTGGCGGTGCGCTGGGTGACTGCTTGGCTGCTGTTATGGACTGGGCAGGCTACGACGTTACTCGTGAGTTCTACGTAAATGATGCCGGCAACCAGATTCAGAAGTTTGGCAAGAGCCTGTCTGCCCGTTACCTGCAACACTTCAAGGGCGAAGAGGCTGTTCCCTTCCCCGAGGACGGCTACCAGGGCGAGGACATTAAGATTCTGGCGGAAGAGTTTGCCGCCATTGAGGGCGATAAGTTTGTGGACGCCGACGAGGAAACCCGCAAGCAGGCTCTGATTGCATACGGTCTGCCCAAGAACATTGCCGGTTTGGAGCGTGACCTGGCAAAATACCGCATTCAATATGATGTATGGTTCCGTGAAAGCACCCTGCACGATTCCGGTGCAGTTCAGGAAATCATCGACAAGCTGCTGGCTTCCGGTGCTTGCTACAAGGCCGAAGACGGTGCAATTATGTACAAGAGCGCACAGTTCAGCGAAAAATACGGTGCTGCCAACAAGAAAAAGGACGAAGACGAAGCAAAGGACGAGGTTCTGGTTCGTGCAAACGGCATTCCCACCTACTTTGCAGCCGACATCGCTTACCACTACAACAAGCTGGCAGTCCGCGGCTTTGACAAGGCTATTGACATCTGGGGTGCCGACCACCATGGCCACGTTGCCCGCATGAAGGGTGCTATGGATGCGGTAGGTCTGAACGGCGAAGATTTGGACGTGATCCTGATGCAGCTGGTTAAGCTGGTAAAAGACGGTCAACAGGTTCGCATGAGCAAGCGCACCGGCAAGGCCATTACCTTGACCGACCTGCTGGACGAAGTGCCCATCGATTCTGCCCGTTTCTTCTTCAACCTGCGCGAGGCCGGCAGCCAGATGGACTTTGATTTGGACCTGGCTGTTAAGGAAGACAGCGACAACCCGGTATACTATGTACAGTACGCCCATGCTCGTATCTGCTCCATTTTGAAAAAGCTGGCAAGCGAAGGCGTTTCTTACGAAGGCCCCGAGGCTTGGGCTTCTTACCAGTTCAGCGATGCTGCCGAGCTGGATTTGATTCGTGCCGTTGGTGCTTTCCCTGCTGAAATTGTAACCGGTGCCAAAAACTACGACCCTGCTCGCATTACTCGCTATGTCATCGACCTGGCCGGTGCGTTCCACAAGTTCTACAACATCTGCCGCATTAAGGACGCCGAGCCTGCTATGCGTCAGGCTCGTATTGCTCTGTGCTTGGCAGTTAAAAACGTAATCGCCAATGTACTGACCATGTTTAAGGTAAGCGTACCCGAAAGCATGTAAGCTATGTGACTCCATCACCTTGATGGACAGACATGGAATTGACAGGCTTATTTGCTTGCTTATATAATTAGAATAACGGCAGACCTGTTGGCGCAGTGCGCCTGAGCAGGTCTGCCGTTTATTTTATGTAATTTATTCCCATTCTTTCAATAATATATTTGTATATAAGGAGAATTTTACTATGCGTATGAAAGAAGGCAAGCTGGTTCTGATTGGTGCCGGTATGGTTGGAAGTGCCACCCTAAACGCCGTTGTTGCACAAAATGTATTGAACGAAATCGTGGTAATTGATGCCAACGAAAACAAAGCTCTGGGCGAAGTGCTGGATGCCCTGCACACCACTCCCTTTGCACACGCCACCAACACCACCATTCGGGTGGGCAGCTATGCAGACTGTGCCGATGCTTCCATTATCGTGATGACCGCAGGCCCCAGCATTCAGGCAGGCGACAATGACCGCCGTGTTCTGGCAGAAAAGAACATCGCAGTTATGGATTCCGTTATGCAGGAAATCACCCGCTATACCCGCAATGCCATTTTAATTGTTGTAACCAACCCGGTGGACTTGGTCACCTATTTTGCTCAAACCAAATACAACTATCCGGCCGATAAGATTTTTGGCACCGGCACCCTGCTGGACACCGCCCGTATGCGCCAGATTATTGCCGCACAGTGCAACGTGGACTCGAAAAACGTGCACGGCTATCTGTTTGGTGAGCACGGCGAAAGCGCATTTATCCCTTGGAGCATGGTGAATGTTTCGGGTATTCCGGTGGATGAACTGCCCCGTGCGTTCGGTTTGAACAGCGCATTGGATAAGGAAAAAATTCTGGAGGAAACCAAGCACGCCGGTCTGCGCATTTTAAAGTTGAAAGGCTATACCTCCAGCGGCATCGCCCAAAGCGTTGCCCGTTTGGTGCGTGCCATTGTGTTAAACGAACGCTGTGTACTACCCATTAGCACTGTACTGCAAGGCGAGTACAATCTGGAGCAGGTTGCCATGAGCGTACCCTGTGTAATTGGCAGCAACGGCCGTGAACGCATTTTGGAAGTACAGCTGTTGCCCCACGAGCAAGAGCAACTTGCCGCCTGCTGTGAAAGCCTGCAAAAGATGTTGTTGCAGCTTGGTCTATAAGCAAAACAAAAAACCCTTGCCACAAAGAGCAAGGGCTTTTTGTTTACACGCCAACATTTTTATTATACCGCAAAATAGCCAGTTTTTAAAGATTAAAACTGTACAATATTCACAGTTTATTTCTATGCGCTTTACCAATATACAACACCTTTGGTGTGTGGTATATTATAGGTGCACCAAGGAATACAAACCAAGGTCAAGAAACCCAATGTCCTATCAAAAGATCGGAACATTCGGGGCATGAAAGGAGCAGGGACCATTATGGTAAATGAAGAACCCGGCCAGTTACGGCAGAATGGGACCTGCCGCTGAATCCAAGAACCGCTTTATCATAACAAGATGATTTCTTGAACCAAAATGGTACTTTACATAAAGCGTTTTGAGTTCTTGTATATGATTCAAATAGCGAGCAGCGTCCCATATCTGTCAACAATCCCAATTAAAATAGAAAAACGATTTGTTTGCAATGGTTTAGCAAATAACATCCCATATCGTTTTGGTAAGAAGGAAGTTGATGATAGTTTAGCTTGGTATGGAGCGAGTGCAATGTAAGAGCGCCGAAATCGTGTAAAACCACCTTCGGGAGAAAATACATTCGACCAAATCCATCCGTTGCGAGCTTTTCACACAGAACAACATGGTAGATACCTTTTTCAACGTACAATACACAATCAACAACGAACAAATAAGAGGCTTAGAGTCCAATGTACTAAGAAATTTTGCATCAAACCCTTTCTCCTAATAAAGCAAGAACAGCTGTTGATGTGCTAACTGTTTGCCCGTAAACTTTCTGGTTGCAGGCAATGTGAAGCTACAAAGCCTGCTGGTTACTTGGTAAGAAACGCGAGGCGATATGTTGAACAACAAACTCATCTCTTATCGTTTTAAATCCATTCAAAGTTGAGGGTAGACCAATGTACTAAGAAATACTTTTCCGAGATGCCGTGTCCGGCATCTCGGTTTTTTTGTGTATTTTTCGGTTGCAGCCACACCATTTCTTCATTGTAATGGCCCCTTAAAAATGATATAATTAAATGATTCCTATGCCATACTACTGCATAGAACCATCACAACAAAAGGGCGGATTTTAAGCCATGCAACAGCAACATCCCGTTTTGGGTATTTTAGGCGGCCTCGGCCCCATGAGCACCGTTTATTTTTATCAAATGCTCACCGAACACACCCCTGCACAATGCGATCAGGATCATCTGGATATTGTAATTTCCAGCCGTGCCACCACACCGGACCGCACCGCATACATTTTGGGCGAAAGCGAAGATGACCCCTTTGCACAAATGGAGCGCGATGCCGAAATGTTGGTACAGTACGGCGCTACCCTGCTTGCCATTCCCTGCAACACCGCTCATTACTTTTATGACCGCCTGGCCCGAAGCCTGCCGGTGCCCATTTTAAACATGGTGCGCCTTACCGTGCAGCATGCCAAAGCCAACGGCTGCACCCGATTGGGTATTCTGGCAACCAGCGGCACCGTAAACAGCAACACCTACCAGCGCATGTGCCGTGCCGAAAACATTGATTTCGCCATTCCTTGCGAGCAAAACCAGCAGCATCTTATGGACATTATCTATGGTCAGATTAAGCAGGGCAAACCGGTGGATTTGAATCTATTTCATCAAATTGCCGACGAACTGCGTGCCGCCGGGTGTGAATACGCCGTGCTTGGCTGTACCGAACTTTCTTTGATTAAACGAGATTACGGCCTGGATGCCTTTTTTATCGACAGCACCGAGGTACTTGCAAAAGAAACTCTGCTTGCTTGCGGTAAATCCCCCATTGGCTTTTAATCTCTGTTTGTAAGATACTGTAATCCCGAAGCCGTTCCATTCGCGGTTTCGTTATGAAAGGATAGAAAAATATGAGTGAAAACAAAACCTTTTATATCACCACCCCGATTTACTACCCCAGCGATAAACTGCACATCGGCCACAGCTACACCACCGTTGCCTGCGATGCCTTGGCACGCTTTAAGCGCATGCAGGGCCACGATGTTATGTTTTTGACCGGCACCGACGAGCACGGCCAAAAAATTCAAGACAAAGCCACCGCAAAGGGTGTTACTCCCAAGCAGTATGTGGACGAAATCGTAGAAGGTCAAGGCGGCGTAAAGGATTTGTGGAAACTGCTGGACATCAGCTATGACCGTTTTATCCGCACCACCGACGACTACCATGTGGAAAGCTGCCAGAAGATTTTCCAAACCCTGTACGACCAGGGCGATATCTACAAGAGCGTTTACAAGGGCCATTACTGCAAGCCCTGCGAAAGCTTTTGGACTGACAGCCAGCTGGTGGAGGGCAAATGCCCCGACTGCGGCCGCGAAGTATACGACGCCGAAGAAGAAGCCTACTTCTTCAAAACCAGCAAGTATGCTGACCGTTTGCTGAAGCTGTATCAGGAAAATCCCCAGTTTATCCAGCCCGAAACTCGCAAAAACGAGATGATTGCCTTTATCAATCAGGGCTTGCAGGATACCTGTGTTTCCCGTACCACTGTGCCCTGGGGCATTCCTGTTCCCTTTGATACCAAGCACACCATGTACGTTTGGGTTGACGCTTTGAGCAACTACATCAGCGCACTGGGCTATGGCAATAACGCTTACAACGACTATGATAAATTCTGGCCTGCTAACATTCACATGGTGGGCAAAGAGATTCTGCGTTTCCACACCATCTTGTGGCCCGCTATGCTGATGGCGTTGGATCTGCCCCTGCCCGACCGTGTATTCGGTCATGGCTGGCTGCTGCTGGACGGCGGCAAGATGAGCAAGTCCAAGGGCAATGTGGTTGACCCCGTTGTTCTGTGCGACCGCTACAGTGTGGATGCAATCCGTTATTTCCTTCTGCGTGAGATTCCCTTCGGCAACGACGGTATCTTCTCCAACGAAGCACTGATTAACCGCATCAACTCGGATTTGGCAAACGACCTGGGCAACCTGCTCAGCCGTACCGTTGCCATGATCGAGAAATACTTTGGCGGCACCCTGCCTGCCGAGCGCACCGCCGGTGAATTTGATCAGGATTTGATTGACACCGTTTGCGCAATGCCTGCCAAGGTTACCGAATGCATGGATAACCTGCTGATTCCTCAGGCAACCCAAGAGATTTTCAAGGCCATTCAGCGCGCCAACAAGTACATTGACGAAACCGCTCCCTGGGCTTTGGCAAAGGACGAAGCCAACAAGCCCCGTCTTGCTATGGTTCTGTACAACCTGTGCGAATCTCTGCGTATGGCAGCAATTCTGCTGACTCCGTTCCTGCCCAGCACCACCGTAAAAATGGCAGAACAGCTGGGCCTGCCCCAAGACAGCCTGCGTTTTGACGCACTGACCTTTGGTGCAAAAACCGAATACACCGTACAAAAGGGCGAGGCTTTGTTCCCCCGCATTGATGCGGCAAAAGAGCTGGCTGAGCTGGCTGCCGAGCAGGAAGCCAAGGCAAAAGCTGCACAGGCCGAGGCAGAAAAGCAAGCCGCTGCTGCCATGGCACAGGATGCAGAGCCCATTGAGCATCTGCCCGAAATCACCATTGATGACTTCTGCAAGGTAGAACTGCGGGTTGCTAAGGTTCTGACCTGCGAAACCCTCAAGGAGAGCAAAAAGCTGTTAAAGATGACCCTGTTTGATGGAGAGCGTGAGCGCACCATTCTTTCCGGCATTGCAAAATGGTACAAGCCCGAAGATATGATTGGCCGCAACGTGGGCATTGTTGCAAACCTTGCTCCCCGCCCCATGATGAAGGGCAAGTATGTAAGCGAAGGCATGGTAATGGCAGCCGATATGCCGGACGGCGGTGCTTCTGTACTGTTCTTCCCCGACGATGTAAAGCCCGGCAGCGGAATCCACTAAGCCTATGAGCCATACACCGATTTTTGATACACACGCCCACTATACCAGCCACCAGTTTGATGCCGACCGCGCCGATCTGTTGCACACCTTGCCCCGGCAAGGTGTGGTTGGTGTGGTAGACTGTGCTGTTGATTATGCCACCAGTCTGGCCTGTTTGGAACTGGCAGAGCAATATCCCTTTGTCTATGCGGCCTTGGGCATTCACCCCGAAAGCCTCATTGAAGAAACCGCTTCCACCGTTGCACAATTCCAGGGAGATTGGAACGCCGAATTGCGGTCCATTGCCGCTTTGTTTGACAACAAAAAAGCGGTAGCGGTTGGCGAATGTGGTCTGGACTATCACTGGCCGGTTCCCAAAGAGGAGCAGCTCGCCATGTTTGAAGCCCATCTTAAGCTGGCCCGTGAACTGGATAAACCCATTATTGTGCACGACCGCAAAGCACATGCCGATGTGTACGACCTGCTGAAACGATATCAGCCCCAAGGGGTTGTCCACTGTTTTTCCGGCAGTGCCGAAGATGCCCAAATGCTTACAAAACAAGGTATGTACATTGGCTTTGGTGGCGCACTGACCTTTAAAGGTGCAAAACGTGCGGTAAAAGCAGCCACTGCCATTCCGCTGGAACAAATTGTTCTGGAAACCGATTGCCCCTATATGGCACCGGAACCCTGCCGCGGTCACCGCTGCGACTCTGGCCTGATTGCTCATACCGCTGCATTTTTAGCAGAAATCCGTGGCATTTCGGTACAAGAGGTATTGACGGTTACCACCCAAAACGCACAGCGATTATTTGGTGTGTAATTCTATCATTACACCACACTTTCGTGGTATAAAATAAGGAGGATTTTTACTTATGAAAGCTCGTATTCCCAAGCATCGCGAATTTATCATTGCATTCCCCGAAGATATGGCAGAAACCCGCCAGGAAGAAGCATGGGCAAAGCTGACCCAGATTCTGGAGGATTACAAAAAAGAAGGCAAGAGTGTTTACACTCCCACCTTTATCGAAGATTGCCAGGATAAGGTAGATGCTCTGAAAGCCGAATACGGTTTTGAGTACACCATCGAACTGCGCTAAATAAAAAAGAAGCCTTTCCCTTTTGGGAAAGGCTTCTTTTTATTGCATTGCATTAGCCGGCTTCCTGCATGGTGTCATCAGCAATTTCCGAGGTGGCTTGCTGGCTGTCGCTTCCACTTCCGCTTTCTGCCATCATATCCACCGGATTAAATTCCTGGCTTGCCGGTACACTTGTGGTTGCAGTGCTGGCGGGTTTTAACTCGCTGGTTTGCAGGGCAACCAGATAATACTCCTTGTCCTTCTTTTCAAAGACATAGTCCATATACTTGGTGGGGTCGCTGGGGGTAGTTAGGCTATAATCGCCGGTTACGGCCGCTGTGGGAATGTAGCCTACGGTTACATACAGCTTGCCATCCTTCTTTTTCAGGCTTTCTACCTTGGGCGTATACAAGCCCATTTGACCGGTAACCGGAATCAGATACGCCTGTTTGTCCTCTACATATTGATAGTTCATATCCACGCCCTCAAAGCTGCCGTGGGTAATTTTATAATCCGGGCCATACAATGCCGCAACCGCCGCATCCACCTCTACCGCCGGCATCATCAGGGCTTCGGTGTCCGGGTCGCGTTCGTAATGGTCCAAACCACCGGCACGCTGTGCGCTGTACATGGCCGACCAAATTGCACTTTCTTTAATCAAGCGGGCAGTGGAATCATCCATCTGATCCAAGCTTGCAAAGGGCAGCGGGTCAAACATAACCAGGGTTTGCAAACGCTGCTCATATTCCAATTTTCGGTCACTGTCATCAAACAGACTTGCAACACCGTTTACCGCAAAGGCAAACACATTGAATGCACCAATCAAAATCAGCACAAACAATCCTGCCCCCAACATCTGCCGCATCCGACGACGTCGATTGCGCTCATGTTCTTCTTTTGTAATTATATTTGCCACAAGTTTCGCTCCTTCCTTATGGGCAACAGCAGCACGAGCTTCCCCTTTGCTGCCTGTATCTTATCTCTACGCATTTTAAAGTATAGCATAAAGCCGCCATAAAAACAAATCACCCCTGTGGACATTCTGTGAAAAAATGATATCATTAAAATACCCTATTCTGCACACAGGATGCAGATGATTTATTAAAGTGAGGTTTTGCCCATGTATCGATTTACAAATGATTATAGCGAAGGTGCACACCCTCGTATCTTAGACGCAATGATTCGCACCAACCTGGAAGGAAACTTTGGTTATTCCAACGACCCTCATTCTGAGCAGGCACGGCAACGCATCCGCAATGCCATCGGCCGCCCCGATGCCGATGTTCATCTGCTGGTGGGTGGTACCCAAACCAATTCCACCTGTCTGTGTGCATTTCTGCGCCCCCACGAGGCTGCCATCGCCGCTGTAACCGGTCATATCTGCGTACACGAAACCGGTGCCATTGAAGCAACCGGTCATAAGTGCATTGCTATGCCCTGCGATGCCGACGGAAAATTAACTCCCGAGGCCGTTCGTGCTGCCTGCAATGCCCATTCGGACGAACACATGGTAAAACCCCGCTTGGTTTATATCAGCAATACCACCGAAACCGGCGGCGTATACACCACCGCTGAACTGGAAGCACTGCGTGCGGTATGCGATGAGCTTGACCTGTACTTATATCTGGACGGCGCACGCCTTGCCAGCGCATTGGCGGCAGGCGGTGCTTCTCTACAGGATTTGGCACGTCTGTGCGATGCTTTTTACATTGGCGGCACCAAAAACGGTGCTTTATTCGGTGAGGCAGTCTGCATCTTAAACCCTGCTTTGAAGCCCGATTTCCGCTATATTATTAAGCAGAGGGGCGGTCTGCTGGCAAAGGGCTGGCTGCTGGGCATTCAGTTTGAAGAACTGTTTGCCGATGACCTGTATCTGAAAGTTGGCGAACATGCCAACAATATGGCACTGCAATTAAAACAAGGCATTGCTGCCCTGGGATACAGCTTTGGCAGCGACAGCAATTCCAATCAGCAATTCCCCATTCTGCCCAATCACGTATTGGCACAGCTGAAAAATGATTTCCACTGGGAGGTCATTGGGTATCCTGACGATACCCATACCCAAATTCGCTTGGTTACCAGCTGGGCCACCGAGCAACAAGCAGTTGATGCATTTTTAGCTGCACTGATTTCCGCTTAATCCATTATAAGAGGTATAACAAATGGAACTTTCTACCCTTCGTCAACAAATTGATGCGGTAGACGAACAACTGGTTGCCCTATTTTTACAACGGATGGAAATTGTAAAAAACGTGGCACAGTATAAAATCGACAACAACCTGCCGGTATTTCATGCCGACCGTGAACAGGCCGTAATCGAAAAAGCCCGCAGCCGTGCCCCACAGGAAATGGCGGATTATGTGGCGGAATTTTTTGAAGCTGCCATGACGGTATCTCGGCATATGCAGCAGGATTTGATTGATCAATCGCAGCATCAAGGATAAAGAAAAACCCCCACCAATTGGTGGGGGTTTTGTTATAACAAAGAAATTATTTGTTTTTGTACATTTCTTCGTAGTACTTCTGGTAGTTGCCGCTGGTAACGTTGTTCATCCACTCTTCGTTTGCCAGATACCAGTCGATGGTTTTTACAATGCCAACCTCAAAGGTGGTTTCGGGGTACCAGCCCAGCTCTTCCTTAATCTTGGTGGGGTCAATGCCATAACGGCGGTCATGGCCCAAACGGTCTGCCACATACTGAATCAACTCTTCGTTGATGCCCTCATCCTGCAAACGGTCATGCAGCTGGTTGATGATGGTTTTTACGATAAAGATATTGGGACGCTCGTTGTGTCCGCCCACGTTGTACACCTCACCCACACGGGCGCCTTCGGTTACCATGTCAATGGCCTTGCAGTGGTCTTCCACATACAACCAGTCGCGCACGTTCATACCGTCACCGTATACCGGCAGCTTTTTGTGCTGCTTTACGTTGTTAATCATCAACGGAATCAGCTTTTCGGGGAACTGGTAGGGGCCATAGTTGTTGGAGCAGCGGGTAATGTTTACCGGCATACCGTAGGTGTCATGGAATGCCATAACAAACATATCCGCACTGGCCTTACTGGAGGAATAGGGGCTGTGGGGACACAGCGGAGTGGTTTCCATAAAGTAGCCCTCGTCGCCCAAAGAGCCGTATACCTCGTCGGTGGATACCTGAATGTACTTTTTGCCTTCGGTCCACTTGCCGTCTTTGTACCATGCGTTCTTTGCACACTGCAACAGGTTTACAGTGCCCATTACGTTGGTTTCCACAAAGATTTCGGGGTTGCTGATGCTGCGGTCAACGTGGCTTTCTGCTGCAAAGTTAATTACATAATCAAAGTCATACTGGGCAAACAGGCTGCTTACCAGCTCTTTGTCGCAGATATCGCCCTGTACAAAAATATGGCGCGGGTCGCCCTCTACGCCCTTCAGGTTTTCCAGGTTGCCTGCATAGGTCAGCTTATCCAGGTTTACCAGCTGAATCTCCTTGTATTTGTTCAGCATATAGTAAACAAAGTTGGAACCGATAAAACCGGCGCAGCCGGTAATCAGATAACGCTTCATATTGCTGTTTCTCCTTGTTTTACTCTTATTCTTCGGGATTCCAATGTGCAAAAAAGTCTGCCAAGGCAGCTTTCCAATCCCGCATTTCATTGCCTACAGTGCATGCTAACATCCGATTTTCCAAGGCACTCCAGGCCGGACGGTCAGCCGCTGCGGGGTGCTTTTCGGCGTATTCCTTACTGCTGCAAGGGCTAACTGTAGCATCCACACCCGAAAGGCGGATAATTTCGCTGGCGAAATCATACCAAGAGCAAATGCCCTCGCCGGTACAATGATACACGCCATAATCATGGCTTACTGCCAACTTTAAAATGTGATGCGCCAAATCTTCAGCGTTGGTGGGGTTGCCCAACTGGTCGTTGACCACTTCCAACTTACCAAACTTTTTGCCCGCATTCACAATGGTTTTTACAAAGTTTTTGCCTGCATAGCCATACAGCCATGCGGTGCGCACAATAAAATAGCGATGGCAAAAATCCCGAACATATTGTTCGCCCAGTGCCTTGGTTTTTCCGTAGGCACTCTTAGGGTCAATTCGCTCGCTCTCGTCCAGGGGCTTGTCCCCTTCGCCACGGAACACATAGTCGGTGGAAACGTGAATCAACCGTGCATTGATGCGCTCGGCTGCCTGTGCCAGATTGGATGCGCCCAATGCATTTACCTTGAAGGCTGCTTCGGTGTTGGTTTCACAGCCATCCACATTGGTAAACGCAGCGCAGTTGATAATGGTATCCGGCTGATGACGCCGCACAAACGCAATGGTTGCTTCCCGATTGGTAATATCCAGCTCATCGGCATCGGTGGCAATGACCATTGCGTTTTTTAAACGCTCCGGCACAGCACCCAAGGCACTTTCGCCCTGCTTTAACTGACGCTGAATTTCGGTGCCAAGCTGTCCGCTTGCGCCGGTAATAAGGATTTTCATGGATAACCCTCCTTATTAGTATTTAATCTTTGCATCGGCTACACGCTTGAGATGCTCTCCATACGGGCTTTTGCCATATCGCTGTGCGCTTTCCAGCAGCTTTTCCTTGCTGATCCAGCCATTTTTATAGGCAATCTCCTCGGGTGCGCTGATTTTAATGCCTTGGCGTTTTTCCACCATGCGCACAAAATCCGCAGCCTCTACCAAGCTGTCCATGGTACCGGTATCCAGCCATGCAAATCCACGGCCCAGCAGCTGTACATCCAGCTTGCCTTCTTCCAAATACATGCTGTTCAGGGTAGTAATCTCCAGCTCACCGCGGGGGCTTGGCTTTACCTGATTTGCCTTTGCGCTTACGCGATTGTCATAGAAATACAAACCGGTAATAGCATAATTGGACTTGGGATTTTCCGGCTTTTCTTCTACACTGATAACATGGCCCTCGTCGTCAAACTCCACAATACCAAAACGCTCAGGGTCGTTGACATAGTAACCGAACACGGTGGCACGGCCGTTTTCTTCGGCGTTCTTTACCGCATTTTTCAAGATGCGGGAGAATCCGTTGCCGTAGAAAATGTTATCGCCCAAAATCATTGCACAGCAATCATCGCCAATGAACTCTTCGCCCAAAATGAATGCCTGTGCCAATCCGTCGGGACTGGGCTGTACCTTATAGGACAAATTCAGCCCATACTGGCTGCCGTCGCCCAGCAGATTCTCAAAGCGAGGGGTATCCTCTGGGGTGGAGATGATTAAAATATCCTTAATGCCTGCCAACATCAAGGTGGACAGCGGATAATAAATCATCGGTTTGTCGTACACGGGCAGCAATTGTTTGCTGGTGACCATAGTAAGCGGATACAAGCGAGTACCTGCACCGCCGGCAAGAATAATGCCTTTCATTTGTTACGCTCCTTTTTTGCCCAAATGGGTCAAATAAAATGATGCAGCTTAACACAAAGCGGAGCCACAGCCGCTATATACAAAGGAAAGGAACGGCGTTTTCCACAGGGAATGCCGTTCTTAGTGGAAAACCATCGGATTTTTTCGATGATTTTTTTCAGAAGCAAAAAATCGGCTCAACAGCCCAATTTCCAGCCCCATTTATTAAAATAACGCACCATGCTGCCAAGTTGCTGAAAAAACGGCTTCAGGCTTTTATTGGGTGCCCGATGCCAAGCATGGTATGCCGTAAATTGCGGTAAATAATAGACCAAACCTTTTTGCCGCGCTTTTTGGGTAATATCGGCATCTTCCACATACATAAAATAGGCTTCATCAAAGCCACCGATTTGCTGAAATACTTCGGTTCGCATGCAGAAAAAACTTCCGGTGCAAAATTCAATGGGGGTCGGTTTGCTTAAATCGCAATCCAACATGGCATAGCGGTCGCCAAATTTTTGCAAACCGGGTACACCCTGCCGTGCCGCTAGGCCCAGTATATTGGGTTTTCGCTTGGGCAGCACCTGAATTCTGCCATCGGGGAACAGTAATTTTGGGGTTGCCATAACCACCTCTTTGTGTGCATCCATCCAATTGCAGATGGCAGGCAGAACGTTATTGTCGATAAAAATATCAGGGTTTAACACAAAGTGATACTCACTGTCCAAAAAGGGCAGCACCTGATTGTGCCCCTTGCCAAATCCCACATTGTGCGGCAAACAAATTACCTTTACATTGGGTGCAGCCAGCTGCTTTAACTGCTCGCCTGTTCCGTCGGGGCTGGCGTTATCCACCAGATACACGGTCAGCTCACAATCCTTTGTATGCTGCTGCAAGGAGGCTACCGCTTTGATAACTTCCTCGGCTCCATTATAACTTACAATACAAGCACTAATCTTTTTCACCGGAGCCTGTCCTCCCAAATATAAATAGTCTATTTTATCATATCATTTTTGGCGATTTTTCGCAAGCACAAGCCTTTTTCTTATAAAAAAAGCTGCCTATTTCCTTGGAAATAGGCAGCTTTTTATTTTAGCTTAAAAAATTACTTAGCCCTGTGCTTTTTTTGCCTCAATGGCTGCCAAAGCATCCTTACGGCTCAGGTTAATGCGGCCCTGCTGGTCGATTTCGGTAACCATAACAATCAGCTCGTCGCCAACTGCAACCACATCTTCTACACGCTCAACACGCTTGTTGTCCAACTTAGAGATGTGTACCAGACCTTCTTTGCCGGGAGCAATTTCCACAAATGCGCCAAAGTTCATCAGGCGAGTTACGCGGCCTTTGTAGATTGCACCAACTTCGGGGTCTTCTACAATGGTCTTAATGGTGTGAATTGCGCGGTTTGCATCGTCGATGTCGATGGCAGAAACAAATACATGGCCATCTTCTTCCACGTCAATCTTACAGTTGCAATTTGCGCAGATTTCCTGAATTACCTTGCCGCCCTTGCCGATTACGTCCTTAATCTTGTCCACAGGAATTACCATGGACAGCATCTTGGGTGCGTACTTGCTCAGCTGGCTGCGAGGCTCGCTGATCACAGGCAGCATGATTTCGTCCAGAATGAACAGACGGCCCTTGCGGCACTTCTCGAAGGCCTCTTCGATGATTTCGTAGGTCAATCCGTCTACCTTAATATCCATCTGGATTGCGGTGATACCCTTGTGAGTACCGCCAACCTTAAAGTCCATATCGCCGTGGAAGTCCTCAACGCCCTGAATGTCCAGCATGGTCATCCAGCGGTCGCCTTCGGTAATCAGACCACAGGAAATGCCTGCTACGGGAGCAGTAATGGGCACACCTGCATCCATCAGAGCCAGGGTGGAACCACAAATGGAAGCCTGGCTGGTGGAGCCGTTGGAGCTCAGAACCTCGGAAACCAGACGGATGGTGTAGGGGAACTCCTCTACGCTGGGCAGTACGGGAACCAGTGCACGCTCTGCCAGTGCGCCGTGACCAATTTCACGACGGCCGGGGCTGCGGGGTGCACGGGCCTCGCCTACCGAGTAGGGGGGGAAGTTGTAGTGATGCAGATAACGCTTGTACTGCTCGGTGCTCAAATCGTCCATCAGCTGGCTGTCCTTGGTGGAACCCAAGGTTGCAATGGTCAGAACCTGAGTCTGGCCACGGGTAAACATACCGCTGCCGTGTACACGGGGCAGCAAGCCTACTTCGCTTGCCAACGGACGGATCTCGTTGATGCCACGGCCGTCTACACGCTTGCCCTCATCCAGCAGCCAACGACGTACCACATACTTCTGCATCTTGTACATCAGCTCTTCGATGATGCCTGCGCCGTACTCTTCGGCGTACTTCTCTTCCAGCTTTTCGCGGATGGGCAGCAAACGCTCGTCACGAACGTTCTTGTCATCGGTATCCATAGCAGCCTTGAACTCATCCAGGAACTCAGCCTTTACAGCCTCCAGCAGGTCATGGTTCAGATCCATGTCCTGGAACTCCTTCTTGGGCTTGCCGATTTCTGCCACAATGCCGTTGATGAATTCGATAATCTTCTTGATTTCCTCGTGAGCTGCCTTAATGGCATTCAGCATGGTAACTTCGTCAACCTCGTTTGCACCGGCTTCAATCATAACGATTTTCTGCTCGGTAGCAGCAACGGTCAGTTGCAGGTCGGTCTTTTCACGCTGCTCCAAGGTGGGGTTTACCACCAGCTCGCCGTCTACCAGACCCATGAACACGCCGCCAATGGGGCCAG
Organism: uncultured Allofournierella sp.; assembly: GCA_944382775.1. Lineage (GTDB taxonomy): Bacteria > Bacillota > Clostridia > Oscillospirales > Ruminococcaceae > Allofournierella. The sequence goes on from CALWNI010000003.1 coordinate 55,174, forward strand.
CCCAGGGAATGTCAGAAATGGACAGCGCAATGGAAGTACCGATCATGCCGGTGATTTCAGGGCTGCAATCCTGGTCTACGCTCATAACGGTCATGGTAACACAAACGTCATTGCGCATGTTCTTGGGGAACAAGGGACGAATGGGGCGGTCAACCACGCGGCTGGTCAGAACAGCCTTTTCGCCGGGGCGGCCTTCGCGGCGCATAAAGCTGCCGGGGATGCGGCCTACTGCATACAGCTTCTCCTCAAAGTCAACGCTCAGGGGGAAGAAGTCAATGCCATCGCGGGGCTTTTCGCTCATGGTTACGTTGCACAGAACCACGGTTTCGCCGTAGCGAACCAAGCAGCTGCCGTTGGACAAACCGCACATTTTGCCGGTTTCTACCACCAGCGGACGGCCTGCCAGTTCGGTTTCAAAGGTTTTAAAATTGGCAAAAGTTTCGTGTTTGGACGCAAATTCCAAAGCCATAGGGGGAACCTCCTAAAAAATATATTTCAACAAAAGGGCCTGTGGCTTTAGCAATAAATCCAGTGTTTGCCCATGCCAAACATTCGATTTACCGCTAAATACGCACATAGCTCTTTTGTTTTATCAAAAAAATACAGGGAAAGGCAGGCGGTACATTTACCGCCTGCCTTTAAAAGTACAAAATTACTTACGCAGACCCAGCTTAGCGATCAGAGCACGGTAACGCTCGATGTCCTTCTTCTGCAGGTAAGCCAGCAGGTTACGACGACGGCCAACCATCTTCAGCAGGCCACGACGGCTGTGGTGGTCATGGGTGTTCTTCTTCAGGTGCTCGGTCAGGTGGTTGATGCGAGCAGTCAGCAGAGCAACCTGAACCTCAGGAGAACCGGTATCGGTCTCGTGAACGCGAGCGGACTCAATGATGTTCATTTTGGTTTCCATTTTGAAATACCTCGTTTTGTTTATTTGCCAATAACCAGGTGCGGGGTAATCGAGGCGCTTTGATACAAAGCATACACCCCATACCGGGTTACGGTAGCTCATTTAGTATACCACATCAATTGGGCAATTACAAGCCAAACCTTTTACAGATTTTGCTGTAAATTGCTGTAAATCATTCGGCAAAATACTGCCGTGCCTGCTGCGCTGCGTTGGAAATGCAGTCTTGCAGCTGCTGCAAATTTTCAAACTTTCGGGTGGGGGCAATGTACTGATAAAACTCCAGCTGCAACTGTTCGCCGTATAGCTGTCCGTCAAAATCCAAAATAAAGGTTTCGCAGGTAGCACCTTGCTGCCCATCGTTTACAGTGGGGCGGTTACCAAATCCGGTTGCCCCGATATACCAGGTGTCATTGATGCAGATGCGGGTAATGTAAATGCCGTATTTCGGTTCCGAAAAGCCTTCGGGGTAAATCTGGTTAATGGTGGGAAACCCCAGCACATGCCCCAATCCTTGCCCATGCTGTACCGGAAAATCAATGGCATAGGGTCTGCCCAGCATATCGTTTACCGATGCAATATCCCCTGCATTCAACGCCGCCCGAATACGGGTGGAGCTCACCAGTTCCCCTTTGTAGGTGGTCATAGGAACAATCACCACCTGAATTCCCAGCGGCTGACATAATTCTTTCAGCTTTTCAATGTTGCCGGCTGCCTTTTTGCCAAAGGTAAAGTTTTCGCCGCAAAATACCGCTTTTGCATGGTATAACCCGTGCAAAATTTCGGTCACAAACGCCTCCGGACTATACTCGCAAAAAGCTTCAAAGGCAGGCTCCATATAATAGCTTACCCCGAGCTGCTCCATAATCTGATGCTTTTGGCGTTCGGTCAACAAGCGGCCGCCCTTCATTGTGCTGCTAAGCGGCAACCGAAATGTAAACACCGCTGCCGCACGACCATTGGCCCTGGCATCTTGCACCGCTGCCCGAATCACCGCTTGGTGGCCCGTATGTACCCCATCAAAAAAACCGAGGGCCACACTAGACCCCCGGTCGATGGAGAAGTCCGCATCCGGCACCTGTAATGTTTCATAAACTTTCAGGGCGGTTCACGTCCTTTCCACAAATAATTTTTCTGCTTTTAACTGTTTGTTTTGCACTCGACCTAAGCCCAAGAAACCGTCTTCACTGTGCAAACGATATACACCGTCTTGCGCTTTGATGCGAAAACAGGGTGCACCGTTCATCAGCCGTGCAGTATTTTCCTGGTTTACCTCAAGCAACGGCAGATGTTCAAACACCGTTTCCACCGGCAAAAACAGCTGCTCTAAGGTTCCGTTGTCTTTTGCTGCTTGAATTTCTTCCAGCGTATGGCTGTGCTGCAAATCAAAGATACCTGCCTGTGTACGGCGCAGGCCTGCCAATGTGGCAGGAACGCCCAACGCTTTGCCCAGGTCTTCCACCAAGGTGCGCACATAGGTACCTTTGCTGCAAGCTACCTCCAGCACAAAATCCTGCTGGGCGCACTGCTCCAGCAAATCCAGCCGATAAATGGTAACGGGGCGGGCTTTTCGCTCTACCGTAACTCCCTGGCGTGCCAGCTTATACAGCGGCGTACCATTGATTTTTACCGCCGAATACATAGGCGGAGTTTGCATAATGTCCCCCGTAAATTGAGGCAGAACCGCTTGCAGCTGTTCTTTGCTCACAGTCACATCGCTGGTTTCCAGCGTGGTGCCGGTTACATCGCCGGTATCGGTTGCAAGACCAAAGCGCACAACCGCACGATAGGTCTTATCGTGATTGGGCTGCATATCCACCGCTTTGGAGGCACCTCCTGCAAACACAGGTAAAACACCGGTTGCCATGGGGTCCAGTGTTCCGGAATGGCCCAATTTTCGGGTGCCAAGAATGCCGCGCAGCTTGGCAATCACATCAAAACTGGTCCAATCCATTGGTTTATCCACAATCAGGATTCCATTCATGGGCTCACTCCTGTTCCTGTTTGGTTAACTCCTGCGCACGTTTCAGCTCTCGCTCTACTTCTGCCAAAATCGCCGCTTTTGCGTTTTCCAGGTTGCCTTCCAACTCACAGCCTGCTGCACGGGCATGACCGCCGCCGCCTAAGCGTTTTGCAATGGCACAGGCATCCACGCCATCGGTGGTGCGAATGCTGATTTTGTAGCTGGCACCCGGCAGCTGCCGCAGGGTAATGCCCACCTGTACCCCCTCGATTTTACGGGGTAGACTGGTGATATCCTCCAGTTCATTGGGGCCAACGCCGCTTTCTGCAATCTGCTCACGGGTCATATACATCAAGGCACAGCGGTCTTCAAAATGATATTCCAGATTTTGCAAAGCGGTCAATTCAATGGCCATACGACCCTTGGATTTGCTTTCAAACAAAATCATGTTCAAATCTTCCACCTGTGCGCCTGCTTCCATAAGCTTTGCTGCCAACATGTGAGCCTTGGCAGTGGTGTTAGAAAACAGGAAGCAACCCGTATCGGTAGAAAGGCCGGTATACAAACAATTTGCAATAACGGGTGTAATTTCCACATTCATTGCTGTTAGTACATCGTACATAATTTCGCAGGTTGCGGCGGCGCTGCTGTCCAGCAGCATGGCATCTGCATAGCCGCCATTGGAGGCATGATGGTCGATGCACAAATCAATTTGTTCGGTGTATTCTTGAATTGAATCGCCAAATAGCTGAATGCTCGCAACATCCACAGCAACGATATAACCCGGGTCAAATTGACCGGTAAACGGCTCAATTTGCATATAAGAATAGCGGCTTGGAATGGGGTCCGAACATAGCACCGCTGCCTCTTTGCCCAGATTTTTCAATGCATGCATCAGCGCAGCCGCCGACCCGGTGGTATCACCATCGGGATTTTTGTGGCACAGAATCAGCACATTTTCGGCCCGCAGCAGGCGGCCAATGGTCGCCAGCAGGTCTAAAATTTCACTCATGACGTTCTCCTCTTTCGTTACAGTTCCATCGAATCTGCCGCTTACTCCTGCCCTTTGTTCAGGTTTGCCAGCAATTCATTGATGTGTGCTGCATAGGCTGCACCATCGTCTTGCGCAAACACAAAGCGAGGTGCTTTGCGAATGTGCATACGGCGGGAAATCTCGGTGCGAACATGGCCACTTGCACGGTTCAGTGCTTTTACAGCCTCGGCTGCGCCTTCGGGTTTTCCCATAACACTGATGTAGACTTTCGCCACATCCAAATCGGGGGTTACGTCCAATCGAGTAACGGTGAGCAGACCGCCCTCCAGGCGGGGGTCTTTCATCTGACCGATGATTCCGATTACTTCCCGTTTCATATCCTGAGCCAAACGGCCCTGGTTTTTGGTGTTAGGCATACTACTCTCCTTATTGTTCCGTTTTTTGCTCCTCTTATGTGAGGTGCGAATGAAAAAGCCGCAAGACTGCGGGCAAATTATGCCCCGCAGTCTTTGCTTTTTTGTATTTCAAAAAAATCAGTCGCGGTACTCTTCCAGAATGTATGCTTCGAAGATGTCGCCTTCTTTAATATCGGCAAACTTCTCCAGAGTTACACCACATTCGTAGCCCTGCGCAACTTCCTTTACGTCGTCCTTAAAGCGGCGCAGGCTGCTGATCTCGTCTTCGGTGATAACAATGCCGTCACGCACAACACGAATCTTGCTGTGGCGGGTAATCTTGCCTTCCAGCACATAGCTGCCGGCAACCAGACCAACGCTGCTGATCTTGTAAACCTGACGAACTTCCAAACGGCCCTGCTCAACTTCACGAATCTTGGGAGCCAGCATGCCCTTCATTGCGTCGGTTACATCGTTGATTGCGTCGTAGATAACGCGGTACATGCGCATTTCTACCTCGCACTGTGCAGCCTCTTCCTTAGCGATGGGGTCAGGACGTACGTTAAAGCCGATGATGATAGCACCGCCGGCATTTGCCAGCATAACGTCGGACTTGTTGATTGCGCCAACGCCGGCATGGATAACCTTAACACGAACTTCGTCGTTGGAAATCTTCTCCAAGCTCTGCTTAACAGCCTCGGCACTGCCCTGTACGTCTGCCTTTACAATGATATCCAGCTGCTTGCGCTCGCCTTCGGCAATCTGGCTGAACAGGTTATCCAGAGTAACCTTTTTGTAGCTGTTGAACAAACGCTCTTTTTCTTCGGTTGCACGGCGGTCTGCCAGCTCACGAGCCAGCTTTTCGTCGGCAACTGCGTCGAACAGGTCACCTGCACTGGGTACGTCGGTCAAACCGGTAATCTCTACGGGAGTAGAGGGGCCTGCCTCTTCCAGGAAGATGCCCTTATCGTTCTTCATGGTACGAACACGACCAACGGTGGTGCCTGCAATCACGCAATCGCCCTTGCGCAGGGTACCCTTTTGTACCAAAATGGTGGCAACGGGGCCCTGGCCCTTATCCAGACGAGCTTCGATAACAGCACCCTTTGCACGGCGGTCGGGGTTGGCTTTCAGCTCTTTTACCTCGGCTACCAGGTTGATGTTCTCCAGCAGGTCTTCAATGCCCATACCGGTTTTTGCGGATACGGGAACACAGATAACATCACCGCCCCACTGTTCGGGAACCAGTTCATGCTGGGTCAGCTGCTCCATAACACGGTCGGGGTTAGCGGTGGGTTTATCCATTTTGTTGATTGCAACAATGATGGATACGCCGGCTGCCTTTGCGTGGTTGATGGACTCGATGGTCTGGGGCATGATGCCGTCATCGGCAGCAACAACCAGAACGGCAATATCGGTCAGGTTTGCACCACGGGCACGCATGCTGGTGAACGCTTCGTGACCGGGGGTATCCAAGAAGGTGATTACCTTGCCGCCGGCAGTAACCTGATATGCACCGATGTGCTGGGTAATGCCGCCTGCCTCGCCGGTGGTTACGCTGCTCTTACGGATGGTATCCAGAATACTGGTTTTACCGTGGTCAACGTGACCCATAACAACAACAACGGGGGGACGCTCCTGCAAGCTGTCTGCGGGATCTTCGTCCACCTCAAACAGACGCTCTTCGATGCTTACATGAACTTCTTTTTCTACCTTTGCGCCAAATTCTTCGGCAATCAGGCTTGCGGTATCAAAATCCACAACCTCGCTTACCGATGCCATAATGCCAAAGCCCATCAGCTTTTTGATTACGTTGGCAGCGGTTTGCTTTAAGCGAGAAGCCAGTTCGCCAACGGTGATTTCGTCGGGAATCTGAACCTTCAGCTGTGCTTTGCGGGCCTTTTCCAGATGAATGCGCTGCAAACGCTCTGCCTCGGTTTCGCGGCGCTTTTGGAAGTTTTGGTTGCGCTTGTTTTTGTTGTTGCCAAACTTCTGCTTGTTGCCGGCAGGCTGGGGCTTGCGGCGATTTTCCACGTTTTTGGTGGAAGCCAGTTCGTCGAACTTTTCGTTGAATTTATCCAGGTTTACGTCTACGGTGCGGGTATCCACAACCTTGGTAACAACTTCACGCTTTACCACTGCTACCTGGGGCTTTTCTGCCTTTTTGTCTGCCTTTTTCTTACCGCCCATTTCTACAACGGTACCGTCTGCCTTTTTCAGAATCTCGTTCTCCTTTGCCTTGGGTTTGCTTGCGCTGTCCAAGTAACCGTTCAGGTTCTTTTCTGCATTTTTCTGGGTAAAATGCTCAAACACGTAGTTCATCTCTGCTTCGTTCAGTGTGGTGCCGGCTTTCTTGGGTTCGCCGCCCTTTTCTGCCAACAGCTCAATGATTTGCTTTGCAGGTACGTTCAAATCTTTTGCTACGTCACTTACTTTATATTTAATGGTCATTCGATTTCCTCCTTCTCTTGCGCGAGGTATTGTTTGCACAGGTTTGCCAGGTTTTCATCCAAAATGCTGTATACGCCAACCTTTTTGTAGCTAACGGGACACAGCTCGATTTGTGTTAGGGGCATGCGCAAACATTCCGCCATATCTTCACAAGCACGGGTCATGCGCTTTGCAGTGCCGTCGCTCACATCGGCTGCTAAAAGCACCAGATATGCTTTGCCGCTGTAAACGCTTTCTTGTACTGCATCAAACCCCATAACCAACTTGCCGGCCTTACGGCACAGCGAGACGGCCGATAATAGTTTTTGTTTATTCTCCACACTCGGCTCCTTCTATCTCTCGCTCGATGCTGTCATATACCTCGGGCGGGATTTGGGTTTCCAATGCACGCTCTAAGCGCCGGGCTTTGCGGGCCTTTTGCAAGCATTGGGCATTGGGACAAAGATAAGCGCCCCGACCGGGCTTTTTGCCCACAAGGTCAAGAGAAATTTCTCCCTCTGGGCTGCGCACCACACGCACCAGTTCCTTTTTGGGTTTCGACTCGTTACAGCCGGTGCAGCGCCGCAGCGGAATTTTTCGTTGTTGCATCTTGTTGGGACGCTCCTTTCTATTATAAAATCAGCAAATCGAAATTAGTCTTCGATCAAAGCATCTGCCTGCTCTGCTTCGCCGGCAGTTGCCTCTTCTTCGCCAAAGTAGCCGCTTTCGGGGCGAATGTCGATGTTGTAGCCGGTCAAACGAGCGCACAGGCGAGCATTCTGGCCCTTGTTGCCAATGGCCAAGCTCAGCTGATGGTCGGGAACGGTAACACGGCAAGCCTTCTTTTCGCCTTCCAGAATTTCCACCTTCAGAACCTTAGCGGGGCTCAGTGCGGCACTGATGAACTCGTTGATGTCCTCGCTCCAGCGAACCACGTCGATTTTTTCGCCGTGCAGCTCTTCCACAATTTTGCCAACACGCACACCGTGTGCACCAATGCAAGCGCCTACGGGGTCGATGTTCTCATCTTTGCTCCATACTGCCATTTTGGTGCGCACACCGGCCTCACGGCTGATTGCCTTGATTTCTACGGTGCCGTCAAAAATTTCGGGAACTTCCATTTCAAACATGCGCTTTACCAACTGCTCGCTGGTACGGCTGATGATAACACGGGGGCCACGGTCGGTTACTACCACGTCTTTTACATAAACCTGAACATGCTGACCCTCGAAGAACTCTTCGCCGGGAACCTGCTCAGAACGGGGCAGCACAGCCTCGCCCTTGCCCATGTCCAGTGCAACAATGCCGCGGTCGTGGTCTACACGGGTAACACGTGCGGTTACAATTTCGTGTGCCTTGCCCTGCATGTCGTTGAACAGCTGGTTGCGCTCGGCCTCACGGATGCCTTGGCGGATTACATGCTTTGCGGTTTGCGCAGCAATGCGACCAAAGTCCTTGGTTTTCAAGGGAGTAACCACACGCTGACCCAGCTTGTAGGTCTTGCGGATTGCCTGTGCCTCTTCCAGGGTCATCTGGGTGTGGGGGTTCTCAACTTCCTCCACGATATCACGCACCAGAGATACGGTAAATTTGCCGTATACGGTGTCAATCTCAACCAGAACGTTCTCGTCCTCTACCTCGTAGTCTTTTTTGACAGCAATCACAATGGCCGCCTTGATTTTCTCAATCAGATATTCAGCGGTCAGGCCACGCTCTTTTTCCAGCATGGTAAGTGCCTCAAAAAACTCTCCATTCATTGTTCTAATTCTCCTCCATATTATCGTTTCAACCGGTTGGTTGGATATTGTTTTTTAAAATAAATTTTCGTCGTCGCACAGTTTTACAAAACTGGTGGCGGACAAATCAAAGCTTACGGTACCATTTTCGGTTTCAATGGTTACGGTCTGGCCTTCAAAGCTCTTCAAAATGCCGGCATACTCACGGTTTCCGGTTTCGTCGGGGCGAATCAGGCGAGCAGCAATTTTTTCGCCCATGTATTTTTCAAAATGCTCGGGGCGGGTCATGCGGCGGCCCAGTCCGGGGCTGCCAACTTCCAAAAAGTAACCCTGATCAATGGGGTCTGCTGCTTCAATAATCGGGTCAATGGCACGGCTTGCGGCTTCGCAGGTATTCATATCCAGCATGCTGCCGTCTGCGGGGTCAATAAACACACGCAGGTACCAGTCCGGACCTTCTTTTTCAAAACGAACATCCCATAATGTCAGGCCCATTTGTTCAATTACCGGCCGTACCAGTGTTTCCACATGCTGTACGGTGTTTTGGCCACTTTTTGCTTTTGCCATTTGCAACCTCCCAGGCATCTTGTAATTACAGCAATTTTAATCGCTAAAAAGTCTTAAACAAGCAAGAAGAGCGGACCTTGCGGCCCACTCTCCATTTAAACCTATCTTACAATGCATAACTATACCATATTCTAGCACAGTTTGCAAGTGTTTTGCCTGTAAAACCGCTTTTTTCGCACAAAACAGGAACTCTTTTTACATAATTGCCTGCCCTTGCAGATACAAAACGGTGTAACAGCAGCACGCCAATGTACTAACCAAAAGCAAGCCCAAGCGAACCCGCTTTGCTGGGATGCTTGCCAACAGCAAAAACAGCGGAATACAGCCAAACATATAGCGGCTTCCACTGATGAGCCAGCCCGGCAGATAGCTCATGCCAAGATACGCTCCACCCCAAATAAGCCACTCGGTGGGTACGCCTTGAAACAGCCCCCAAAACAGCAGAGCCATGCCAACAAAGTACAAACCGATTTGCGGCCAGTAGATAAAGTTGGCCAACCCCGGATACTGGAAAGCCAGCTGCCAATGCAGTGCCAGGTTGTTGCCAATCCATTGCGTGGTTTGGTACCACGGGGCATCGGCTTGGAATTGCAGATACTGAAAGCAATTTCCAAACAGTAGATAGTTACAAGCTAAGTATACGCCAAAGCCCATGGGAATTATACCGATGGCAAGGGATTTTATTCCCTGCTTTTGTTTTTTGCGCGCCATAAGCCACAACCAAAGAACCGGCAACAGCAATACCATACCTTGGGTGCGGCAAAGTGCCGCCAGTCCTCCCGCAACGCCTGCCAAAGGCCATTGCTTTTGATACGCCCATACGATACAGCTCATGCAGAGAAGCAAAAACAAACTTTCGGTATACACTCCCATGGCAAAAAATGCAAAGGGATACACCGCCAGGAACAGCACCGCAGTGATTGCCTGTTTGCGCTTGAGCCAGCAGCCTGCCAAGCGAAGCGCAACTGCGCCGCAGCCGCCCCAGCAAATCTGACTGAGCAAAACCGCCGCCAACGGCAGATTGCCTGCCGTAACCACGCTCATGGCTCGTATCAACAGCGGATATAAGGGATAAAACACAATCCACTTAGCATCTTCTCCGCCGGGCTGATAGCCGTTTTCCGCAATAAACAGATAATGCGGGCTATCGCCTGCCTCGGTAAATCGCTGCCAAAAATGCGCCAAAAACGCCGGGATTCCACCCGATTGGTTTAAGGTGAGCCACGCAAAAAACAGCATGACCCATTGCACCGCCAAAACACCGAAAAACGCCAGCAGATAGTCCTGCCTTGTGAACGGTGTACAGACCTCAGGCATCTGCCGCAGCAACAGTTTTTGCCGCCGCCATTTATGTGGCAGCCACTCCAACAGTCCCAAACAGCGCAGTGCCAACAGCACCACAAACAACAGCATTGTCATGCCGCCTAATTGTCCTACAATTTGTCCCACGGTTTTCCCCTTTCCTTTGGTTTAGTGGCTTAACATATAAACCGCCCCATAAAAATTAAACAGCACCGCCGCCAACAACAAGCCGTTCCAACGCTCGTTGTCTTGTTCCTTTCGCTTTGCAAAAAACAGCAGCACAAAGGGGAATCCGTCCACCAGATAGCGGGCGCCAAACTGCCAGCCACCCAGCGTGCGATGCAGGCACAACCCCACAACCATTGCCGCAAAACAGCCGACTAAAATAAGGTCTTTGTAGTCAAACCGCCCCCGCTTCACCTCCACCGCTATGGCAATGAGCCACAGCAGCAAAAGCGGATTTGCCAAAATCGGCAAAAATCCGTTAAACAGCGGAAAGGACAAATCCAGCGTATCGGTCAGTAGCACCGGACGCAGCAGGTTCATTAAATTAGGCAGCAGATATTCCAGATGAAACTGCCCATATTCTGCCCGTACAAATTCCGGCAGGTAGTTGTGTCCAAACTCGGTGAACGAGCCAAAGCGCACCCAGTTGTAATAGCCCAAAGCGGCAGCAACCAGCGCAGGCAGAACACTCACCTTCACCAAATGATTCCATTGTTTTTTCACCACAGCCTGCCACAGCGGGCGCAGATACAGCAACCCAGCCAGCAAGGCGGTAAAGGGCCGACACCCCACCGCCAGTGCCAGCAAAAAATAGGCGGGAACTTCTTGCTTACGCAGCCAGAAAAAACAGCCCCATACGCAGAACATCAAGCAGCATACCTGCGCCAGCATCCATACGCCGCCGCTTGTGCAAAGCCAAAAGGTATTGCTGCCTAGCGTAACAAACAACGCAAAAAACGCACACGATTTGCTGCTTTTTCCGCTTTGCCAAAACAGCAGATAGGTGCCAACCAAAACCGCCAAGCCATACAGCGCAATCAGCAGATTGGAATGCACTGGAATATGCAGCAGCAATAACACCGCCGCAAACACAGACGGAACCAGCGGAAAGGACAGATAATACTGCCCTTGAAAAATGGCCAACTCCAACCAAGGGTAGTTCTCGCCATTTTGAATGCTTACACTGCCTTGCAGCCAGTTTTGCGCCTGCAACAGGTAGCTATCATAGGCATTTTCCGCCAGTAAGGTTCCGCCTGCCAAAGAATGAAACAACAAAATCGCCAAACCATACAAAAGTACGACACCTGTAAGTGCCTGTATATGACTTGCCCACTTTTGTTTCATACTTAGATTGCCCATTCGCCGTCTTTGAAGATGAGCACGGTTTCACCGGATTTGGTCAAGCCGGTAATGGTCATATCCTCGCTGCCCACCATCATATCTTCGTGAATTGCAGAATCGTTTACACCGCAAGCCAACAGCTCTTCGCGGCTCATGGCTGCGCCGCCCTTAACGGTAGTGGGGTAACCTGCACCAAAGGCGATGTGGCATGCTGCATTTTCGTCAAACAGGGTGTTGTAGAACAACACACCGCTGCGATGAATGGGGCTGGAAGCAGGAACCAACGCAATCTCACCAATGCGGCGTGCGCCTTCGTCGCTGTCCAGCATCTGACCCAGCAGTTCCTCGTTCTTTTCGGCGGAATATTCCACAACCTTACCGTCCTTAAAGGTAAAGGAGAAGCCTTCAATCAGCTGGCCGTTGTATACATAGGGCTTGGTGCCTTTTACAACGCCATTTACACGCTGGCAGTGGGGCGCAGTGAACACCTCTTCGGTGGGAACGTTAGCAATAAACACAGTTCCGTTTTCTGCCTTGCTGCAAGCACCCTCCCAGGTGTGGCCGTCTGCCAAGCCTACGGTTAAATCGGTGCCGTTTGCACTCTGCATACGAATGCTCTCCAGCTGCATCTCGTTCAGCTTATCGCGGCGGGCTGCGGTTTTTTCCACATGCAGCTTCCATTCACCCACGGGGTCGCCGTTGGTTACACGGCACACATCAAAAATGGTGCTCCACAGCTTTTCCTGTGCCTGGTCTGCGTCCAAATCGGGGAACACGGTGGTTGCCCATGCAGCGGTGGGAATGGCAACAACGCACCATTGCACACGGTCTTTCATGGTGTACTCCTGCCAGGGCTTCATGGCAGCACGCTTTGCCAATGCTACACGGTTCAGCTTGCCGGCATCCAGACCCTTGTAGATTTCCGGGTCAGAAGCATGGATGGACAGCACACAGCAGCCGCCTTCGCTTTCGGCGTAATCCAAAAAGCTGCGCAGCTCGTAGGGCTTAATGTCGCACAAAGCCTCTTCGGAACCGTATTCCAAACGAATGCGGGCAGCCTTTTCGTCCTCATAACGCATTACAACGTCCCGTGCACCTGCTTTTAAAGCAGCTTCCATGCAGGCACGGCCAAAGTATGCGCCATCAATGGGGCAGCGGATGATTAAGGTTTGACCCTTTTGTACGTTGATGCCCACCTGCACGGTGAACTCGGCATATTTTTTCAGCAATTCCTGATTCATTGCAATTCCCTCTCTTTTCTAAATGGAATAAATAAAATGATAATGCCTTTATTATAGCGAAAAAGGCAGAGCTTTAAAAGCCCCGCCTTTTTTCTTTTGTTTTGCTTTGTTGCAAAAATCAGCCCAACAATTAGAACTGAATTTTGTTTTCGATGTAAGCCTTTACCTCGCTGATGGGCAGACGAACCTGCTCCATGGTGTCACGGTCACGAATGGTTACACAGCCGTCGCCCTCTTCGGTATCGCTGCCAAAGGTTGCAAAGTCAACGGTGATGCACAGCGGGGTACCGATTTCGTCCTGACGGCGGTAACGCTTACCGATGGAACCGGTTTCATCAAAGTCTACCATGAAGTGCTTGCTCAGCTCTTCCCAAATGGGCATAGCCTGGTCAGCCAGCTTTTTGGACAAAGGCAGAACAGCGGCCTTGTAGGGAGCCAAAGCAGGATGCAAACGCAGTACAACACGCTTGTCTTCCTTGCCCTTGTCGTCGGTCAGAACCTCTTCGTCGTAAGCATCGCACAGGAAAGCCAGTGCAACACGGTCTGCACCCAGAGAAGGCTCAATTACATAAGGAATGTAATGCTCGCCGGTTTCGGGGTCAAAGTATTCCAGGCTCTTGCCGCTTGCTTCCTGATGACGGCCCAAGTCGTAGTTGGTACGGTCTGCAATGCCCCACAGCTCGCCCCAATCGGTGAACGGGAAGGCATATTCAATGTCGGTAGTAGCACGGGAGTAGAATGCCAGCTCTGCGGGCTCGTGGTCACGCAGACGCAGGTTCTCCTCTTTGATGCCCAGGCTCAACAGCCAGTTTTTGCAGAATTCTTTCCAGTATGCAAACCACTCTAAGTCGGTGCCGGGCTTGCAGAAAAATTCGCATTCCATCTGCTCAAACTCACGGGTACGGAAGGTGAAGTTACCGGGGGTAATCTCGTTACGGAATGCCTTACCTACCTGACAAACACCAAAGGGCAGCTTGCGGCGGGTGGTGCGCTGAATGTTGGCAAAGTTCAAAAAGATACCCTGTGCAGTTTCAGGGCGCAGGTAGCAGGTGTTGGAGGAATCCTCAGTTACACCAATGGCAGTTTTGAACATCAGGTTAAACTTACGAATGGGAGTAAAGTCGTGCTTGCCGCATACGGGGCAAACCACGTCTTGATGCTCGCCGATGAATGCGTCCATCTCTTCAAAGCTCAGTGCATCCACGTTTACTTCGGGATGTGCTTCGCCAATCAGCTTGTCGGCACGATGACGGGCCTTGCAGCTCTTGCAGTCCAGCAGGGGGTCGGAAAAACCTGCCACGTGGCCTGTGGTAACCCAGGTTTGAGGGTTCATGATGATGGCTGCATCCAAGCCCACATTCAAGCGGCTTTCCTGCACAAATTTTTTCAGCCATGCCTTTTTTACGTTGTTTTTGAACTCTACACCCAAGGGGCCGTAGTCCCAACTGTTGGCAAGACCGCCGTAAATTTCGCTGCCGGGGTATACAAAACCGCGGTTTTTGCACAGGGCAACAATGGTTTCAAAGCTTTTTTCGCTGTTTTTCATTTTTTACTCCTTACCGCGACGCTGGCTGCGCCGCCGCTTGTTTTCGCCTAAATACAACAGGCGTTTGTGATAACATTTATAATAGTAAATCGTACGTACCCGTTCGTCAAGACACAATCTTGTGTAATTTGCTTTTTCAAATAATTTGCCGAAGGCATCTGATTTTACGCCTTCGGCCTGCCCTGTTCATTCTTTCTGCTTTTGTTCGTCCTGCACTTGTAACACGCCGTCCAACGTGCCTTCTACCACGGGTAAAAACTCCTCATTGCAAATGGCAAGTTTTTGATTGATTCTTTGACGTTGTTCGCTCTCGTCACATTTCTCAACATCAAAAAAATACCGTTCCAACGGCAATTTGCAGATGCGTACCAATTCATAAAAAATCGGTAAACTGGGCATACTGCCGCTGTTTTCGATGTTTGCCAGATAACGCGGATCAATGCCTACTTGTTCTGCCAAATCGCGGCGTGTTAGGTGCAACGCAGTACGAGCAGACTTAATATCCCCACCCAGCTTATCTAAGCTGGAACACACACGGGATTTTCGCATACAACATCACCTAGATACATTCTATAATTCATAGTTTTCACTTAAAATGATTCAATATGTATTTGACTTACACTAAATAATTCATATTTTCTATTGTAACTTGCAATATTTTGCTCTATAATATAGAACATATTTTACTATTTGCGGTAGGGCGAGTTTTGCCTCTGATTCCTCGGCTACCCTTGCTATTTTTCATTTAAGGAGCCGTTTTCATGAACATTACTTCTATTTTAAACGAATTAGGGGATACCTTAATTTTTGAGTACAACTGCACAACCGATGTAGTTTCATTTTTACCAAACGCACCGCTTGCTTCTAATTTGCCTAATGTTTTTTATCTGCACGACGATTCTCTGCCCATGCAGGAATCGCTGCATCCGTTGGAAAAAGCCATTTTTGCCTGCAAAGAATCCACCGATATTGTACATACCGAACTGTGTTTTGTTGGTGCAGACGGCATCAACCATTTTTATTTATGCAGCTGCAAGGCAATTTTAAACCAAAACCAAGAGCCGGATTGTATTATCGGAAAATTTTCTGATATCAGCGAACGGTTAAACCGGGAACAAACCCTAATTCGGCTTTCCCGCACCGATTTATTAACCGGCTTATATAACCGAAGCGGAGAGCAACTGATTCAACAAAAACTAAGCCTTTGCTGCACCGGCACCTTATTTATGATTGACCTGAACAAATTCAAGGCAATCAACGACACCTATGGCCACAGTGTGGGGGATGATGTTTTGGTTGCGGTCAGTCAGGTATTAAAGCACCTGTTTCGCCCCAACGATTTAATTGCCCGTGTTGGCGGTGATGAATTTGTTGTGTACATGGAGGGCTGCTGCGATGCCTGTGTGGCACAGAAAAAGGCGCAGGAACTTTTAGAAAAAATTCAAGCCATTCGCATTGAACACTGTAACCTGCCCATTGGTGCAAGCATTGGCATTGCGCTGGCACCCATGCACGGCAGCACCTATGTGGAGCTTCATCATGCTGCCGATTATGCCATGTATCAATGCAAACGATCAAAAACTGACTGTTACAGTCTTTCTCCCCTGCACACCGCATCCAACCCGATTGGGTAATCCTAAAACAAAAACCAGAGAACCGCAGAAAATGCGGTTCTCTGGTTTTTTATTATATTTATTGCTCTTTTTGCAGCAGTGCCATTGCCACATGCTCCGGTTTTACGGGCAAGCTGTGGAACGCCACACCGGTTGCATTGTAAATTGCATTTACAATTGCCGGTGCCGGGGTATTGATAACCAGCTCGCCGATGCTCTTTGCACCAAACGGACCGGTTTGTTCATAGCTGCTTTCAAAGGCAACACGAATGGTACCCGCTTCCAAACGGGTGGGAATGCGGTACTGCAAGAAGGAATCGTTCAGCATGCGTCCCTTTTGGGTATACTGAATGTCCTCGTACAAGGTCATACCAATGCCCTGTACCAAACCGCCTTCGGTTTGAACCCGTGCCAGGTTCTGGTTGATAACGGTACCACAGTCTACTACCGCCACATAATCCACCAGTTCCACCTTACCGGTTTGGGGGTCAAGGTCAATTTCAACCATACCCACCATCATGGGCGGAGGCGATACGGGCGAAGAATGGCTTTCGCAAACCGAAAGATAATTTCCGCTACCCTCAAAACTAGTATAACCAATGTTGGACAGACTTACCTGCTGCTCTGTGCCGGGCACAAATACACGCTTGCCGTCAAATTCCACGGTATCCACCGGTACATTCATCATCTTTGCACCCTGCTGCAAAATCTTTTCGCGCAGAGCCTGGCAGGCTTTTACTACCGCCATACCGGTAATGTAGGTGGTGGAAGATGCGTACGAACCGCAGTCATAGGGGCTCTGGTCGGTGTCTACACCGCGCACTGCAATGTTTTCCATCTCGCAGTCCAGGCACTCAGCAGCCATCTGGGTCAGAATGGTGTCACAGCCGGTACCCATATCGGTACAGCCCACCAGCAGGGTGTAGAATCCATCGTCATTCAAACGGATTTCCACGCTGCCCACGTCCACACCGGAGATACCGCTGCCCTGCATTGCCATGGCAACACCAACGCTGCGGATATGACCGTTGTCCAGCACCTTTTTGGGATATTTTTCGTCCCAGTTCATCATATGCTTCGCGGTTTCCATGCACTTATCCAAGGTATTGCTGGTGCAGGTTTCGCCGTAGTACATGGCGAACTGCTGGCCCTGCTTTACCATGTTTTTCATGCGGATTTCGCAGGGGTCCATGCCCAACTGTGCTGCCAGCTCGTTTACGGTGCTTTCCACCGCAAACAGACCCTGTGTTGCGCCGTAACCACGGTATGCACCTGCACCCATAGTATTGGAATATACAACTTCGGTAGTAAAACGAGATGCATTCAGCTTACCATACAGCGAAATGGACTTTGTGCCAACCAGACCAACTGTGGTGGGGCCGTGTTCGCCATAAGCACCTGCGTTGGACAGTGCGTGAACGTCCAATGCACGAATGGTACCGTCGGCATCGGCACCCAAGCGAACGTTTACCTGCATTTGGTGACGGGGCGAACCGTTTGCCTGGCTCTCCTGTCTTGTAAAGCACAGGCATGCCGGGCGACCGGTTTTCATGGTAACAAAAGCGGGATAAACCTCACTTACTGCGCTTTGCTTTGCACCAAAGCCGCCGCCAATACGGGGCTTGATAACACGAATGTTTGCCTTGCTCATTCCCAAGGCATTTGCCAAAATGCGGCGCACATGGAAGGGAACCTGGGTAGAACTTACCAGAGTTAAACGGCTGTACTCATCCAGATAGCTAAAGGTGACAAAGGGCTCCATCATTGCCTGGTTATTTGCCTTTGTGTTAAAGGTACGCTCCAGTACAACGGGGCATTTTGCCAGCTCGGCTTCCACATCGCCGTTTTCGGTGAAAGAGGTGCTGCACAGGTTACGCTTGTTGTCTGCACCTACGGGGCACAATGCCTTGAAATCCTCTTCGGGATGCACCAAAATCTCGTTATCTTTTGCCTTGGTGAAATCCAGCAGAGGCTCCAGTACCTGATACTTTACCTTAATCAAACCCATTGCCTTGGTGGCTGCGGCTTCGGTTTCGGCGGCAATCAATGCCACCGGGTCACCAACACAGCGCACCCGCTTGTCCAGAATCAAGCGGTCATAGGGGCTGGGTTCCGGATAGGTCTGGCCTGCTGTGGTAAAACGATTTTGCGGAACATCCTGATGGGTAAAAATTGCAACCACACCGGGCACTTTCATGGCGGCGGTGGTGTTGATTTCTTCAACCAACGCATGGGCATGCGGGCTGCGCAGGATTTTTACCATTAAGGTATTGGACGGCACCATATCGCCGGTATAAACAGGTTTACCGGTTACAAGGCTCATGGCGTCTACCTTGCGCACTGCTTGACTTACATACTTCATTCTGCCTTGCCCCCTTTTGCTGCCAGATACTTACGAATTGCACGCAACTGGCTTTGATAACCGGTGCAGCGGCACAGGTTACCCGCCAAATACTCGCGAATTTCTTCGTCGCTTGCATCGCAATCCAGCTCATTGATCATAGCCAGTACATTCATAATAAAACCGGGGCTGCAAAAACCGCACTGCTCGCCGCCCTCATCTGCCAAAAAGGCACCAAATTCTGCTGCCTGCTCCTGCAAGCCTTCCATAGTAGTAATGGTATGGCCTGCTGCCTGTGCGGCAAGCACACTGCAAGACAGCACGGATTTACCATCCATGTGAACGGTGCACAAGCCACAACCGGAAGTTTCACAGCCGCATTTTACCGACTTGCAGCCTGCATCACGCAAAAAGGTCAGCAACTGGGTATCGGGCGTAGCTTCTGCGGTATAGGGTTTTCCGTTTAATGTAATTGTTACCTGCATGGCTTAGCCCTCCTTCAATGCCGCAACACAGCGGCGAATCAACACGTTTGCCAAATGACGGCGATATGCCTCGCTTGCACGCATATTGCCTGCAAAAGCAAGATTTTGTGCTGCATCGCAAACGGCCTGAATCTGCTCTTCTTGTGCAGAAATCGACAGCGGTGCATCCACAATTTGTGCCCGTGCGGGGCGAGCGCCCACAACCACACGCACCTGGCCGTCCAGCTCCGATGCGGCAACTGCCAGCACCGGCAAATCGGTTTCGGCGTTACGCATGGCTTGATAAACCGCCTTACGGCCGTTTTTCTTTACATAAATACGAGCCAGCACATCCCGATCGCAGGGCATTTGTGCATAGGTTTGCAGCGGAATGCGGCCTGCGCCAACCAGCTCTACTTCGCAATCCAGTGCCATCATGGCGCACAAAAGGTCCGAAAAGCCAAACCGAGCCGCAATGCTGCCGCCCAAAGTGGCGCAGTTACGGAACTGCACGCCCACAATGTGCCGTGTCATCTCTTTAAACACACCGTTAAAGGTTTCGTTTAATGCCTTATGGGTTTCCAGCTGGCGCAATGTTACCATTGCACCCAGCACAAATGCTTCTTCGGTTTCTTCAATGGTATCCAAGCCCAAACCGCTCAAATCCACCAATGTACCCACACGGCTACGAGTCATGCGCAACCAACAACCACCAGCCAATAATTTTGTGCTGCGTTTTTGGTTTAACTCCCAAGCCTGCTGTAATGATTCAGCTTTTACATATTGCTGTGCGGTATACATCCTCACAGCCTCCTTTCATAGCCAGCCCACGCCCCTTGGCGCAGAAATAATCGAAACGGGTGTATCTGTGTTTGTTATCCTATCAATAAAGCAAAACAGCAAACAACATACTTTCTCACTTTAATTTTAGCAAAAGTGTCTATTCTTGTCGAGTATCCTATCTGTGATATTCTGTAAGATTTTATCAACAAACTTTTCCCATAAACACAAAAAGACCCGCCAATAGGCGGGTCTTAATGGTGCCTCCGATCGGAATCGAACCAATGACACGGGGATTTTCAGTCCCCTGCTCTACCGACTGAGCTACAGAGGCGTTTTTTGGTGGAAGTTACAGGGCTCGAACCTGTGACCCTCTGCTTGTAAGGCAGATGCTC